>DASTQX010000520.1:0-2943 GCA_035761505.1 Pyrinomonadaceae bacterium
CGCGCTGGCGAACAACGCCGTCGTCGGCGTGACCGAAGGGTTCACGAAGCAGATGGACTTGGTCGGCGTCGGCTACAAGGCCGACATTCAGGCGAAGAAGATCGTCTTCTCGCTCGGCTACTCGCACCCGGTCGAGTTCGAGTTGCCAGAGGGCGTCGAGGTCAAGGGCGAGCGCGTCCCGGCAAAGTCCTCGATCCAGCAGTACCAGCTCACGCTGACGCTGACGAGCATTGACAAGCAGAAGCTTGGGCAGGTCGCCGCCGAGATGCACAACCTCCGCCGCCCCGACCCCTACAAGGGCAAGGGCGTGCGCTATGCCGACGTGCAACTGAAACTGAAGCCGGGCAAGACCGGGAAATAGTGATAAGAGATAAGTGACGGGTGATGAGATAAAGGCTTTTCTCATCCCTCAACGCTTATCACGAGGATTTGAAATGGCACAGAGAGATAGAGCAGCGGTTCGGCGGGCGGTGCACACGCGCATCCGCCGCAAGGTGCGGGGGACGAGCGAGCGCCCGCGCCTCGCCATCTACCGCAGCCTGAACCACATTTACGCCCAGTTGATTGACGACGAGCAGGGGACGACGCTCGCCTCCGCCTCGACGACCGAGAAGGACTTGCGCGGCGGCACGGGCGGCAACATCGAGGCCGCCGAGCGCGTGGGCCGCGCCATCGCCGAGCGCGCCGTCGAGAAGGGCATCCACTCCGTCGTCTTCGACCGCGGCGGCTACCGCTATCACGGTCGCGTCAAGGCGCTCGCCGACGCGGCGCGTGAGGCCGGTCTGAACAGGGAAGAGTTAAGCGCGAACGCCTCCGAGGGTGAAGAAGCGACGGCGGCGGAAGCAGGGGCCGAAGGATAAGCAATGCGACAACCGAGACAGAGAATCCCATCCGCAGGGCTTGATCTCACCGATCAGGTCATCTCCATCAACCGCGTGACGAAAGTCGTCAAGGGCGGCAAGAACCTCTCGTTCGCGGCGCTCGTCGTCGTGGGCGACGGCGCGGGCCACGTCGGCTTCGGCACGGGCAAGGCGCGCGAAGTGCCGGTCGCCATCAAGAAGGCCATCGAGGCGGCGAAGAAGAGCCTCATCCGCATCCCGCTCATCGGCAACACGCTCCCGCACCCGATCATCGGCGAGCACGGCGCGGGGCGCGTCCTGATGAAGCCCGCCTCCGAAGGCACGGGCGTCATCGCGGGCGGCGCGGTGCGCGCCGTCATGCAGGCGGCGGGCGTCCATGACGTGCGTACCAAAGTGCTCGGCTCCGGCAACCCGCACAACGTCGTGCGCGCGACCTTCGACGGCCTCCTCAACATGAAAGACCCGATGGAAGTGGCCCGCCTGCGCGGCAAGCAGGTCGAGGAGCTATAAGCTGGTCAATAGTCAATGTTAAATGGTGAAGGGGAGAATCGCTCCTTCACCATCTACCATTCACCGTTTACCATTTACGAGGTTTGAAATGGCAGAAGAGAATCACCAGCAGGGCGGCGGGCGGATTAAAATCCAGTACTACCGCAGCGCCATCGGCTTCCCGAAGACGCAGAAAGAGATCGTGCGCAGCGTCGGCTTCACCAAGCTGAACCAGACGGTCGAGCGCCCCGACACGCCCGCCATGCGCGGCGTCGTCGCCAAAGTCCCGCACCTCTTGCGGATAATCGAATAGAGGTAAATAGTAGATGGTCAATGGTAAATGGATAAAACCAGTTCTTACCATTCACCATTTACCATTCACCATTTACGAGGTTTGAGATGGCTATCGGTTTGAACAACCTGCACCCGGCGAAGGGTTCGACGCACAAAAAGAAGCGCGTGGGGCGCGGCCCCGGCTCCGGCCTCGGCAAGACCGCCGGGCGCGGCAACAAGGGGCAGAAGTCCCGTTCCGGGTATTCGATGAAGATCGGCTTCGAGGGCGGCCAGATGCCCTTGCAGCGGCGTCTGCCGAAGCGCGGCTTCACCAACATCTTTAAGAAGCAGTGGATCGAGGTCACGCTCGCGGCGCTCGAAAACAGCTTCGAGGCCGACGACGAAATCACGCCCGAACTGATGCACGAGCGCGGCGTCATCGCCAAAGGCAAACGCGACGTGGTCGTCCTCGGCACGGGCGAACTGACGAAGGCTCTGCGCGTCTCCGCGCACCGCTTCACGAAGGGCGCGCGCCAGAAGATCGAGGACGCCGGCGGCACGGCGAGCGTCATCGAGTCGGCCCGCAAGCCCGCCGAAGCGCCCGTCAGCGAGTAGCGACCGGCCCGAACCGCTTTGACAACCGGTTCACCAAGAGACACGCTGGGGACGCGCGAGAGACGACGGAAATCTCTTCGAGCGTCTTCAGCGTTATTAAGCTTTTAGCAGTTGGCTTTAAGCTCTTAGCTCTCTGGAAGGGGCGACGAGTTGAAGCCTTCAGGCCGAGCGGCCTGAGGTGGCCGATTGCCGAAAGCTAACTGCTAAAAGCTCAAAAGCTGAAAGCTTAAAAACATGGAGAAGTTTTTCGCCGCCGTCCGAAACATGTTCAGCGTCCCGGATTTGCGCAAGCGCATCCTGTTTACGCTGGGTCTTTTGGCCGTCTATCGCTTCGGCGCGCACGTCACCGCGCCCGGCATTGACCGCGAACAGTTGAAGCGCGTCTGGCAGGAGGTCGGCAGCACCCTCCTCGGCGTGCTCGACCTCTTTTCGGGCGGCAACTTCCAGACCATCTCGGTCTTCGCCCTCGGCGTCACGCCCTACATCACGGCCTCGATCATCCTCCAGTTGATGACGACCGTCTTCCCCACGCTCAAGAAGTTGCAGGAGGAGGGCGAGGCGGGCCGCCAGAAGATTAACCAGTACACGCGCTATCTGACGGTCGTCCTGAGCCTCTTCCAGACCTTCATCGTCGCGCGCTGGCTACAGGCCAATCAGGTCGGCGACCCCTCTTGGGGCTTCATCATGACGACGATGCTCACGCTCA
>DASTQX010000521.1:0-2456 GCA_035761505.1 Pyrinomonadaceae bacterium
AAGAGGGTAAAAGGGACGAGGGGGCGGCTCCCTAATCCCTTTGACCCCTTTACCCTTTTCACCTTTTACCCCCTTCTTAAACCGATGCGAAGCACGACGCTCCTCAAACGCAATCTCGCTTACTACTGGCGGACGAACGTGGCCGTGGTGTTGGGCGTGGGCGCGGCGGTGGCGGTGCTGGCGGGGGCTTTGGTGGTGGGCGAGTCGGTGCGGGCGAGCCTGCGCGAGTTGTTCCTGCAAAGGCTCGGCAGCACGGAGCAGGTCGTCGTCTCGGCGGGCGGCTTCTTCCGCGAGCAGTTGGCGGCGGAGGTCGAGGCGGAAGCGGCGCACTCGGAAGCAGGGCTCGGCGCGGTCTGTCCCGTCGTCTTCATCGAAGGCACGGCGACGCACGAGGCGAGCGGGCGGCGCGGGACGCGCGTGCAGGTCTATGGCGTGGACGAGCGCTTCTGGCAGTTCCACGGGCGCGGGGCCGAGGCGGAGAAGGCGACGCCGCGCGGCGACGAGGTTTTGTTGAGCGCGGCGCTCGCCGAAGAGTTGAAGGCGGGGGCGGGAGAAGTTTTGCTGGTGAGGGTCGAGAAGCCTTCGGCCATCCCGGTCGAATCCTTGCACGGGCGTAAAGAGGACGTGGGGCGCACGCTCCGGCTGACGGTGCGCGAATCGCTTGCGGCTTCGGCGCTCGGCGAGTTCTCGTTGCGCCCGCAGCAGACGGCGGTGCGCGCGGTCTTCGTCCCTTTGCGGCTGTTGCAGAAGAGTCTGGCGCAGGAAGGTAAAGTCAATACGCTTCTGGTCGCGGCGCGCGAAGGCGTGGAGGGCGCGGGCTCGTCCGCGAGAACGGAAGCCTTGCGCCGCGCCTTGCGCGAGAAGTTCGCGGTCGAAGACGTGGGCGTTAAGCTGCGCGCGCTCGAAGGGGGGCGCGGCGTCGCGGTCGAGAGCGAGAGCGGGCTCGTCAATGACGCGCTCGCCGAGTCGGCGACAGACGCCGCCGAGCGTTTGAAGATGCGGCCCGCGTCCGTCTTCTCTTACCTCGCCAACGCCGTCCGCGCGAACGGGCGCGAGGTTCCTTACTCGCTGGTGACGGCGCTCGACCCTCTGAGCTTCGAGGGTCTGAGGGCGGCGGGGCGGCGGGACGACGGCGAGCGGTTCGACGTGCGGGCGGCGCGGGAAGGCGAGACGGGCGAGCCTTCCGAAATCATCCTCAACGAGTGGGCGGCGAACGACCTCGGCGTCGCGCCGGGCGCGGAGGTGACGCTCGAATATTACCTGTGGGCGGACGACGGGCGGCTCGTGACGCGCGAGGCGCGGTTTCGTCTGGCGGGCGTCGTGCCCTTCGAGGGCTTGGCCGCCGACCGCGAACTCGTGCCCAACTATCCCGGCATCAGCGGCTCGGAGAGTCTTTCGAGTTGGGATCCGCCGTTCCCCGTCGAACTGGCGCGCATCCGGCAGCGCGACGAAGACTACTGGGATGAGCGACGGACGACGCCGAAGGCTTTCGTCCGCCTCGCGCGCGCGCAGGAACTCTGGCAGACGCGCTTCGGGAAGTTGACCTCTTTGCGCGTCCGCGCGGCGGAAGGCGCGACGGCGGAAGGCGCGCTCGAAGCTTACCGCGCGGCGCTGCGCGGGGAGATAGACCCTTTGGAGTCGGGGCTGACGGTCTTCGCGGCGCGCGCCGAAGGGCTCGAAGCGTCGCAGGGGGCGACGGACTTCGGCGAATATTTTTTGTACTTCAGTTTCTTCCTCGTCGTCTCGGCCTTGCTGCTCGCGGCGCTCTTCTTCCGGCTCGGCGTCGAGCAGCGCTTGAGGGAGATCGGAGTCCTTCAGTCGCTCGGCTTCCCGGCGTCGCGCGTGCGGCGGATTTTCATGGGCGAGGCGCTCGTCTTGACCGTCGCGGGAAGTCTCGTCGGCATCTTGGGCGCGTACCTCTACGGCAGGCTCGTGATGCTTGGGCTCGGCTCTTGGTGGGTCGGGGCGACGGGGACGAGCGCGCTCGCGCTGCACGCCTCGCCGAAGTCTTTCGCGCTCGGCGTGGCGGGCGGCGTCTCGGCGTCTCTCGCCTGCATCGTGTGGAGCCTGCGGAGCCTCGCGCGCCACTCGACGCGCAGCCTGCTCGCGGGGAGCGCGCTCAACGAACCACCGGCGAGGCGACGCGTGAAGACGGTTGATGATGGAGCATCGCTCGTCAGTCGTCTCTCGTCTTTCTTCGACGCGCGGCGGGCCGCCGTGGTGCTGAGCGTCCTGGGGCTCGGCCTCTTGCTTCTGGCCGCGCTCGGACTCGTCGGGCAGACGGCGGGTTTCTTCGGCGGCGGGGCTCTGCTCTTAATCGCGCTGCTCTGTTTTCAGTCCGCGTGGCTGCGGGGCGGGAGGCCGGGGACAATCGGCGGGAGCGGCTTCGGGCCAGTGCTGCGGCTCGGCGTGCGCAACGCGACGCACAGGCCGGGCCGGAGCGTGTTGTGCATCAC
>DASTQX010000522.1:0-5144 GCA_035761505.1 Pyrinomonadaceae bacterium
GGGCGGCGGCGGCGCGGGCGATGAAGAAGGCAACGGCCACCCCGGACTCCCGGCGGGCCTGCCGGGCGCTCCCGGCGGTCGCAAGAAGCTCAGGAAGAAGCCGCGGCATAAGAAAAAACGGTGATAAGAGATGAGTGATAAGTGATAAGAGAAAGAAAGCAGCTCTTTCTTGTCACTTATCACTCATCTCTTATCACTTATCACTTATCACCTTGGAGGATTACGAGTTGTTAGCAATCAGACTCATGCGCATGGGGGCGAAGAAGAGCCCTTCGTACCGCGTCATCGTGAAAGAGAAACTGTCGAAGCGCGACGGCGCGTACATCGAGAACATCGGGTTCTACAATCCGACTCGTAACCCGGCGGAAGTGCGCCTCGACATGGAGCGCGTCAACTACTGGATCGGGCGCGGCGCGCAGCCGACCGACACCGTGCGCCAGTTGATCCGCCAGCACTCGAAGGCCGCCGTGGCCGCCGAGCCTTCGGCGGAAGCCGCACCCGCAGCCTAAAGAGAGTCGGGAGTTAAGAGTCTCGGAGTCGGAAGCGGAAAGCTATCTTCGACTCGTGACTACTGGGACTCCTGACTTGAGGCTTTTGATGATGAGAGAAGCCGTCGAATTAATCGTCAAGTCTCTGGTGACCGAGACGGAGGCGGTGGACGTGCGCGAGGTCGAAGGCAATCGCGGCGCGACCGTCATCGAGGTGCGCGTGGCGCAGGGCGATGTCGGCAAGATCATCGGCAGGCAGGGGCGGACGGTGCGCGCGTTGCGCTCGCTGCTCCACGCGGCGGGCCTGAAGCACGAGCGCCGCTTCGTGCTTGAGATCGTCGAGGAATGAGCGGGGCGGGCGCGAGAGGCGGAGGCGGCGAAGACCTCGCCTCGGTCGAGTTGGTCGCCGTGGCGCGGGCGGTGAAGGTGCGAGGGCTCAAGGGCGAAGTCGTCGCCGACCTCCTGACGGACTTCCCCGAACGCTTCGACGGGCTGGAAGAGTTGATCGGGGTCGCGCCCACGACGGGCGAGCGCCGACGGCTCGCGCTCGAATCGCACTGGTTTCAGGGCGAGCGCATCATCTTGAAATTCGAGGGCTTCGACACGCCCGAAACGGCGCGCGAGTTGGTCGGCCTTGAGTTGGCCGTGCCGGAGTCGGAGGCCGTGGAACTCGAAGAGGGCGAGTTCTACGACTGGCAGCTCGAAGGCTGCCGCGCCGAGACCGTCGAGGGCGTGCGGCTCGGAACCGTGAGCGAGGTCTTGCACACCGGCGGCGACGCGCCCGTCCTCGTCATCAAAGACGACGAACGGGGCCGCGAGCACCTCGTCCCCTTCGCCGAGAGCATCTGCGTCGAGGTGGACACCGACGCCAAGCTCATCCGCGTGGACGCGCCGGAAGGACTGATAGAGACAGAGGGTGAATAGTAAATGGTAGATGGTGAATAGTAGTTGATGCTTTAACCGACCATTTACCGTTTACCATTTACCATTGACCCGTGTTGAGATTTGACATCATCACGATCTTCCCCGATTTCTTCGGGGCGGTCTTCGAGTTCGGGATTGTGCGGCGGGCGCGGGCCGCGGGGCTCGTCGAGGTCGAGGCGCACGACCTGCGGCGGTGGGCCGAAGGGCGGCACAGGGTCGTGGACGACAGGCCGTTCGGCGGCGGCGACGGGATGGTCTTGAAGCCGGAGCCGATCTTTGAAGCGGTCGGACAGTTGGCGGGCGCGGCGGAAGCGGAGGCGCTCCGCGAGGCGGGAAAACGCGTCGTCCTGCTCTCGCCGCAGGGGCGCTCTTTGACGCAAGGGTTGGCGGCGGAGTTGGCGGGGGCCGAACAGGTCGTCGTCATCTGCGGTCGCTACGAGGGCGTGGACGAGCGCGTCGCCGACGCTCTGGCGACCGACGAGGTTTCCATCGGCGATTACGTCCTCTCAGGCGGCGAGCCCGCGGCGGTCGTGCTGGTGGATGCGGTCGTCAGGCTTGTGCCGGGCGCTCTGGGGAGCGAGACTTCGGCGGTCAACGAGTCCTTCTCGGAAGGGCTTCTGGACTTCCCGCACTACACGCGCCCGCCGGAGTATAGGGGTTTGCGAGTGCCGGAGGTTCTGCTCGGCGGCAACCACGGCGAGATCGAGCGCTGGCGTCGCCGCGCGGCGGTGGAGAAGACGCGACGCAACCGCCCAGACCTTTTCGAGCGCGCCGGACTCGACGAAGAGACGCGCGAATGAACGCATTTTAGATTTTGGATTTCGGAGTTGCGATTGAAAGCCGCGCGGCTCGAATCTCGAATCCGTCATCCCGAAAAATCTAAAATCCAGAATCTAAAAATCTAAAATCGTAATGGGGTGAAATTATGAACCGCTTGGATAACATCGAGACGCCGCAGTTGCGCACCGACATCCCGGACTTTCAGCCGGGCGACACGGTGCGCGTGCAGGTGCGGATTAAGGAGTCGGAGACGAAGGAACGTCTTCAGGCTTTCGAGGGCGTCGTCATCGCGCGCAAGGGCGGCGGCGTGCGCGAGACCGTGACGGTGCGCAAGACGAGCTTCAGCGTCGGCGTCGAGAGAATCTTCCCGCTCCACGGGCCGATTGTCGCCAGCATCGAGGTCGTCCGCCGCGGGCGCGTCCGCCGCGCCAAGCTCTACTACCTGCGCAACCTGCGCGGCAAGGCCGCCCGCATCAAGGAGCGCGACACGCGCACCAAGACGGCTGGCAGCGCGGGCAAGGCGCAAGGCAAGTCGGCTTCCAACAAGAGCAGCGAGTAGCGGAAAAGCCGTAAGCCGTGAACCGTCAATCGTGACAGGAGAAAGCCGGGTCTTTCCCGTCACTCGTCACGGTTTGCGGCTTACGGCTTTTCTCCTGTCACCCGTCACGGCTTACGGTTCACGGCTTTTATGAAGCGGCGCGAATCCCTCATCGGCACTCTGTTCGAGGACGAGGCGCGGGCGCGGGGGTTCGGGCGGGTCGCGGGGCTGGACGAGGTGGGCCGGGGCGCTCTGGCCGGGCCGGTCGTGGCGGCGGCGGTCATCCTCGACCCGGCGGCGGCGCTTCCCGAAGGGCTCGACGACTCGAAGAAGCTCTCGGCCTTGCAGCGCGAGCGCATCGCCGAGGAGTTGAGGCGCACGGCGCTCTGCTACTCGGTCGGGCTCGTCCCGCCGGAAGAGATTGACGACACGAACATCCTCGTTGCCACGCGGCGCGCGATGCTGGAAGCCATCGGTAAGCTCCAGCCGTGCGCCGATTTTCTTTTGATAGACGCGCTGCAACTGAGAGAGACGGACTTGCCGCAGCGCGCCATCATCCGTGGCGATTCGGTCTCGGCCTCCATCGCCGCCGCCTCGGTCATCGCCAAGACTTACCGCGACGCGCTGATGCGCGACTACGACGCGCAGTTCCCGCACTACGGCTTCGCCCGACACGTCGGCTACGGCACGCGCGCCCACCTCGCGGCCCTGCGCGCGCACGGCTGCTGCCCCATTCACCGCCGCAGCTTTCGCGGCGTCGTTCAAGAAGAGGAGGCCGGAGGCTAGAGACTTGAGACTTGTCGGAAGCAGTACGTCTTTAACAAGTCTCCGGCCTCCGGCCTCCGGCCTCTTGAGGCTTCCTCTTGCACATCGCGATTGACGCGCACACGGTCGGGACGGGGCTGGCGGGGAACGAGACTTACGCGGCGAACCTCATCGAGGCGCTGGCGGAGGTCGGGCCGGAGAATCGTTACAGCATCTACGTGACGAAGCAGGAGGCGTTCGACCGCTTCGCCGACCGCTGGCCGCACGTGCAGGTGCGGAGGACGCTCCCGCACACGCCGGTCGTGCGCGTCCCCTTCACGCTCTCGGCTGAGTTGCGGCGGCGGCCCGTTGACCTCCTGCACGTCCAGTACACCGCGCCGCCGCTCGCGCCGTGCCCGGTCGTCGCCACCATCCACGACCTCTCTTTCGAGCACCTGCCGCAGACCTTCAAGCGGAGGAGTTGGATGCAACTGCGGCTCACGGTGCGGCGCACGGCGCGGCGCGCGGCGCACGTCATCGCGCCCTCGGAGTCCACGCGCCGCGACATCATCAGCACCTACTCGCTCCCGCCGGAGCGCGTGAGCGTCGTCCCCTTAGCCGCCGCGCCGCACTTCCGGCCCGTGACGGATAAAGGGGAACTGGCGCGCGTCCTTCGGCGTTACGGCATCCGGGGCGAGTACGTGCTGGCGGTCGGCTCGATCCAGCCGCGGAAGAACCTCGCGCGGCTCGTCGCGGCTTATGCGGACTTGCGCCGAAAGCGACCGAGGAGTAATCTGCCGCAACTGGTTCTCGTGGGCCGTCAGGCTTGGCTCTATGGCGAGACGCTGAGGGCGATTGAGGAGCAGGGAGTCCGCGACTCGACAATTCTCACCGGATACGTCTCGGAGTCCGACTTGCCCGCACTTTATACGGGGGCGATCTGTTTCGCCTACCCCTC
Source organism: Pyrinomonadaceae bacterium (assembly GCA_035761505.1). Classification (GTDB taxonomy): domain Bacteria; phylum Acidobacteriota; class Blastocatellia; order Pyrinomonadales; family Pyrinomonadaceae; genus JAIVJM01. The sequence goes on from DASTQX010000522.1 coordinate 4,433, forward strand.
TTACTTCGAGGGCTTCGGGCTCCCCCCGCTCGAAGCGATGCGGTGCGGCACGCCCGTGATTACCGGCAATCTCACGAGCCTGCCGGAAGTCGTCGGCGACGCCGGTTTGTTAATAGACCCCTTTGACACGGGCGCGCTCGCGGGCGCACTGGCGCGCCTCTTCGACGACGCGGACTTGCGGGCCGAACTCCGCGCCCGCTCCCTCGCGCGCGCCCGCGCCTTCGACTGGCGCGAGACCGCCCGCAGGACTTTGGAGATTTACCGGAGCACCAGAGGAGGGGGGAATGAGTGATAAGTAATGAGTGATAAGAAAAGAGCTGTCTTTCTTCTGATCACTTATCATTCATCATTCGTCGCTGATTGTTGATGCGGATTGCGATTCTGGGAACGAGGGGCGTGCCCGCGAGCTACGGGGGCTTCGAGACGTTCGCCGAGCAGCTCTCGACGCGGCTCGTGGCGCGCGGCCACGAAGTCACCGTCTATTGCCGCGCGCACTACGTCTCGCCCCGCCAGATCGAGTTCAAGGGCGTCCGCCTCAAGGTGCTCCCAACCATCCGCCACAAGTATTTCGACACCGTAGTTCACGCCTTCCTCTCAGCCCTGCACGCCTCCACCGCCGGGCGCTTCGACGCCGCGCTCATCTGCAACGCCGCCAACGCTCCTATCACGCCGCTCCTGCGCGCGGCGGGGACGCCCGTCGCCATCAACGTTG
>DASTQX010000523.1:0-8360 GCA_035761505.1 Pyrinomonadaceae bacterium
AACGCCCGGCGAGACCCACGCGGCGGGGGGCCGCCTTCTCCGCGCTCCTTCTCTCTCTGTGTCTCGCGGCCCTCATTTCGAGCGCCTGCGGGAAGCGCCGCCCGCCGCTCCCGCCCGTCGAGTCCGTCCCGCAGAGGACTGAACTGCTCTCCGGCGTCCAGCGCGGCAACCAGATCATTCTCGTCTGGCCCGCCCCGCGCCGCAACGCCTCCGACGAGAGCGTCCAGAGCATCCGTCGCATAGATGTCTTCCGCCTCGCCGAAGCCTTCGACGACCCGCTCTCGCTCACCGAGGAGGAGTTCTCCGCGCGCTCCACGCTCATCGGCTCAGTCCCCTTCGAGACCATCAGGCGCTCCACCGATTCGATTACTTACGTTGACGAACTCTCGCTCTCCGAGCCCGTCCGGCTCCGCTACGCCGTCCGCTACGTCAACGCCTCGAACCAGCGCGCATCCTTCTCGAACTTCCTCCTGATCGAGCCCGCCCCCAGCGTCAGCCAGCCGCCCGTGCTCGACGCGCAGGTCGAGATCACGCAGGACGCCGTCCAACTCCGCTGGCAAGCCCCCACTTCCAACGTAGATGGCTCGACGCCCGCGAACCTCCTCGGCTATAACATCTACCGCGCCGCGCGCGCGCAGAACGAGCCCGCGCAGACGCCGCTCAACAACGCCCCTCTGAACGCGACGAGGTTCAACGACCAGACCTTCAACTTCGGCGAGGAGTACATCTACATCGTCCGCGCCGTCTCGCTCGGCACGGGCGGAGCGCCCGTCGAGAGCCTCAACTCGAACGCGCTCGTCGTCAAACCTTCGGACACCTTCCGCCCCACGCCCCCCGCCACGCCCACGGCGGCGGCCTCTTCGAGCCCCTTACGCGTCTCGCTCTTCTTCGCCGCCAGCCGCGAAAGGGATGTCGTCGGCTACAACATCTACCGCACGGAAGACGAGAGCCTCCCCAGAGAGCGCTGGACGAAGCTCACACGCGCCCCGCAGGAGCGCAACACTTTCCAGGACGAAGACGTGCGGCGCGGCGTTAAATATTTCTACTACGTGACCGCCATAGACGGCGCGGGCAACGAGAGCGCCCCTTCCGAGGTCACTTCCGACACCGTCCCTTAAAACGTCATGAAAATCTGCCGCTTCAAAGAACCCTCGACGGGCCGCGCGCGCGCCGGACTTCTGGAAGGCGAGAGCGTCCGCCCCTTCCCCTTCGACACGTCCCCGGAAAATTATCGAGAGGCCGCGACCGAGCCGCCCATCGCCCTCGAAGGTCTGAGGCTCCTCGCGCCCGTCGAGCCCTCCAAGATCGTCTGCGTCGGGCGCAACTACCGCGAACACGCCGCCGAACTCGGCAACGCGATGCCGACCGAGCCGCTCCTCTTCCTCAAACCCCCCTCCGCCGTCATCGGCCACGAAGATTTCATCGAGCTGCCGAAGATTTCCGAAAGGATCGAACATGAAGGAGAACTCGCCATCGTTATCGGACGCAGAGCGCGGCGCATCGGCGACGAAGAAGACCCGCTCTCTTACGTCCTCGGATACACGTGTCTGAACGATGTCACGGCGCGAGACATTCAGCGCCGTGACGTGCAGTTCACGCGCGGCAAATCCTTCGACACCTTCTGCCCCGTCGGCCCCTTCGTCGCGTGCGGCCTCGACCCGCTCGACCTGCTCGTCCAGACGCGCGTCAACGGCGAAGTGCGGCAGAGAGCGCGCACCGGCGCGATGGCCTTTCCGGTTCCCTTCCTCCTGCGCTACATCTCAAACGTGTTGACGCTCGAACCCGGCGACCTGATTGCGACGGGGACGCCTGCGGGCGTCGGCCCGCTCCGACCCGGCGACTCGGTCGAGGTCGAAGTCGAAGGCGTCGGGACGCTGCTCAATCATGTCCGAGATGAGCCGTAAAGTCCCTCTGCCGGGCGAGAGTGAGGCGCGTGCGCAGCCCTTCCGGGAAGATCAAGTCGTCCTGGCCGAAGGGGTGTCGAAATCTTACGGCGCGCGCAAGGCCGTGGACGGCGTCAGCTTCCGCGTCCGGCGCGGCGAGACTTTCGGCCTGCTCGGCCCGAACGGCGCGGGCAAGTCAACGACGATGCGGATGATCGCCTGCCGCACGCCCCTGACCGGCGGAGAACTCAGCGTCGAAGGCTTGGACGTGCGCGCCGAGGCTCGACGCATCCGCTCGCTCATCGGCGTCGTGCCGCAGGAGAACAATCTCGACCCGGACATTTCGGTCAGGCAGAACCTGCTCGTCTATGCGCGCTACTTCCGTCTCCCGCGCGCCGAGGCTGAAGAGCGCACGGACGAACTCCTCCGCTTCGTCGGCCTCCAAGAGCGCCCGACGGCGTGCGTCTTCGAGCTTTCCGGCGGCATGAAGAGGCGTCTCATGATCGCCCGCGCGCTGCTCCACAACCCGCGCCTGCTCGTCCTCGACGAGCCGACGACCGGGCTCGACCCGCACGTCCGGCAGGAAATCTGGCAGAGGCTCGAAGAGTTGCGACGGCGAAAAGGCTTGACCGTCATCCTCTCCACTCACTACATGGACGAAGCCGAGCGCCTCTGCGACCGCCTCCTCATCATCCTCCGAGGTCAAATCATCCTCGAAGGGCGGCCCGCCGAACTCGTCGCGCGCCACACCGCGCTTTACGCTCTGGAGATTCGGGACGCGGAAGGGCTCGGCCTCCAGACAGTTTCGGACGAGCGCGTCCGCGCCGTCGAGCGTTCCGGCGCGCACCTCTACTTCGGTGACTCGCCCGAACAGCTCGCGCCTTACATGAAGTTTTACGAGGGTCGAAGGATGCTCCTGCGGCCTTCCAATCTGGAAGACGTGTTCCTCGAAGTGATCGGCGAAGAGGGCTTGGAAGAGGAGTTGCGGCGTGAAGACATCTGAAGACGAAAGGCCGCGCGTCGAAGTCCGCTCGCTCAAGTTTGACGGGAGCGTCAAGCGCGTCTGGCACGCGCGCCTCGCACGCTCGGAAGGCGAGTTGATCGTCCTCGAAGGTGTCTTCGCGGAGGAAGTCCGCCACCCGCTCCTCGGCACCATCCGCGCCGGGACACACAGCACCGAATTTTTCTGGACGGATCGCTGGTACAGCGTCTTCCGCTTCCGAGAGCCTGACGGAGGCCCCTTGCGGAATTTTTACGGCAACCTCAACACGCCCCCGCATCTGGACAGTGGCGTCCTCTCTTTCACAGACCTCGACATAGACGTTCTGGTCACGCCCGATTTCTCTTACACGATTCTCGACGAGGAGGAGTTCGAGCAACACGCGAAGCAATTCGACTACCCTGAAGAGTTCAGACGGCGTACTTACCAAGCCCTCGACGAACTGCTCGCTCTGATTGAGCGTCGAGACTTCCCTTTCGACCGGCACGCGGCGGCTTTAAGCTCTTTAGATGAACACTTTGAAGGATGAGAGGAGAGGAATCACTTTGAGTCGAGAACTCGCGCCGCAATCCTCCTCAAGACCTTCTCCCGGCCCGCGTCGAGGTCTTCCGGCCTTTTTTAAACTCAACCTGTTCGACGCGCTCGCCGTCTGGCGCAGGCACTTCGAGGTTTATCTGCGCCTCTGGAAGATGGAACTTGCGGCCCCGCTCATCGAGCCCGTTTTTATGGTGCTCGCCTTCGGATGGGGCATCGGCGCGCTCATCGCCTCGAAGGTCAGCGGGATGTCCTACCTCTCTTTCATCGGCGCGGGCGTCCTCTCTTTTACGGCGATTTCGCGCGCGCTTTTCGAGAACGCCTACGGCTCTTACTTCCGGATGGTCTATCAATCCACCTTCGACGCCATTCTCGCGACGCCCGTCGAGGCCGAGTCTCTGGCCTTCGCCGAAATCTGCTGGGCGACGACCAAAGCCTTCATTGACTCGCTTTTGATTCTCGTCGTGCTCTACGCCTTCGGCGCGGCCAATTCGCCTTCGGCCCTGCTCGCGCCGCTCCCGCTCGTCGCGGGAAGCTTTTTCGCCGCCGCCCTGACGCTCGTCGTGACCGCCCACACGCACGACATAGACTCCTACAACCTCTACCTCAACCTCTACTTTTCGGCCATCTTCCTCTGCGGCGTCTGGTTCCCTCTGGAGATTCTGCCGGAATGGCTGCAATGGATCGCTTGGGCGATTCCTCTGACGAGCGCGATTGACTTAGCGCGCGCCTGCTTCGGCGGCCAGTTCATCGCGAGACACTTGCTCGAAGCGCTCTACTTGATCTTATCCGCGCTCGTCTTCGCCGAATGGGCGATGCGCGCGCTGCGGAAGCGGCTCGTCGCCTGAAGCGCGCCCGTGTCGGCGCGACGACGTTTCATGTGTTACCTTTCAGGCTTTCCTTGAAGTTCGGCGGGGCTCTTTTTTAACGCGCGTGTACAAACGCGCGCGCTTCATTCATAATGCAGGAACACTCAGACAGCCTATGAAACCTGAACCGGGCGAAGCACATCCCTCGAAGCTTGAACGGCTCCTTGAACGGCAGCGCCGCGCCGCGGAGGGCGGCGGCCCCGCGCGCGTCGCACGCCAGCACGAGGCGGGCAAGTGGACGGCGCGCGAGCGCGTCGAGTTCTTTCTGGACGAAGGCACGTTCGAGGAGTTCGACCAGTTCGTCCAGCACCGCTCCACGGACTTCGGACTCGAACAACAAAAATTTCCGGGCGACGGCGTCGTCACCGGCCACGGCCTCGTCGAAGGGCGGCGCGTCTTCGTCTTCGCGCAGGACTTTACGATCTTCGGCGGCTCGCTCTCCGAGACGCACGCCGAGAAGATTTGCAAGGTCTTAGACCTCGCGATGCGCGTCGGGGCTCCGGTCGTCGGGCTCAACGATTCGGGCGGCGCGCGGATACAGGAGGGCGTCGTCAGCCTCGGCGGCTACGCCGACATCTTCCTGCGCAACACGCTCGCCTCCGGCGTCGTCCCGCAGATCAGTTGCATCATGGGGCCTTGCGCCGGTGGAGCCGTTTACAGCCCGGCCATCACGGACTTTAACGTGATGGTGAAGAACACTTCTTACATGTTCATCACGGGGCCGGATGTCATCCGCACGGTGACGCACGAGGATGTCTCGAAGGAGGATTTGGGCGGGGCCGACACGCACAACCGAGTCTCCGGCGTCGCGCATTTCGCCGCCGACTCGGACGAGCACGCGCTCCAACTCGTCCGAGAGCTGCTCTCCTTCATCCCCTCGAACAACATGGAAGACCCGCCCCGCGCCCTTTGCGCGGATTCGGCGGAGCGCGCGGACGCGAGCCTCGACACGCTCGTCCCCGAAGCCTCGAACCAGCCCTACGACATCCGCGACGTGATCCACGCGGTCGTGGACGAGAGATATTTTTTTGAAGTCCACGCGCACTACGCCCCGAACATCGTCGTCGGGTTCGCGCGCCTCGGAGGGCAGAGCGTCGGGATAGTCGCCAACCAGCCCGCGTACCTCGCGGGGGTGCTCGACATTGACGCCTCCGTCAAGGCCGCGCGCTTCGTCCGCTTCTGCGATTGCTTCAACATCCCGCTCGTCGTCTTCGAGGACGTGCCCGGCTTTTTGCCCGGAGTCCGGCAGGAGCACGGCGGCATCATCCGCCACGGCGCAAAACTCCTCTACGCCTTCGCGGAGGCCACCGTCCCGAAAATCACCGTCATCACGCGCAAGGCTTACGGCGGCGCTTACTGCGTCATGGCCTCGAAACACATCAGAACCGACATTAACTTCGCGTGGCCGACCGCCGAAATCGCCGTCATGGGCGCGGAAGGGGCCGTCGGCGTCCTCTACCGGCGCGAGATTGCGGAGGCTTCAGACCCGGAAGCCGCGCGCCGCGAGCGCGTCTCCGAGTTCGAGGAGAAGTTCGCCAACCCTTACGTCGCCGCCGAGCGCGGATTTATTGACGAGATTATCCGCCCTTCGCAGACCAGATCGAAGCTCATCAAAGCCCTCGCGCTGCTCGAAAACAAGCGCGACACCAACCCGCCCAAGAAACACGGGAACATCCCTCTCTGAGTCTCGCCCCGGCGCGTTTGAAAGTTTGTGGACGAACGCGGAAAGGCCCTTGAGAGTATCTCTCAAGGGCCTTTCCTTGACCTTTAACTTGAACCTTTAAACCCTTACGCCGCCTTCTGCTGCGGGGCGGCGGGCTTGTCCTTCTCCCGCAAAAGCTCAAGTGCTTTCTTAAGCTGCACGTCCTCCGGCTGCTGCTTCGGCGAGGCGGCTTCGGGGGCCACTTCGCGCCCGGCGGCAGGTGCGTTGGGCTGCGCAATCGGGTCGTCGTCGTTCCCCGTCAAATCTTCCGGGTCAACCGCCTCGGCGAGTTCCGGCCTCTTCACTTCGACCGAGGGCGTAACGCCCGCGCCGAGGAAGGGCTTGCCGGTCGAGGACGCCCACTTGACGGTCGTCAGAAGCAGCCCGTCGCCGTTGCGCAAGGTAAAGAGCTGCTGCTCCGCGCCCGCGCCGAAGCTCTTCTCGCCCACCACGTCGCCGCGCTTCCGCTCGTTGAAGGCGGAGGCGATGACCTCCGCCGCGCCCGCCGTCCCACGGTCAATCAAGACCGAGACCGGCCCGTTGAAGACCGCGAGTTTCGGGTCTGCGGGGAGCGTCTTGAGAGCCTTGTTGCTCCGCCCGATTGTCTGCGCCAGAGGGCCTTCGGCGATGAAGAGGTTCGAGACCTTGACGCCTTCGGCGAGCGAGCCGCCGGCCACGCTCCGCAGGTCGAGAAGGATTTTCTGCGCGCCCTGCTTCAGAAGTTCTTGGAGCCGCGCCTTGACGCCCGCCGCCTCGCCCTCGGCGAGACTGTTGACCTTGATGACGCCGATGCGCCCCGTCTCCATGCGGCTCTCGGCGGCGGGGATTTGCACCATCCCGCGCCGGACGCTCACCACGAAGGGGCGCGTCCCCGCGCGCAGCACGCGCAGCTTGACTTCGCTGCCCGGCGCGCCGTTGAGGAGTTGCCGCGCGTCGTAGAGCGAGATGTCGCGCGTCGCGCGCGCGTCAATGTACTCGATGATGTCGCCCGCCTGCACGCCCGCCTGATCCGCCGGGCCGCCCTTAACGGGTGCGATGACGTAGAGGTAAGAGGCCAGTTGCGACAACTCCGCGCCGATGCTGACCTGCGTGCCCGCGACGCCGGAGCGGAAGTCCCGAACCTGCTCGCTCGTCAGATAGGTGGAGTACGGGTCGAGCCCGTAGGCGAGACCGCGGAGCGCGCCCGCGCGCACCTTGCCGAGGTCTGGCTCATCTACGTAGTCGTCCTGTATGTGCTTGAGGACGCTCTCGAAAATCCTGAGCTGCGCGCCCGGATCGTTCTGTTGATGTTGCGCGCGGATGGACATCCAGCCGCCGACGACGGCATAGAGCGCGAGCGTCGCGCTGAAGACGACGAGCAGGAATTTGCTGCGGAAAGACATCAATTTACCTCGAAAAATCCCTTAACGGACGAGAAAGCGTTAACGGCTTGGTGGCCGCCCGCACACCCCTCACAACTGCCTCGGATGATACAGCAGCGCGTCGGCGGCGCGCAAGCCGCGTGTGTGGCGCGCAACTCCGAGGATGCGTTATACTTTCGACCGTCCAACGGTCATTCAAAATGCCATTCAAAGACGAGCAGGAAAAGGGGCCGGGCGTCGAAACGAAACCCCTCGGTCGTGTAGTCGCGCTCGACCTCGGAACCAAAAGAGTCGGGGTCGCCGTCTGCGACGAGTTGCGCCTGACCGTCCGCCCGCTTCAGGCGCTCCCACGCACGAGTTGGAAACGGCTGCTGCTCGCCGTCTCTGAATTGTGCGAACGGTTTGACGCCGAATCGCTGGTCATTGGTTTGCCGCTCCGTCTCGACGGCACGGAGGGCGACGCCGCGCAGGAGGCTCGACGCCTCGCGCGCAATTTCGGCCTCTCGCTCAAAATCCCCGTTCACTTGCAGGACGAAAGACTGACCTCCAAAGAGGCGGAGGAGGCGCTGCGGGAGGCGGGTTACAGCGGCTCCGAGATTACCGACCGCGTGGACAGCGAGGCGGCGGCCATCATCTTACGAGACTATCTTTCTCAGACGGCATCTCTCCTTTAAGAGTCGAACGTCCGAGGCATCGCTCATCAAACAAGGCATGAAACTGAAGCGGACATTTCTCGCAACTCTGCTCGTTCTTTTAATCGCGCTCGCGGCCATCCTCTTCTGGTCTTACCGGGAGCTTCACGCGCCGGTCACACACGCCCGCGCGAACGAGTACATCGAAGTGCCGAGGGGTTCGACGCCCGACGAAATCATCTCTAATCTCTCCTCTCAGGGCGTTATCAGACGTGGATGGCTGCTCCGCCTTTACCTTCGCGTGAGCGGCGCGGGGCCGCGCCTCAAGGCGGGCGAATATCGCTTCCCTTCGCCCATCTCGGCGCTCGGCGTCGTCAGG
>DASTQX010000524.1:0-2847 GCA_035761505.1 Pyrinomonadaceae bacterium
TGAAAGGGGCGAAAGACCTTCAACGTTGAAGGTCTTTCGCCCCTTTCAGGGGCTCCGATGTTTGATGTCTCTTGTCCCCACGGCTCGCGCCGTGGGCTACATTCTATCGCCCACTTCGTGGGCTTGCCTGAATGTCTATTACGGCTGGCCGAAGCGGCGGCGGTATTCGAGCGAGGAGAGGAAGGAGGCCACCATCTGCGCCCCGCGCCAGTCGCCGTTGAAGGTGTTGAGCTTGTCGAGCCAGAACTGCCAGCCTCGGAAGTCCGCGTCGGGCGGGTCGTCCGGGCTCCTGCGCAAGTAGCCGTAGTATTGCATCAAGACGAAAGCCGGGCTGAACTCCCTCTGCACGAGGTCTGCGTCTTCCGCGACGCGCCGGAGGATTGAGGCGCGGGCCTGCGTGGTGTTGCCCGCCGCCGTCAGGTCGCCGACGAGCGTGTTGCGCTCCGACGCCGAGAGCACTCCGCCCGCGTTCGCGTTCAAGGTATCTACGAACTGCTCCGGCGGCATCGTCGAAGGGTAGAGCGCGCTGAAACGACCGCGCGCCATCAACTCACTGATGAAGGCGTTCTTGTTCGCGTCAATCTGCCCCTGCCAGTCGCCGAGCCCGACGATCACGTTGCGCCCGACGCGCTGCGTCTCCGGCAAAAATTCCTGAATCGTCAGCGGCACGGGCTTGTTCGGGAGGTCGCCGAAGGCCGCCTGATAGACGCGATAGACGAAGTAGCCCGTCTCCTGAAACTCAATCGAGAGGAAGAAGGCCGCCGAGGTGTCTATGCGCCGCGTGTTGCGACAGTCGGCGTTCGCGCCGCACGACTCGATGTTGTTCACCCAGAACGAGAGGCCGCCCGCGTCCGGCTCGCGGTTGAGGAAGTCGAGATAGTGCTGGCGGACGAAGAAGGTTGATTCGTCAATCGGGTTCGGCGACTGTGTGAAGGCCGGGTATCTCGTCTCGGAGTTGATGGCCGATTGATCGCACTCGGCGACGCGCACCGGCATGTTGTTGGCCGAGTCGTTGACGTTGCAGATGTAGTTCATCACGGTCAAGCCGTCCTGCTGCGCGCAGATGCCGCCGGGCGGGAGCGCCGGGTGGTCGAGCCCCATCGTGTGGCCGACCTCGTGGAGCGTGAGCTTGATGATGAAAGTCTCGTAGCCCGCCTGCGTCGGGTTGGCGATGAGCGTGTTTGTCCCGCCGAAGACGGCGTTCGGGTCGAAGGTCAGCGTTCCTGAGACGACCGTCCCGTCCGAGGAGAAGACCTTGTTGGCGAAGGCCGGGGTGTTCCCGCCGAGCGAGCCGTTGAGGATGTGGAACTGAAAGTTGCCGCCCGTGAAGTCTTCCTCGAAGCGGACGCGCGAGTTGTTGACGCTGTTGGCGCGCGTCCACTCGGCGAGCCCCCAGCGCACCTGTCGCTTCTGCTCTTCATTCAGGTTGGCGTTGAGGAAGAAGCGCACCGTCGCCCCGCGCCCCCAGCCGATGTTGTCCACGACCGGGCACTGCGCGCGCGCCTCGCCCACGACGAAGAAGAGCGCGCACGAAAAGAACGAAAGTGTGAATAGTCCGCGCAAGCAGTGCCGGAGAAGAGAGACCAGAAAGCTCATTTGAAGACCCTTAAACCTTATGACCGAAGCCTTGTGCCGGACGGTTGTTGAACCCGGCCCGCGCTCCTTACAAGACCGGGGCGACGCGCCGAGTTGATGCATATCAGTGCAGACGGGAAGAGACGAGCCACGGTCGGCAACTCAAGTGCCGCGGAGAAGGAAGGGGAACAGGGGAAAGGGTAAAAGGGGTAAAGGGAAGAAAGACCGGCTCGGTTTCTTCCCTTGACCCTCTTTCCCTTTTCCCCTCTTCCCCCTTCGCTTTTCGGGCGGCGAATCGCACTGAAATTAATCAGGGCGGGGGCGGCGAGAGTATCAATCAAGTACAGGCGATGCGTTCTCGCCTGTTTTGCCGCGTCCGGTGTGTCGAGGCTGAAGCGGTGCTTTACGGAACGGGGTTTAGGGCGGGGGCGGTTGGCACTCGCCTTGCTCGAAATAAACCCCGTGCGGGAACAAGGAGGGTCGAGGCTTCGACGAGGGCGTTCGTGTGTCCGCGCCCCGCGAACTCAAAAAAATCGGTCGGCGGGCATGAAAGTGGACACGGCCCGCCGACCTTCACGAGTGCGGATTAACGACGGAGAACGGTCAAAAAATTATGCTTATCAAGAGAACGCTTTTCACATTGCTCGCGTCCGTGGCGCTCATCGCTTCGGCCCTCTCCGCGCAGACCGTCAAGGCGCAGGACGCGCCCGCCGCCGCCCCGGCTCAGGAGAAGGCGGTCGCGACGGAGGTCAAGGCGGATAAACAGGACAAGGACAAGGCGGAGAAGAAGGAGCCCATGCCGACCGGAGTGCCCGTCTTGTGGCGTGACCCCGGCGACATCGCCTCGCGCAACCTGCTGCTCGGTCGCGGCGGCGAAGAGATGAAGCCCGACCTCTCGAACGTCACCTTCATGGAGGAGGAGACGGGCGGCTACTCGCCGAAGTTCCGCGTGCGCGACGGCGCGGGGCGCGTCTGGGTGGCGAAGATGGGCAAGGAGGCGCAGCCCGAAACCGTCGCCGCGCGGCTCGTCTGGGCCGTCGGCTTCGTGGGCGAGACAAACTACTTAGCGCCGTGCGTCGTCATCAAAGGAGCGCCGGAGCCGAAGAAAGAGGTTGACCGTTGCGAGGGCGGCAAGGGCTTTGCCAACGTCCGCTTCGAGGCGCGGCCCGAAGGCCACAAGCGGCTTGAGGAGTGGAGCTGGAAGGAGAATCAGTTCGCCACCTCGCGCGAGATGAAGGGGCTCATCGTCCTGATGGCGCTCATCAACAACTG
>DASTQX010000525.1:0-23242 GCA_035761505.1 Pyrinomonadaceae bacterium
CAAGTCAGACGAATACGGCTGATGCTTTCAAGGGGCATGTCATTCCAGCGACCTCGGAAGAAACGATTTTCGCCGAACAGTCGGAGCACTTCGACGCTCCGCAGGCATCACCAACGAACACGACCCCACACGAGGACAACGCTTTCCCCTCCACGCCGTTCACGCCGCCTCCGCACGCGTCGCCGCGCCCACGCGTCGCCGCCGCCGCGCCACCGTCAAACACGGACACCGGCATCGAAACTCAACCGCCCGAAACAATCCCCGGCGACGCTCCGTCGCTCTTCACATCGGACTCACACCCGGCGGCGGACGCGGAACACGAGAGCATCACGCCCGCGACGAGTCGCGCGACCGGAGCCGCAGGCGAAGCGCGTGTCCTGCCTGAAGAGAGAAGGCAGAGCCGCGCCGCTTCCGAAGAGGAAATCCGGAGTGACGAAGCGGAGCACATCACAGAACACATAACCGTCGTGACGAAACACGCACCCGTCGCGGCGAGTGACGGAGAGCGCCCGTCCGTCACTCCGAATCTCCTCACCGTGGAATGGTCGCCCGCGCCGCTCCATGAAGAGACGACCGGCTCCGCCGCTCCGCGTGCCGGAGTCGTCCCGGCACTTGAAGGCACGACGACCACGCGCGCCGCGAACATGACGACCACAGACATCCCGCCTGTCGCCCCCGGCACGTCGCCGGTTCGCGGCGTCGCCGTGCGGCACGAACGGCCCGCGCCTGTCTTTCACGTGCCGCCGGAAGAGGATTCGCCTCGGCGACTTGAAAGTGACCCCGCGTCGGCGGTCGAAAGCAACGCGGCGCGCGAGGGCGAGAGCGTGCGTGCCTTTGCCGACTCGACGCCTTACACGCTTGAGGCGCACGTCGAGCAGTTGCGCGCGCTCATGCAGACGACGCACGCGGAAGCTCCGAGCGGGACAGGCGAGAGCGCGGCGGGCGAGAGCGCGACGGGCGCGGCTCGACTGGCCGTCGCCGGTACGGAGAAGGAGAAGGAGACACGGACTCGACATGCGCCCGCGCGGCACACGCGGGAGTCGCCGCGCGGCGAGTCGCGTGCGGAGTTCGCCGCCCGGCCCTCGGCGGCATCGTCGCCGAAGTCGGATTCGCGTCAATCAGTTGTGCTTGAGAGTCCCCAACAACTCGGCGCGGCGCGGGGCCGCCGGACTTCCGTCGCTGAGCCGCCGTCGAACGTCTCGCCGGTCGCCGCCGGGCCGAAGAACGTCGCGGGAGCCGCGACACAAGTGCACGGGGGAAAGAGGCCGACCGGCCACGCGTCGCCCGCGCGCGCGTCTGGCTCGCACGCCGTCGCGCCCGCGCGAGTCGGCGTCACCCAGCCGCGCGAGGGCGGGAGGCAGAGCGAAATCACGGCGGGCGGCGCGCGCACGCCGAAGCTCACGATTAACCGGCTGGACGTGCAGGTCGTCAACCGGGCCGAACAAGCGCCAGCGCCTCCGGCTCGGCCCGCGCCGCCCACGCCGTCGTCCACATCACAAACCGATCCGTGGGGCGCGCCGGATCGTCATTTCCTCGGTCGCTTCTTCTACTGACCTGTCGAAACGGGCATGAGTTATTTAGCCATCGGCGCGGTGACGAAAGCAGTTGCCGAACTGCTCACCAGGAAGATGAACAAGCCGCCGCTGCTCGGCGGCGCGGTTCCGAAGGTGACGGCGCTTCCGCCCGACGACGAGCGCGTCAGCGAGAGCGACGGCATCAACCTCTTCCTCTACCGCGTGAGCGTCAATCCTTTTTTAAGCAACACGGAATGGCGCGGCGACAAGCAGAACCCTTCGGGGAAGAAGCGGCCACCGCTGGCGCTGACGCTCCACTACCTTCTGACGGCCTACGCGAAGAAGGCCGACGGCGCGGCGATGGACGACATCACGGCGCAACAGCTTCTCGGCAACGCGATGACGATTCTGCACGAACATCCCGTGCTTAACGACGTGCACGACAGCGACTTCGACGCGAACCTCGACGCGCAGTTCGCGCCTGAGCTACGCAACTCCTTCGAGAAGATCAAAGTCAGCATCATCCCGGCGACGACGATGGACGAGTTCTCGAAAATCTGGACGGGCCTCAGTAAAGCACACCGCCTGTCCGTCCTCTACGACGTGTCGCTGGTGCAGATCGCGCCTCTCGCCCCCGCGCCGCAAGCAGCGCCGCCCGTGCAGAGCCTCCAACTCGGCGTGGCGACGAAGGGCTTGCCCGTGATCGAGACGGTTTCGCCGCCCGTGGGCGCGGCGGGCACGCAAGTCACCATCAAGGGGAGCAACCTGAAGGAGCACGGCAGCCACACTTACGTCGCCTTCGGCGATGTCCAACTCGCCGAGTCAGACCTCCTCAAGTGCGAGCGCGACGAGATCGTGCTCGTCGTGCCTTCGGACTTGCGGCGCGGGCCGAGCGTGCGGCTGACGGTGAGCGCGGGCGGCGGCGAGAGCGCCCCGGCCTCCTTCGAGGTGCGACCATGGATCAACTCTATCCGGCCCCTGCGCGGCATCGGCGGCGTCCCCCTCACGATTCCTTTTGAAGTGCCGCAGGGGATGACCGTCGGCGCGGAGTTCGACGGTGAGACGATTCCGGCGACGTTTGACGCCGTGGCAAAGGTCGTCAGCGCGAGCGTGCCGGAGTCGGTCGCCTCGAACGGCCTCAAGCCCTTCGTGCTGCTCTTGGGGAGCAACCCGACGCTGCGCAGCAACGCGCGCCTGTTTGAAGTGCTTCCGCAGATCGAAACGGTCAACGTCACGACGCAGGATGCGCCCGCCCAGACCACCATCGCCGTGACGGGCCAACGCCTCGCGGGCAAGGACGTGCACGTCCGCTACGGCGAGTTGCTCGTCCGCAGAGGCGAGAACGCCGACGCCGCGCAGGTACAGGTCATCGTCCCGCGCATCCTTCCGGCGGGGCAGCCGGTGTCGGTGCTGGTGGACGACCGCGAGTCGAACCCGCTGCCGCCGCTGCTCGAATCGGTCAAGCCCGGCGCGGCGTTGCGCGGGGCGTTTGTCCGCCTCAACGGGCGCGGCCTGAGCGGTCAGGCCGTGGTCGTCAAATTCGGCGCGGAGGAGGTGGCGGTCGGCGCGCACGCCTTCGCCACGCAACTCGAAGTGGCCGTGCCCGCCGCGCTCGCGCCGGGCGACGTGCAGTTACAAGTCAACGTCAACGGCGCGGACACCAACGCGCTCGCGTTCACCGTACTCGGTTGAAGGCTGATGACAAGCACGCCTTACGAGAACAACTGGGAACACCTTGCGGCGGAGTTCGCGCTGCTCGATCTGCTGTTGCGGCGCGAGGTGCTCGGCTCGCGCCTGCCGCCGACCACGGAGCAGCCGCAGTTCTTCAAGGGCGTCTATCTCGCCGAGGCGGAGATAGAACAACTGCTCGGCGGGCAAGCTGCGCCGGGTGATGATTCGACGACGGGGGCGCAACTCGAAGAGTTGAACCGGGCGGCGGCTGCGCTCCGGCTCGAAATTCAGGAGCGGTCGCAGGCCACGCTCGAACGCGGCGTCTTTCTCGCGCTGCCGCACCTCGCGCGCCTCTTCGACCTCACGCCGTTCGAGGCGGGGGCCGTCGCCGTCTGCCTCGCGCTCGAAGCAGACCTCAAATACGAAAGGCTCTATGCCTTCCTTCAAGACGACCTCACGCGCAAGCGTCCGAGCGTTGATCTCATCCTGCGGCTGCTCACGCCCGCGAACGCCGAGCGCCTGCGCGCGCGCGCCTTCTTCGCTCCACAGGCGACGCTCTTCCGCTCGCACATCCTGCGCTCCGCGAGCGGCCCCGAAGCGCCGCAACTCGCGCGGCTCGTCCGCCTCGACGAGCGCATAACCAATTACCTGCTCGGCGTCGGCGGGATGGAGCGCGAGGCTGGAAGGTGCGTGCGGGTCGCGCCCGCGCCATGCCCGCTCGCCGAGTTGCGCTGGCCCGACGAGTTGAAAGAGCGCCTGCTCGGCGTGACGGCGGAGCACCTGCGAAGCCCTCTGCCCGCGCGACGGCTCATCTTCCACTTTTACGGCCCCGCCGGGACGGGGAAAAAGACGCTGGCCGCCGCGCTCTGCGGCGAGTTGGGCATCCCGCTGCTCGTCGTTGACCTTCGCCGCGTGCTCGAAGGCTCGCACGATTTCGAGGAGGGCTTGCGCGCCGTCACGCGCGAAGCAATGCTCCGACCGGCGGCGCTCTTCCTCGAACACTTCGACCTGCTCGTCCACGAAGGCGAGAAAGAGAAATCCTCCGCGCACCTGCGCGCCGTCGCCGACGCCGTCGAAGATTTCTCGTGGCTGACCTTCGTCGCTACGCCGTATGAGTGGGAGTCGGCGGGGCTCTTCGGCGAGCACGTGCTGCTCGGCGTCGCGTTGCCCGCGCCCGACGCCGAAGAGCGCGCGCGGCTGTGGGGCGCGCTCGCCGACGGGGGCGCGTCGTTCGCGCCCGAAGTCGAGTGGGAGGACTTGGCCGGACGTTTCCGGCTCACGCCCGGAAAACTGCGCGACGCGCACATCGCCGCGCGCAACTACGCGCACCTCCGCGACGGCGACGCGGCGCAGGTGCGCGACGACGACCTCTACCGCGCCTGCCGCGCACAGTCGAACCAGCGCCTCGGCACGCTCGCGCGCAAGCTCGCGCTCCGCCACGATTGGCACGACCTCATTCTGCCGCCCGACTCGCTCGCGCACCTCCGCGAGTTGTGCGCGCAGATGCGGCACCGGCAAACGGTCTTCGGCACGTGGGGCTTCGAGCGTCAGCTCTCGTTGCGGCGGGGCTTGTGCGCGCTCTTCTGCGGCCCTTCGGGGACGGGCAAGACGATGGCCGTCGAGATCATCGCCCGCGAACTCGAACTCGACGCCTACAAGATTGACCTCTCGACGGTCGTCAGCAAGTACATCGGCGAGACGGAGAAGAACCTCTCCCGCATCTTCGAGGAGGCGGAGACTTCAAACGCCGTCCTCTTCTTCGACGAGGCCGACGCGCTCTTCGGCAAGCGCAGCGAAGTCAAGGACGCGCACGACCGCTACGCCAACATCGAGATCAACTACCTGCTTCAACGCATCGAGGAGTTTGAAGGTCTCGTCATCCTCGCCACCAACCTCCGCAAAAACATAGACGAGGCTTTCTTCCGCCGGATGAGCGTCTCGGTCGAGTTCCCCTTCCCCGAAGAGGCCGACCGCTACCGCATCTGGAAGCGACACTTCCCCGACGCCGCGCCCGTCGCCGACGACGTGGATTTCAACTTCCTCGCCGGTCGGCTCCACCTCGCGGGCGGCAACATCAAGAACATCGCCGTCGGCGCGGCCTTCCTCGCGGCGGCCAACTCCGGGCGCATCCACATGCGCCACGTCATCCGCGCCGCGCGGCGCGAGTACGAGAAGATCGGGCGCATGTGTACCGAGATGGAGTTCGCGCCTTACCACGTGCTGCTCGACACCGCCGGGGACGAGCAGCACACGGAGGCGAGGTGACGAGTCGTGCGGATTGAACTCAACGAGGTGCGGATGTCCTTCGAGGGCGGCGCGGAGCACGCCGGTCGCGCCGAGCACATCTCGCGTCTCGCCTTCGACTACTTGGCCGAGATGCTCGCCGACTGGCGCGGCGGCCCGGCGACGGACGTTGAAATCGGCGGGCTCGAACTCAGGCCCGTCGCGGTCAAACTCGACTCGATGAGCGACGAGGCGGCGGCCCGCGCCGCCGCCGCCGAAATCCACCGCGCGCTTCTGCACGCGCTCAGCTAGAGAGGTCTTAAACCAGAGATGCCCAGCGGCTTTAGCAACCAACCGAAAATCCTGCGCGGCGCGTTCGTCGAGTTCGGCATCAGCCTGCCGCCACTCGTCGTCGTCTTCCAGTTCAACCCGCTCACCATCAGCCGCACGCGCACCGCCTCGGTCGAGCGGCCACGCACTCCGCGACGGCGCGGCGTGCAGGAGATGTCGCTGCTCCAACAGGTTTCGCCCGACTCTTTGAAGGACGTGCGCGGCAAGCAGATCGTCAAGGTCAACGAGGAGACGCTCTCGTTCGACATCCGGCTCGACGCCACCGACAAGCTCGACGAGGGCGACGCGCTGACCGAAGAGTTCGGCATCGCGCCGCAGCTCTCGACGCTTGAGCTGATGATGGTGCCGAAGGGACAGGGGCTTCTGGGCGCGGCGGCCTCGATGCTGCTCGGCGCGGCGGGCGCGAAGTTCTCCTTCGTGGACGACGCCAAGAACCCGCCCGTCATCCTCTTCATCTGGGGGCGCAAGAAAGTGATGC
The DNA here is from genome assembly GCA_035761505.1 of Pyrinomonadaceae bacterium. Classification (GTDB taxonomy): domain Bacteria; phylum Acidobacteriota; class Blastocatellia; order Pyrinomonadales; family Pyrinomonadaceae; genus JAIVJM01. The sequence continues at coordinate 6,238 of DASTQX010000525.1, forward strand.
CCGTCAACATCACCAGCATGCAGATTAAGGAGGAGGAGTTCAGCTACGAACTCAACCCGACGCGCGCGACCGTCAGCGTCGCCCTGCAAGTCATCGAAGGCCCGAACGCGCCGTTCCTCTACACGAAGGCTCTCAAGGAGGTGATGTCGCTGACGAACCTCGCCAACATCGGCGACATCGCCAACACCATCGTCCCGGCTTGATTATGTTCGCCAAAGGATCACGCTACCGCAAAGTGCCGGAGTCGAGCCCGCTTGACGCGCGGGGCGAGCGCCAGCGCGGCAAAGAGCTGCGCGTCACGCCGCGCACCGCCGGGCGCTTCACGCACACCGTCCGCGAGGGCGAGCGCCTCGACTTGCTCGCCTTCAAATACTACGGCGACCCGACCCGCTGGTGGCAGATCGGCGACGCCAACCCGGAAGAGCCGTACCCGCCGAACCTGCTCGACCGCCGCCCGCTCGTCGCCGAGCGTTTCGTGCTCGAATACGCCACCTTCGCGGCGCGCTACGAGCAACTCTTCACCGCGCTCGACGCCATCGCGCAGGCCACGCCGCTTGAGAATCTGAGCGAAGCGCCGCCCACGGCCCCACGGTTTTTGGAGACGACCGCCATCGTCATCTACGCCGCGTCGAGCGCGACGCGCGACCAGATTATCGGCGAGATAAAGACGCACGGCTTCAACCTGCTCGACATCTACGGCCAGTCGGTCGCGGGCACGACGACCGAGGCGTTCACCTTCGACGACCGCGCGGCCAAGTCCGACTGGCGCGCGCTCGTCGAACAGCTTGAGCGCGCGGCGGGCGTGCTGAGCGCGCGCTCCCGCGCCTTCGAGTCGGCGCTCGAAGTGATCTACAACGCCGAATCGGTCGAGCGCTCGGAAATCATCGGGATGATTCACGGCCACGGCTTCGAGTTGTCGTCCGCCTCGTCGGTCTCGACGCGGACGGGCGCGAACATCGTCATCCCCCCGAACCAGATCGCCTGAAGACGCGAGAAGCGGAGGCCCGAAAGAGCTGTGCCCGACATAGCGGCCACAATCTGGATCAATGACGAGGAGGCGCTCGACGTGTTCGCCGACCTTTTGGAGATGGAGGTCGAAGAGGATCACCGCCTCGCCTCGGTCTTCCGCATCAAGCTCTCGATGCACAAGGACGAGGACGGGTTCTGGGACTACCTCGACGACCAGCGGGCGCGGCTCTGGAACAAGGTCGCCGTCTCGGTCGCGCTCGACGGCGAGGAGCAGGACTTGATCGAAGCCTACGTCACGCAAATCAGGCCGCACCACGACGCTGAAGAAGATCAGTCTTACGTCGAAATCCTCGGCATGGACGCGACGTGTTTGATGAGCCTCGAAGAGAAGATTAAGGACTGGCCCGGCAAGTCCGACAGCGACATCGCGCGCGAAATCTTTCAGCTCTACAACCTGACGAGCGAGGTGGACGACACCGGCCCCGCCCCCGCCGAAGAGGAGATGACCGTCATCCAGCGCGAGACTGACATCCAGTTCCTCCGCCGCCTCGCGCGGCGCAACGGCTTCGAGTGTTTCGTCAAAGGCGGCGTCGGGAACTTCCGCAAGCCCGCCCTCGCCGAGCCGCCGTTGCCCGTGCTCGCGGCGCACTTCGGCGACGAGACGAACCTCATCTCCTTCGACGCGCGCGCGGACGCGCTGCGCCCCGTCAAGGTGACGATGCACCGGCTCGACCCCGTCGCCAAAGAGTTGCAGGAAGCGGTCGTCGAAGCGGCGGCGCAGAAGCAACTCGGCCTCGAAGGCGCGCTCTCGCTCGCCCCGCCCGAAGGCGTCACGCCTCGGATGTTCGTCAAGCAGGCGGTCGCTTCCAGCCTCGCCGAGATGCAGAACCTGAGCCGCGCCCTCCTCGAAGAGTCAACGTGGTTCGTCGAAGGGCGCGGCGAGATAGACAGCTCGCTCTACGACGCCATTCTCGAAGCCCGGCGGCTCGTCCCCATCAAAGGTGTGGGCGAAGCCTTCAGCGGCATCTACTACGTGACGAGCGTCCGCCACGTCTTCCGCGACGAGCGCTACACGCAGCAGTTCACCGCGCGCCGCAACGCGCTCACGCCGGTCGGCCCCGACGACTTCGCGGGCGAATCGCTCCTCGGAGGATTTCTATGACGGCCATCGCGCCTGAGTTGTTGACGAAGCTCGTCGAGCGGGTCGAGCACCGCTACTACGGGAAGTATCAGGGTCAGGTCGTGGATAACGCCGACCCCGAAGGGCGCGCGCGGCTGCGCGTGCGCGTCCCGTCGTTGCTCGGCCCCGACGTGGTTTCGGGCTGGGCGATGCCGTGCGTGCCTTACGGCGGCGCGAGCGGGCAGGGCTTCTTTTTCATCCCGGAGGTCGAGGCGGGCGTGTGGGTCGAGTTCGAGGGCGGCGACCTCTCGCACCCGGTCTGGGTCGGCACCTTCTGGTCGAAGCCCGGCGGCGAGCCCGAAGCGCCCGTCCCGAACGACGCCGAGGGAGCCGAGGCGGAAGCGCAGAGCCCGCCGACGCGCAAGCTCATCAAGACGCTCAAGGGGCACACCATCCAACTCGAAGACGCCGACGGCGACGAGATGATCCTCGTCGTCGAGGCGACCAACAAGCACTTGCTCGTCATGAACAAGGACGGCATCCGCCTCAAGGACGGCACGAACAATCACGAAGTCTTGCTCGACTCCGCGGGCATCACCGTCACCGACGGGGCCAATAGCGGCAACTCCGTCAAGTTGGAGTCGGGCGGCATCACGGTCGAGGACAAGAACGGGAACAAGGTCTCGATGGAGGGCGGGGGCGTCACGGTCGAGGCGAGCAGCGTCGTCGTCAAATCGTCGAACGTCACGGTCGGCGACGGCGCGATGACCGAGCCCTTCGTGCTCGGCCAGACCTTCATGACCAACGTTACTTCATGGTTCACGGCGCTCGCCACGCACACGCACGTCGGCAACCTCGGCGCGCCGACCTCGCCGCCGGTGCCGCCGCTTCAGCCCCTTCAGGTGCCGCTCTCGGCCAAGTACAAGATGAAGGAATAGGAGACGACCGCAGATGGCTCTACAAGTTGGCGATCAGGCGGCGACGACGGGGATGACGAAGGCCATCTTCGACAAGCTCGACGAGGCACTTGGGCCGGGCATCGCGTCGCTCCCGGCGGCGGACAAGGAGACGGTGCGCAACGGCTGGCGCAAGCTTGCCTTCGCCATCGCGGGCGGCGTCGTTAATCACATCACCGCCAACATGGAAATCTTCGGCATACAGGTGGGCGTCCAGACGGGGACGGGGGCGACGCAGACGGGGCCGACCACCGGGCACGTCAGGTAAGGGGGCGAGAGGATGGACGCGACAGGGCCGGCATTCCCTTTCACCATTGACAACCTCGGTCGCGTCGCCACGCAGACGGGCGACGCGAACCTCCGCGCGCGGATTATTCAAGTGCTGCTCACGTCGCCCGGCGAGCGCGTCAACCAGCCGGAGTTCGGCTGCGGCCTGCGCGAGCTGCTCTTCGACCCGAACAACGAAATCCTCGCAGCCACGACCGAGTTCGCCGTCAGCCGCGCGCTGGTGCGCTGGCTCGGCGACGAGATTCTGGTCGAAGAGGTCGGCATCACGCACGAGGACAGTCGGCTCGAAGTCGAGGTCGTCTTCGTCCGGCGCGACCGCCTTGAGACGGGCCGCGTCAAGATCGCTTTCTAAAAGTCGCGGGGTGTGGAGAGGACAAGGCTGATGGCAACCATCAACGTCAGAGACAACCGGCAAGTGATTGATTACCTCGCGCGCGACTACGACAGTTTCCGCCGCGCGCTCTTAGACCTCATCCCGGCCAAGCTGCCCGAATGGACTGACCGCTCCGAGGCCAACTTCGGCGTCGTGCTCATCGAGCTTTTCGCCTACCTCGCCGATATCCTCAGTTACTATCAGGACAGGCTCGCCAACGAGGCGTTCCTGCCGACGGCGCAGGAGCGGCGCAGCGTCATCCAGCACTTACGCCTCATCGGCTACGAGATGGCCCCGGCGGCGGCGGCCACCGCACGGCTCAGCCTCGTCGTCGGCCAGAACGTCAACCAGCTCGTCGAGGTGCGCAAGGGCGACCAGTTCGCCACCCGGAGCACGCCTGAGCGACCGAGCGTGACTTTCGAGTACACGGACGAGAAGCCCCTGTTGATAGACACGACGAAGGCGGTGCCCAACCTCGTCATCAAAAAGGCCGACGGCACGCCGCTCCCGAACTTCAAGGAGGTGGTGGACGCCATCCCCGTGCGCGAGGGGCGCACGGTCGCGCGCGAGGTGATCGGCGTCTCGACGGGCGCTCCCAACCAGCGCTTTCGGCTCGCGCAGCCGCGCCTCTTGCGCGACACGCTCGAAATCGTGGTCGAGACCGAACCGCCGACCCCGCCGTGGACGCTGCGCCGCAACCTCGCCTTCAGCCGCCCGGCCTTCACCGACGAGCAACTGGCCGCGCTCCTGCACGAAGAGCGCATCGGCTCGACGCTCGCCTTCAGCCGCACCGCCGATCAGGATTACGTCATCGAGACGGACGAGGACGATGTGACGACCGTGGTCTTCGGCGACGGCCAGTACGGGCGCATCCCGCCGCCGGGCTCGGAGATCGTCGCCACGTACCGCGTCGGCGGCGGGACGGCGGGCAACGTCGGCGCGGGGCAGCTCACGGTCGTCAGCCGCGCGCCGCAACTTCAACTGCTCGGCGCGAAGGTCGGCAACCGCGAGGCCGCGAGCGGCGGGGCCGAGCGCGAGTCCATCGAGCAGGCCATCCGGTTCGCGCCCGTCGCCTTCAGCTCGATGCAGCGCGCCGTCACCGCCGACGACTACGTCGCGCTCGCGCGCCTCTTCCCCGGCGTCTCGAAGGCGCGGGCCGAGGCCACCGGCTGGAACCACATCAACCTCTTCATCGCCCCGACGGGGAGCGGCAAGCCGCCCTCCGACATCCTCATCCAAGACCTCCTCGCCTACTTCGAGGACAAGCGGATGCTGACCACGCTCATCCGCATCGAAGCGCCCGAATACGTCAAGATTAACATCACGGCGACCATCGAGGCGCTGCCCTACTTCCGCCGCCTCGACGTGGTCGCCGCCGCCGAGCAGGCCGTGCGCCGCCTCTTCGACTTCGAGAAGGTGGACTTCGGCGAGAAGCTCTACCTGAGCAAGATTTACGAGGCGCTGGAAAATCTCGACGGCGTGCAAACGGCCTTCGTCTCGTCCTTCAACAAGGAGGGCGCGACCGGCGGCCTCGCCGGAGGCGGGCTCATTCAACTAGGGCCGAACCAGATACCCGTGCTGCACGAATTTCTGCTCGACGTGACGGGAGGCGTCTAGTGACGGTGCTCCACCTCAGAGCCGAACCCGATCCGCGCGGCGGGCGCGTCGTGCTGTCTTGGACGACGCCGCGCTGGATTGACTTCCCCGACTTCCGAGGGGTCAAGGTCGTGCGCCGCCAGAACTCTTTCCCCGACCCGCGCGAACTCGCCGACGACGCGGGCATCTTCACCGACACGCAGACCGGCTTCGACCAGTCCGGCTCCTTCACCGACGACGGGCTCGACGGCGAGACGAACTATTATTACGCGGTCGCCGCCTTCGACGGCGCGGCCCCGCCGAACTTCTTCCCCGCCTTCGTCACGGCGATGGCGACCACGCCCTACGGTTCCGCCGCGCAACTCTACGGCGCGCTGCCCGCCATCTACCAACGCTTCGACACGCTGACGCCGCCCGCGCTCCCGCAGGTTGACCCGAAGGATTTGACGAAGGGACAGTTGCGCCGACTCGTCGAGATATTCGGGATGGAGTTCGACCTCCTGCGCAGCTACGCCTCCGCCACGCGCGGCTTCTTCGACCTCGAACGCGTGGACGGCGCGCTCCTGCCCCTGCTCGCGCAGTGGCTCGGCTGGCCGACCGACTTCACCCTCCCGTTCTCGAAACAGCGCAACGAAATCAGGTTCGCGCCGCACTTCTACCGCACGACCGGCATCGCCGCCAACCTGCGCGCGACCCTCAACCGCCTGACCACCTGGAACGCCGAGATCAAAGAGTTCGTCCACAACATCTTCAACGCGAACGACCCCGAACGGCTCGCCGTCTGGGGCGCGGAGCGGCACCGGGGCGTCTGGGGCGAGCCGCAGTTGGCCTCCATCGCCACCGCTTACGAGGGCCGCCCGTCGGCAGTGCGCGAGACGGACGAGCGCCAGTGGCTCTTTTATCACGCGACGCGCAAGGCTCAGGTGCCGTCGGGTCAGGGCTCCGAGTTCTGCGCGCCGGGCGACTTCTCCGACCTCTGGTTCAAGCTCTGGGACTTCGACCGCTGGACGCCCTCGCAGCAACTCACCTCCGGCGACCGTCTCTGCAAATACCCTTCCGCCGTGCGCCGCGCGGACGCGAGCTTCTGGGTCTTCTACACCGAGCTGGGGAACCGTTCGACAGGCGCGACGTGGCAACTCCGCTTGAGTCTTCTCGCCGCCGGACGCCCCGCCACGCCCGCGCGACTTCCCGGCACTCAGTCCGGCCCCTTCAACTTCGCCGACGGCGACAGCCTCCGCGTGCGACTGATTGACGGCACCCGCGACCTCACCAAGACCGTCGTCTTTCACCGCGAGCACTTCGTCAACATCGCCAACGCCAACGCCTCGGAGGTCGCGGCCCTTCTCGAACGCGAGCTGCCGGGAGTCGCCTGCTCGGTCGCGCGCGACGAGACGGTGCTGCTCACGTCTTTGTCAACGGGCGTGGGCGTGCAACTCTTGGCCGACTTGCCGGGCGCGACGAAGCTCGGCCTGCCCGCGACGAGCACCGGCACGGATGTCGCGCCCGCGCGACTCACGGGCGGCAAGGCGGGGCCGTTCGCGCTCGCGCACAACGACCGGCTGATCGTCAAATACGACGGCGGGCTGCCGCGCATCATCACCTTCCAGACGCGCAATTTCAGCAACATCGCGCAGGCCACCGCCGCCGAAGTCGCCGCCGTCATCCGCGCTCAAGTGCCGCGCGGCGCGATTGAGTCACAGGGGCGCGTCGTCCTCACCTCGCCGAACGAGAGCGCCGATTCCTCGGTCGTCGTTGACGTGAACAGTTCGACCGCCGCCGCCAAGCTCGGCTTCGGCGTCGCGCCTCTGCTGCCGCAGGCCGTGAACCCGGACGACAGCGAGCCCGCCGTCTGTGAGGACAACGCGGGCGGCCTCTGGTTGTTCTGGAGTTCGCGCCGCGACGCGGGCCGCCTGAAAATCTGGTACAGCCGCTTCGACGGGACGACGTGGGGCACGCCGCGCGTCCTCACTTCGGGCGCGACCGCCGACCGCGAGCCGTGCGCCCTCTTCGACGCGGCTCAAGGTCGGCTCTGGGTCTTCTGGACGGGGCGGAAAGCGGACGGGCGGAAGAACATCTTCTGGCGAACGACGACAAACCTCAACTTCGCTTCGCACACCGACATCACTTGGGCCGAGCACGAGTTGGCGGTCGCTTCCGGGTCGCCTTACGACAACGCGGAGCCTTCGGCTTTCGCCGTCGCGGGCGACAGTGCGGAACTCTTCTTCAGCTCGAACCGCGCGGAAGGAGTCCACGTCTGGTCGAACGTCGTCACGCCGACGACCGAGCAAGCGGACGCGCGCATCACGAAGGGGCAGTTCACGCGCTCGGCCCCCGCCGCGCTCGGCCTCTCCGGCGGCGGCGCGAAGGTCTGGTTTCGCAGTAACGAGAGTTTGCCCTACCGCAGCCCGCTCTATCCGGGGTCGCGCACCTTCGACGCGCGTTACTCCGGCTCGACCACGATTGATACGCGCGCCTCCTCGAAGTTCGGCGTCAGCGGGCGCTTCAACGACATCCTGCACTACCTCGCCGACACGGGGCGCGGCAGCGACGACTGGTACGCGCGCGACACGGTCGGCGTCTATCTCACGCCCGACACCGACGACGACTCGCTCATCATCAGCAAGCGCGACCAGATCGAGAAGCTGCTGCGCGACTTCCTGCCCATGCAGGTGCGCGCCGTCGTCATCATCCAGCAGGTCTTCCCCGAAGCCGTCTATAACTACGACCGCCCGGCGACTCCGCCGGACGCGCCGCGCTTCATCGGAGAACGCTGGCTCGACACGCGCCTCGGCGAAATTTACAGGGGCCTCGGCGAAGCCTACACCGACGAGGTCAGCTTCCACTTCTTCAGGCTCTGGGAGGCCCGGCGCGAGCCTGACGAGTTGGTTGACACGACGGAACAGCCGCCCGACTTATCGGCGCGTCTCTTCCTCAGGAACGTGAAAGAAGGAGATTAGAAGATGCCTGTCCAGATCGAGGGAATCTACCGCGACGTGCTGCGCGGCCCGGCGGGCGAGTTGATCCGCGACGCGGGATGGAAGCCGAATCTGATAGTGCTGCGGTGCCGCGAACTGCTGGCCGCCTTCATGAAGGGCGACGGGGCGGAAGCGCCGCTCGGCATCCAGTCGCTCAAGATCGGGCGCGGCGACCCGGCGTGGGACAACGTGCCGCCGCCGCCCAAGCCCCCCGAAACTTCCATCCAACTCGTGGACGGCACGCCGTTCGTCATCCCGAAGGAAGACCTCACGCTTCAGTACCTCAACGGCAACAACGAATTCTCAGCCGTGCCGACGAACCGGCTGGAGATTATCGCCGTGCTCGGCCCCGGACAGCCCGACCCGCAGTTGGGCCTGCCCTCGCCCTACCCGATCCGCGAGTTCGGCCTCTTCGGCAAGCTCAAGGGCGTCGACTACATGATTGATTACGTCCGCCACCCGCTCATCGAAAAGGACGTGGCCGTGACGCTTGAGCGCCGCATCCATCTCATCTTTTAAGTGGAGGAGAAGACCGTGGGGAATTATTCAAAAAATCCGCAGACGGCTTTTCAGGAGGCTACCCAGAAGGGCTACTCGCGCGTTCGCTTCCAGCAGGGCAAGCCGATTCTCGACCGCGAACTGAATCTGGCGGCAGACCTCGTCGCCCCGAACCGCTTCCTGCGCCACTACGTCGGCAGCGGCGTGCCCGAAGGCAGCAACGGCTTCCTCCTTGAGAACCCAGACCCGCTCGCGCACGACTTCACCATCAGGGCCGGGCGCTGCATCGTCAACGGTCTTGAGGTGGTGCTCAACTCCGACAGCAGCTACAAGAGCCAGCCCCACAAAGGGAACGTGGGGCCGTTCCCGGCGGGCGGGTTCTTCGTCTGCCTCCGCGCCTTCACCGTCGAGGTGAACGAGGCGCAAGACCCCGACCTGAAGAACGCCGGAGACATCGGCTTCGAGACGGCGCTCCGCGAGCGCGTGGACTGGGAGGTGTTGGTCAACCCGAACTTGGAGGCCAACCCCGACCTCTTCATCCTCGCCGTCCTCGTCTTCAACCCCGGCGACACGATACCGCTGCCGGAATCGGAGGTCGAGGCTTCGATTATGAAATCATTGGCGGACAGACCTATCGAGCAAGCGTTGGCCGAGAGGGCTTTCGCCGAGAGCGCCACCAAGAAGGCTGCGGGCGAGACCGTCGAGAAGCAAACCACCGAGAAGGCCGTCACCGAGAAGGAAACCGTGGATCAGGAGAAGACCCTCGTGGCGACGGACATCGCGCCCGTGCCGGAAGAGCCGTCGGCCTTTCTCTACGACATCCGCTTGCGGGAGGTCACGCTGTCGAAGGTGCGGGGCGACCTCGACATGATCCTCGACCCTTCGCACTCGCGGCTCGCCGACCAGACGGTGCGGTTGAGGAACTTCAGCGCCCGGATTTTGCAGGAAGTCTCCCTGTCGGTCAGCCCGACCCAGTCCTCCACCGTCTTGCTCGCCAAAGCGTCCGACCTGAGCACCAACCCGTGGCTCATCATTAGCGTCTCTAGCACCGGCTCTTTCACGTGGATGGAGAAAACCAACAACGGTGACCGCCAGTTGGTCGTCACGAACATGGCGAACTTCGGGCCAGCCACCACGGTTCACATAAAGGCGATGTTGATTGACCCTTAAAAGTAGAGGAGCAGTGATGCGGACTTTCATCCAGTACGACGAGGACGGCGAGATCATCGCGGTGCTGCAAACCGAGGCGCTGGCGGAAGGAATCGAACAGCCCTTCTATCTCGAAGACGAAAAGCACGGCGCGGCGGAAATCACGGGGGACGCCGCCATCAGCGAGCGCGCCGCCGCCGAACTCGGCGAAGGCTTCAGGTTCGACGCGGCGAAGCGCAAGCTCGTCAAGAAGTCCGCCCCGAAGGCGGCGGCTAAAGAGACGGTGGTGCAGGAGGAGGCGGCGGCGAAGAAGAGCGACGCGACGAAGCTCAGCGCGAAGAAGTCCGGGGCGAAGAAGACCGGGGCGAAGAAGTCTGGCGCGAAGAAGAGCAAGCGCTCCTCCGGCGCGAAGTAACGTCGGCGGGCGCGGGGCGCGCGCGTGAACTCTTCCGAGCGGAGGGCGGCGATGGAGCGTCAGCAGGGGGCCAAAGCGCAACAGGCGGAGCAGGCGCGCGGCGCGCACGTCGCCGCCGCCAACGCGCGCGCGCCTGAGCAGACGCCGGAGCAGACGATACTTCAACTCCAACGGTCGCTCGGCAATCGCGCCGTCGGGCAACTGCTCGGCGGCAGCCCTCCGGCGGAGAGACCTTCCGGCCACCCGGCGGGCGCGTCCGACGGCGACGGCGAGGGCGGCGACGGCCCTCGCGCCGTCCACGGACGGCTGCCCCTCGCCCCTTCGCCCGCTCCCTTCATCCAGCGCAAGTGCGCCTGCGGGGCGGGCGTCGCCCCTTGCGCGAAGTGCGGCGACGAAGGGCAAGAAAGGGCACAACTCAAACCGGAGAACGGCGCTTCAGCCGGTGGGCCGAAAAGCGTCTCCGCCCAGAGCCTCGCCGCCCGACTCGGCGCGGGCCGCCCGCTCGACGCCGAGACGCGCGCCCTCTTCGAGCCGCGCTTCGGCTACGACTTCGCAAGCGTCCGCGTCCACGACGACGCGGAGGCTGAAGCGTCGGCCCGCTCGATGCGCGCGCGCGCCTTCACCTTCGGCCACCACGTCGTCTTTCGCGGCGGCCAGTACTCTCCCACGACCGACGAGGGGCGGCGGCTGCTCGGCCACGAACTGGCGCACGTCGTCCAACAGTCGGGCGGCGCAAGCGGCGTGCAGGCCGCAGGGCTCGGCGAAGACGACTACGAGCGCGAGGCCGACAGCGCCGCCGAACGGGCTCTCGCCGGGCACGTCGTCGGCGCGCTCACGCCCGTCGGCGCGTCGCTCGTCCAGAGGCAGGGCGACGAAGACATCTACGAAGACGAGGACATCTACGACGAGGCGGACGAGGCTTCGGCGAAGCGAAAGGGCGACGAGGCGATGCCGCCCTACGTTGACATGGAAGCCTCCGTGCGCGGGTTGAGGTTCGTCCCCGAACCCGGAGACAAGTACAAGCCCGGCCCGCGCATAGATCAGGCGAACGCGCGGATGCTCCGCCGTCTGGTCGGCGACGAGTACCAGCCGGAACTCCTCAAAGCGTTTGACGCGGCCCTCAAGCCCGCCTCCGGCTACGGCGAATACGGCAACGTCTCCGGCGTCGCTCAGGGCGGCGAAGGGGTCGGGCCGTGGGTCGCGCACGCGCCCTTCGCGCTGAAGATCATCCAGTGGCTTCAGGACGGCAGCGCGGGCCGCCGTTACGAAGTCTATATCTCGCCCGCGCAACTCGAACTCCTCAAGTTCGGCCTCCTCAGCCATGACGCTTGGCAAGACCTGCGAGACTTCATGCAGAGGAGGACTCGTGCGCTGCCGGAGTGGTACACCGAAAGCATGTTCGCGGAAGAGATGGCGAGCCACGGCAAGCTGCTCCGCGATTACGAAGCCTCGACCAAGCCCCCGACGGACGAGCCCGGCTTCGGCCCGCCCGACAAGGAAGGCGTCCTCGAAGCAATCTACGACGCCATCTCCGAGCCCGCGTGGGCGCTCGACCTCATCCGCGCCGACCACGCCCTGACCGGCCACAATCAGTACCCCAAACTCTGGCCCTCCACGAGGCAGGCGTGGCAGGACGCGCAGGACGCCGCGAAGAAGTCGCAGCAGGGCCAGCCGTCAGGGCCACAGGCGGGCGGAGCAGCAACAGCCGCCGCCGCCGCGCCGCCGCCCGTCCAGATTCCGGTCGCCGCCGAGAACAGCCGGATTGATTTCACGAGGGCTCTGCTGTTCCTCGCCTTCATCCGCACGCAGAAGGTTCTGCGCGTTCAGGTTTTCGAGGAGCCGCCCGCGGGCGATAAGGCGCGGCTCGAACTGCTCGACCGTTTCGACCGCTTCTACGACACGGCGACCGCCCGTCGCTACGGCGGCGACCAGCGCATCCTCGAACACCCGGCGGGGGCCAACGCGCCGCCCTTCCCGGCCAGACTCTACGCCTACCCCGCGCTCCAAGCCCCTTTCTTCGACGCCTCGACGGCGACCGTCCACAACTTCTACATCGAGTTCGTCTTCCGCAAGATTTTCGAGGGCTTCACCTCCTTCAAGTTCCAGTGGGACATGTTCCGCGTCCCCGACGAGAGGTTCATCAACACGGCCACTCTCAACGAGAAGCAGCGCGTGGAGACGACGTGGGGCGAAATCTACTCGCAACGCTTCGCGCGCGACTCGCGCTACGCGGCGGCGGACGTGGCCCGCATCACCAGACACATGGACTCGCTCTTCGGCCCGCCCGGCATGAGCACCTACGACCTCGTGCAGTTGAACAACCTTCTGCGCTACGCCGGGACGGGCTTCCAGACTTTCACCGAGCAGATCGCCAACCCGGAGAGCATCAAGCCCTTCTGGTTCAAAGAGGAAGGGCTGCACGTCGTCCGCTGCGCCGCCGTCCCGTTCCTCTCGGAGAACGCGGAGGTCGTGCGCCCGCCGAGCGTCGCTTATCTTCCGGTCTTCGCCCGCAAGCCGGAGAAGATTGGCGAGACGCGCGTCCGCACGGCGATGCTGATGCAGGAGGCGGCGGCCAAGCGGCGCGACGAAGTCAACAAGCTCCTGCAAGGCAACCCGCCCGACCGCGCGGCGTTGGAAGAGGAACTGAAAGTCCTCAACTCCTCGCTCGGCACGGTCAAGGACACGCTCACGTACCAGAAGGAGGTGCTGGAGAAAGAGAGCGCGGCCAGCGTCCCGTGGAAGCAGGCGAGCCTCGACGCGCAGGCCGAGCGAATCGGAGACATCCTTGAGACGCGCGAGAAGCGCGGGCTCGACAAGGTGAAGACCGAGCGCCTCGTCGTCACGCACGTCGCCGACCTCGGAGACGTGCTGCAACTCGTGCTCGAAGTCGTGGATCAGACGCAGGGCGCGGGGCCGCCCTTCGAGTATTACATCGCGGACGCGACCACGCCTTCGGGCAAAGAGGACAAGGGGACGGGCGCGACGAGGAAGGACGCCATCCTCAGCGCCGTCAAGAATCTCATGGAGAAGAGCGAGTACGGGCGCGGCATCACGTCCGTCCTCCTCGACGACGTGGTGCACCCGATTCGTGTCGAGGCCAGTGGCACGAAGATGATGATGGAGGCGCTCGGCAACTTCGCCACGCTCGGCTCGCTCATCGCCGTGGCCGCCGCGCCCTTCACGGGCGGGGCGTCGCTCGCCTTCCTCGTCCCGCTCGGCGTCGTCGGGGCCATCCCCTCGGCCTACAACCTCGTGACGCGCATTGACGATAAGACGTTCCGCTGGGACATGACGACGGCGATGGACATGGTGAACGTCCTTGGGGCCGTCGCCGGGGTCGGCGCGGAGGCGGCGCTGTCGCGCGCCGCGACCTCCGCCGCGCGGGTCGGGCAGGCCGCCGCCGCGACGCAACGCATCCTCACGCTCTCGAAGGCGTTCGCGCTGACGGGCATCGGCTCCGGCGGGCTCGGCGTCGTGCTGATGAGCGTGCAATTTTATGAACAGGTCGAAGCGCTCAAACATCTGCCGCCGGGGATGCGCTCGGCGCGGCTGTTGCAGATTGTGGGACGCGCGCTGGTGGATGTCGGGATACAGGCGGGCGGCATCCTCGCCGACAAGGCGCGGCTGCGCGCGGCGGAAGAGGCCGTCGGCTCGCGCCCCGTCGTCGAAGGCGTCGAGGGCGTCGAGGCGAGCGCGCAAAAGCCTCTGGCCGAAGCCGTCGGCCAGAAGACGGTCGAGAGTCTGGGCGGCGACGCCGTGACGCTGCTCACCGAGACGCACACGCCGGGAGAAGTTAAGACGCTGGTCGAGCGCGTCGGCGCGCCCGCCGCGCGCGAGTTGGCCGTCAGCGCGGGCCGCGAAGGGCTTGAGGCCGTCGGGAGTCGCGGCCTGAGAGAGTTGGTTGACGCCGTCGGCGAGAGCGGCGTGCGGCGTCTGCTCAAGACTCTGGCCGACCTGCCCGACCTCGCTTCACGCTCGCTCAGGCTGGCGCAGGAGTGGGTGGCGAAGGTCGTCAAGCTCCCGGCGAGCATCGTCGAGCGCCTCTTCCTCGACGCCATCAAGCGCCTGCGCGAGTTGCCCTTCTGGATTCGCGAACGGCTCGCCGACATGAGGGAAGCCGCGCTCGAAGCCCTGCTCGGTTGCAGCTCGCCGTGCCACGTTGACCAGCAGCAGATCATCGAATACTTCTCCAAGATGAGCGCCGGCGAGAAGGCCAAGGCCAAGCCGCTCAAGACCGTGCAGGACGTGCTCGACGCGCTCCCGCCCGACATCAACCGGACGAAGATCGAGAACTATCTCAAAGACCCGAAGCGCGGTGCCCTGATGAAACTCATCGAGGCGGCGGGCATCACCGACCTCGACTTAAAGAAGCTGGGCGACTTCTTCAGCGACGCCGACAAGGCGGCGACCACGGAGGGCTACCGCAGCGCCTACCGGACGTTCGTCCGCTACCTAACGCAGATGCTCCCGTCGAAGACGGGTAAGAACATCAAGCTCCTCAACCAGATTCTCGCGCAGGTCATCGCGGCTGAACCGCGTCAGGGGGCGGCGCTCAAGGGGCCGGCCTTCGAGGCTTTCGTGCGGCAGTACGTCCCCAAGTTCGCGGGCACGGCCTACCAGCGCGTGAGCTTCGACAAGGGCGGCAAGCTCAAGCTCGAAAAGACGCGCACCTCCGATTTCTTCATCGTCATCTCCGAAGCGCTCGGCATCCGCTCCGGCGAGTTGTGGGACTTCAAGCACACCGACCGCGTTGACCCGAAACAGGCGGGCGACTACAGCAAGATCAAGAACCACACCGACCCGAAGCTTGACAAAGTAACTTCGGTCAACTACCTCTTCCCCGAATACGCCTGGGCCAAGAGTAACGAATGGCTCATCAAGGACTACGGCTTCAACCTCTTCTACCTCGACGAGTTCGGCGTGATGCAGCAGTACATACCCGGCGTGCCGCCCCCTTAGAGCGGCGTCGGCGTGCGTCGGCGAACGAGGAGAAGCGGATGCGTGAGCGCGGCGAATGAGTAAACAGCAGCCCGACATCTCGAAACGCCTGCTCTGGCGCGCGGCCAGCAGCGTCCACAACTGGCGCGACCGCGCGCTGCCTTATCAGTTGATAAAAGCGGCGGTGGCGCACGGCCTCGTCGGCGCGACCGACTGGATCGAGGTCGGCATCCGAGCCGGGGGGCGGCGCGCGACGCGCGTCGAGCCGGACGATCTCGCCCTCGAACTCTTCCGGCTCGCCCCGCAGGCCGCCGACCAGATCGCCGTCAGCGCGGGCGGCACCGAGCCGCGCTACTGGGACTTGCACGTCAGGCTTGAGCCCTTCGACCCCGAAACGAAGCAGGTCGAAGGCTACAGCATGATTAATCTCGAATTCGACATGCCCGCCGAGGTTGACGCCGCCTACTCCGCCGACCTCATCGAGATGTTCAAAGGCGTCCACTCGCCCGGCAATACCGAGTTCGCCTGCATCCATCCTTACGTCCGCCTGCTTCAACTGGCCGCGGTCGGCTACGCGCCGCCGCTCGTCTTCGCGCCGATGCTCGCCGGAATCTACTGGGCCAACTTTCTCGGCCCCGGCCACCTCGACAAGTTTGACGCGGAACGTCTGCGCGGACTCTCCGCGTACCTCGTCGAGTTCGTCGGCGACGAAGGGCTGCTCCTCGTCGTCTCGCCGCGCGTGGACGAAGCGACGACCGAGCAGGTGGAACGCGAGATGCAACGCTTAACCGACGAGTTCCGGCGAGCGCTGAAATAAGACTCGACCCGCCGACGAGCGGCCTTCATTCGCCCCCGCCACGGTCGAGTTTCATCCTTTCGGCGACCCTGCGGCCATGCTTGTCTTTCTTAATCGTGATTCTCTGGACGTAAACCCTCGTCGTCGCCGCGTTCTCGTGATCCAGAGCCTCTTGCGCTTCGAGGAAACTGCCCGTCTCCTCGGCCACGATCCGCGCGTAGGTGTGGCGCGTCTGGTGCAGGTGGATGTGCGCGAGCCCGGCCCCCTTCGCGTACTTCTTCAAATTCTCGACGAAGGCTCTGGAAGTTAAAGGCGCGCCCCCCTTCCCCGCGCGGTCGTGCCGCGTCCACAACGGGCGCTCCGTGCCGAGCACGTTCCCCCTCCCCGCAGCCCCCAGATAGGCTTCCAGCGCCTCCTGTGCCGCCGGGTCAGAAACTTCTCGTGCCGTGAACTTCCCGCCCTTGCGCCGGTACTTGATGACGAGCGTTCCCTCCTTCAATTCCAAGTCCGTGCCTCTGAGAGAGATAACTTCGCTCCTCCTGAGCCCGGTCAGGAAGTAGAACAGCAGCAGCGCGTAATCGCGCTTCCCCACCACCGAGCCCGCCTCGGCCAGCCCTCTGACGACCGCCAGCAGAGCGTTCATCTCCTCGTCCGAGAGCGCCTTCGTCGCTTCGGACTGGTAGGGGCGCGGGTAGCGCGGCCTCGCCTGCGAGGCCGGGTTGCTCCTGATGAAATCGGAGAGTCGCGGGTCGCTCATCAGCCAGCGATAGAAGGCCGAGACGCGCGAGACTCGTGCGTAGATCGTGGCGGGCTTCAAGCCACGGGACTCCATCTCGGCTCGCCAGCGCGAAACGTCGTCGGGTGTGGCGTCGGCGGGCTGCTTGCCCGCGTACTCGAAGAAGGAGGTGACGGCTGAAACCTTGTCGCGGAGC
>DASTQX010000526.1:0-15862 GCA_035761505.1 Pyrinomonadaceae bacterium
ACAAGATGGGCGACAACGATAACTTCACCTTCCGCTACTCGCGCGACGCCGGGTACTTCATCAACCAGATCAGCAACACGCAGTTCAGCGACATTTTCGCGGGCGCGCAGAACCTCGTTGACCAGAACATGGCCCTCAGCCAAACGCACGTCTTCAGCTCGAACGTCGTCAACGAGTTCCGCGCCTCTTACGTCCGCCGCAACCTCGGCTTCCCCGAAAACGACCCCGTGACGCCGACCACCGGCATCACCGGCTTCTTCACCATCGGTGGCCTCGCCAACTTCCCGCAGGGGCGCGTCCAGAACAGCTACCAGTTCAATGACACCTTGAGCTGGCTGACGGGCCGCCAGTCCTTCAAGTTCGGTTTCGACATCCGCCACATCCACCTCTTCAATCAGGCGGCCTTCAACACGAAGGGGACTTTCGCCTTCGCCAACTTCGCCAACTTCATCAACAACCTCGGCACGTCTTTCGAGCAGGCGCTGCAAGTCGCCTCCTTCGACGCGCGCCAGTGGCAACAGTCCTACTTCGTGCAGGACGACTTCCGCATCACGCCGAACCTGACCTTGAACCTCGGCCTCCGCTACGAGACGGCCAACTACCCGTTCGGCTTCTTCGGCGCGACCGACGCGCAGTCGCTGGCCGCGCTCGTCCCCGGCCCCTCCAAGCGCGACAACAACAACTTCGGCCCGGCCATCGGCTTCAACTACAGCCCGCGCGCGACCTCCGGCCCGTTCGGCTGGATGTTCGGTGACTCGCGCACCGTCATCCGCGGCGGCTACCGCAAGAACTACGACGTGCTGTTCTACAACATCCTGACGGTCAACGCGGCGAACTTCCCGCGCGTCGTCACGGGCCGCGCCGACAACCCCGTGGACACCTTCCCGAACGTCGCGCCGGTCACGGGCGCGCCGGTCTTCAACCCGCTCGCGACCTACGTCAACAGCCCCGAAGACCTGAAGGTTCCCGAATCGCACATCTACAGCCTGACCGTCCAGCGCGAGTTCGGCAACAACCTCTTCCTTGAGTTCGGCTACAGCGGGAGCACCTCGCGCAATCAGGTCAACCAGCTTCAGGCGAATAACGCCGTCCTCACCGAGGCGCAGGCCGCGCTCGTGCGCTCGACGGGCAACACGCTCGCGATTCCGTCCGTGCAGGCCCGCCGCGAGTTCCCGCAGTTCGGCCCGCGCGTCCTCATCGCCAGCACGGCGAAGGCGAACTACAACGCCGGGTTCATCTCCTTCAACCGGAGGATGGGCGGCGATGGGCTTTTGCGCAACTTGGACCTCGGCTTCCACTACACGTTCAGCAAGCTGATGAGCGACAACGACGAGTCTTTAGGCGTCGGCGCTATCACCGCCGGCTCGCCGCAGGTCCCGCAGGACTTCACGGATTACGAGGCGGAGTGGAGCGTCTCGGCCTTCGACCGCACGCACCGCTTCGCGCTCAACTACGTCTGGGAATTCCCGACGCCGCGCTTCGCCGAGGGTAACGGGTTCCTCCGGCGCGTCTTCGGCGGGTGGCAGATTTCCGGCGTCACGACCGGCACTTCCGGCCAGCCCTTCACCATCCTGACGGGCGTGGACACCAACGGCAACGGCTCGGGCGGCGACCGCCCGAACATCGACCCGGACGCGCCGCTCATTGTTGACCCGGTGACGGGCAATCTTCGCACCTTCACCGCGCCGGGCCGCTTCCTCGTCCCGCGCAACGCGGCGGGCAACATCCTGACCTTCAGCATGGCCTCGCCGGGCGGCAACCTCGGCAAGAACACGCTCCGCGCGCCCGCCTTCTTCAACACCAACCTCGGGCTCCAGAAGCGTTTCTACATTGACGAGACCCGACGCTTCACCATCCGCGCCGACTTCCTGAACGCTTTCAATCAGGACAACTACGGCATCCCGGTCAACAGCCTGAGCAGCGCCAACTTCGGCGGCAACCTCAACGACTGGGGGGGCCGCACGATCACGGTCGGCGGCAAGTTCACCTTCTAAAGGGGTGAAGGTTTGCGTGCCCTCTTCTAGCTTCACGGGCACTTGGACGGAGGGCGCTCCCGCCGAGGAGCGCCCTCGCCTGTTTCCGACGCGGGTCACACACGAAATCAAGGAGGAACATCACGATGAAGGCACGGGCGATCTTGCTTTCGCTCCTCATCTGCGCGAGCGGTGCCGCCGCCACGACGACGACGCTCCCGCAGGACGCGGGGGCCGGGGTCGAGGTTCTCAACTTCAACTGGACGCGGGAGCGAATCAGGCAGCGCCCTTCGATGCTGCCGCTCGCCTCGCCCGACGAGCTGATCCGCCAGTCGCGCAGCGAGGCGCAGCTCGCCGCCGCGCGCAACGCCGCGAACCGAGGCGCGGCGGGGCGTACCGAGACTCAAATCAAAAATCACGAAGACGCGACGGCGAAGGCCCGCCAGACCGCCCCGCCGGAGGACGGCTATCGCTACACGGTCAAGCTCCGGAACGGCGGCGGCAAGACCATCAAGTCTATTGACTGGGATTACCTTTTTATAGACTCGGCCACCGGGCAGGAGGCGGCGCGTCACCAGTTCACCAGCGACGACACCATCAAGCCCGGCAAGACGAAAGAGGTGAGCGTCCTTTACCTCACGCCGCCGGTGAAGACCATCAGCGCGAAGGCGCTCGGTAAGAAAGACACCGCGCCCTTTCAGGAGCGCGTGATTGTGGCCCGCATCCTCTACTCCGACGGTTCGGTCTGGCAGCGCCCTTAGCGCTTTTCGTCCAATAAACGGGACGGAAAAACAACTATCTGGACGAGCGCGAGAGCGGACTTCACCGCCGACTCCCGCGCGCCCGTCCAAGAGCGCGCGGCTTATATCCAAAAGTTCGGACGCGCGGATTTATATATCTGAATTTTCGCGGGATACGGCCTCTACCGACGCCGAAAATTACGGGGTTTCGTATTTTATTCACCCGTCTGGACTACGGAATAAAACTTGCTCAACCTCACCCCGAAGCAATGACCTTACGCTAGACAAAACACACGGTTTACGCGCGACACGCTTCTCCCCGCGGCGCGCGCTCCCCGAAAATTTTTGCCCTTAACCGATGGAGGAGTTTCCATGCGTTCAAATAGTCTGAGAGCTAACTCACGCGGCGGCGCGCGCCGTTGGCCTCTCCTGCGCGGACTGGCGGCGGCCATCTGCTGCGCCCTCTTCGCTTCCACGCTCGCCCTCGCGCAGACCGCGCAGGGCACCGTGCAGGGGACTATCGCCGACCAGAACGGCGCGGTCGTCGTCGGCGCGACCGTCGAGGCGACGAATCAGGCCACGGGCGAGAAGCGCACCGTGACCGCGAGCGATCAGGGCACTTACACGCTCCCGAACCTCGCGCCGGGCCTCTACACTCTGGCCGTCACCGCGCCCGGCTTCGCCGGCACCACGGTCAAGGACGTTAACGTCACGGTCTCCTTCACCCTCACGCAGGACGTGACGCTCAACCCGGCGGGCGCGCAGGAGACCGTCACGGTCTCGACCAGCGACGCGCAGACCACCGTCAACACCACCGACCAGCAGCTTTCGACGCTCATCACCAACGAGAAGATCATTGACCTCCCGCTTCTCTCGCGCGACCCGAACTCGCTCTTGCTGCTCGCGCCGGGCACCTCCGCCTCGACCAGCGCCCTCGGCGGCATCGTCGTCAACGGCCAGCGTGAGCGCAACAACAACTTCCTCGTCGACGGCATTGACAACAACGACACCGACGTGCCCGGTATTCCGGGCGGCATCGCCACCCCGAACATTGACGCCACGCAGGAGTTCCGCGTCATCACCAACAACTTTAATGCCGAGTTCGGGCGCAACACCGGCGCGGTCATCAACATCGCGACCAAGAACGGGACGAATGAGTTCCACGGCAACGCCTATATCTACTACCGCTCCGACCGCTTCGCCGCGCGCAACTTCTTCGACGAGACCGGAGCCGCCGACCCGCTCCAGCGCCGACAGTTCGGCGGCTCCATCGGCGGCCCCATCAAGCAGGACAGGACGTTCTTCTTCTTCAACTACGAGCGCGACGACTTCGATCAGGGTATTCAGGTGGTCAGCGTCGTGCCGACGGCCCGCGCCCGTCAGGGACTCTTCGACTTCGGCGGCTCCATCGGCACTATTGACGCCCGCGAAACCGGCGCGAACAACGCGCTCGGCCTCCCCATCAACCAGAACTTCGTTGACCTTCTGAACTCTCAGTTCCCGCTCCCGAACACGGGCGGCGACGGCCCGCTGCCGGGCATCTTCGAGTTCTTCCGCTTCTCGACGCAGACCAACGACCTGCAAGACCAGTACTCGGCGCGCGTTGACCACCGCATCAGCGAGAAGCACAACCTGACGGGCAGCTTCAACATCTTCGACGGCACGTTCGAGTTCTGCTGCGAGACGTTCCCGAACGCGAACGACGCCATCATCGCCCCGCAGCGCACCTACCGCCTCTCGCTCAACCTCGTCTCGACCTTCTCGTCGAACTTCATCAACGAGTTCCGCTTCGGCGGCAACCGCGCGCGTTTGACCTTCGCCGGCCCCGGCGACGCGGGCGTCTCCGCCGCGCGCGGCGAGGCCGTGCTGACGGCGCTTCAGCGTTCGGGCGTACCGCGCGAAGGAGCCTTCGGCGGCACCAACGGCGGGCTCGTCAACTTCGGCATCGGCGGCATCGGCGGCTTCGGCTTCTTCGACACGCAGTTCCGCACGACGGGGACGACCGTCCTCGGCGACTCGGTGACGTGGGTCAAGGGCGAGCACACCTTCAAGTTCGGCGGCGAGACGCGCTTCGTCTATTCAAACGGCGCGAGCAACTTCTTCCGGCAGGAGGCGCTGAACTTCAACTTCCCGACCACCTTCGGGTTCCCCATCCTGCTCGACAACGAGGGCGATGAGCTGAGCCTCGGCGGGAACGCGGGCGCGGTGCAGAACTTCGCCAGCTTCCTCTACGGCATCGTCGCCTCACAGTCTCAGTCGCAGTTCTTCAACATTGACGGCCAGCGCACCGACGCCGACTATCGCGGCTACCGCCAGCGCGAGTGGGACGTGTTCTTCCAGGACACCTGGAAGGTGCGGCCCAACCTCTCGCTCAACTACGGCCTGCGCTACGAGTTCAAGGGCGTGCCCTTCGAGGTCAACGGCCAGATGTCGAACCTCGTCGCGCACAATCCGAGCGGCGCGACTCCGGCGGGCGGCTTCCGCTTCGAGCTGGTCGGCAAGAACTCCGGCGGCAGCTCGAACCTCTACGAGGACGACCACAACAACTTTGCCCCGCGCGTCGGCTTCGCCTACTCGCCGGACTTCAAGGACGGATTCCTCGGCCACCTCTTCGGCGGCCCCGGCAGGACTTCGATTCGCGGCGGCTACGGCGTCTTCTACGACCGCGTCTTCGGCAACCTCTTCAGCAATTCGAGCGCGAACCCGCCCTTCCAACGCGACTTCTTCGTCTTTCAGGGCGACTTCGTCGAGAACATCCCGAACATCCCGACGCAAGACCCTTCGCCGCTCGCCTTCGACGAGGACTTCCTCTTCCCTGTGCTCTTCCCGTTGCCGGGTAACAACGCCTTTCAGGAGAAGTTCGCCACGCCCTACACGCAGACTTGGAACTTCGGCATCCAGCGCCAGTTCAAGGGCGACATCCTCGTCGAGGCCGACTACGTGGGCTCGAAGGGGACGAACCTCCTGACCGTGCTCGACGGCAACCTGACGAGCGTGGATCGCGTCAACGCCATCACCGGCTCGGACAATCCGGTTGACCCGTTCGACCCGACGACCAACTTCTTCAACGGCTCGCTCAACACGGCGTTTTTCCAGAGCGCGCTCAACCTCTCCATCGGCCACTCGACCTACCACGCCGGGCAGTTCCGCTTCACGAAGAATTTCGGCGGGCGCATCGGCGTCGGCCAGATTCAGGCGGCCTACACGCTCTCGCACTCGATTGACAACTCGGTCGACCCGCTCGTCGCGCAGGCCGGTGAGCGCAGCTTCCCGCGCGACTCTTCGGGCTTCGCGGGCGGCCTCGGCGGCGAGCGCGGCAACTCCGGCTTCGACGTGCGCCATCGCTTCGTCGGCAACATGACCTACGCGCTGCCGTTCCGCTCCGACAACAAGTGGGTCAACGGCATCATCGGCAACTGGCAGATGTCGGGCATCTGGCAGTGGCAATCCGGGAACCCGTTCAGCGTCTTCGGCTTCACCGACAGCGCGGGCACGGCCCTCGGCCAGCGCGCCGACTTCCTCGGCGGCAACCTCGACGCCCGCTCTTCGGGCGAGCGCACGCAGACCGGCCCGGACGCCTCGCTCTTCGACACGCCCTGCCCGGTCGGCGACCCGACCTGCTCGGCGGTCGGCACGAGCGGTCGGCAGGGCTCTTCGGGGCGCAACGCCTTCTACGGCCCCGACTTCAACAACGTGGACTTCACGCTCGCCAAGCGTTTCCCGTTCGGCGGCGAGGGCAAGTACAGGTTCACGATTCGCGCCGACTTCTTCAACCTCTTCAACCGCGTCAACTTCGCGACGCCGGTCAACACCATCGCCAGCGCCAACTTCGGCCAGTCTATTGCCACCTTCCGCTCGCGCACCATCCAGTTCGTCGGGCGCTTCGACTTCTAAAGTCTGCGGGCCTCGCTAAAGCCCTTCCAAAAAATTCAGGGCGTTGTCTCTTCGGAAGCAACGCCCTCTTTGTTTCTGTCCGAGTGAATCCGCGCCGCGCCTTAGACGCCTTCGACCATCCGCGCGAAGCCCTCGAAGTCCACGGCGCGGACAGGCAGGCCGAGTCCTTGCTCCAACTCCGAGAGCGTCGTCCCGTCGAGCATGACCGGCTCGTCCGACTTGTGCGCGGTCTGCGGGATGACGACGAAGTCGCCCTCCAACTCTCCGCGCGCGGCGAGGACGCAGGAGCCCGTCATCAGCCCCGCGACGACAATCTCCGAGCCGAAATACTTATTCTCCACCGCTAAGACTTTGAGACGCGAGCCGGTCTGCTCGTTCAGCCCCTCGACCAGTTCCGAGAGGACGGGCGCGAAGAGCGCGCCGGTCAACACCGTCCCGTTCAGGCGCGCGGCGGCGTCCGTCGGCGGGCGGCGCGAGAGCCTGCGCCGCAGCTTCGCGAACTCCTCGCGGAACGAACGCACCATCCCGACGCCGTCTTCAATCTGCGGATAGTCGCCGTAGTGCCTGCGGCCCGGCACGTCCACGCCTGCGCGCAAATAAATCTCGTCGCCGAGGAAGGCGAACGTCGTCCCTAACTTCGAGCGCAAAGTTCGCTGCAAGGCCGAGACTTCGCGGATGATTCCCTCGCACCACTCCGGCGTGACCGGCGTCAGCCGCTCGTCCGTGTTGTAGCGCGTAAGACCGAGCGGCACGATAGCCACGCTCTTGACGCGCGGGTGCTCGGCGGCCAAATCTTCAATCGTGCGCCGGAGGACTTCGCCGTCGTTGATGCCGGGGCAGAGGACAACCTGCGCGTGAATCTCGATGCCTGCGTCCATCATCCGGCGCATCTTCCCGGAGATGTCGGCGCGCTGCTCGTCCACGCCGAGCAGATAGGCGCGTACCTTCAAGTCGGTCGCGTGGACGGAGACGTACTGCGGCGTGAGTCTCTGCTCGACGACGCGCCGCATCTCGTCCTCGGTGATGGAACTCAAGGTCGTGTAATTGCCGTAGAGGAAGGAGAGGCGCACGTCTTCGTCGCGGAAGAAGAGCGCGGGGCGCGCGTCCGGAGGGTTGCCCTTGCAGAAGCAGAAGAGGCACTCGTTGGCGCACTGGCGCGGGACGATGTTCTCGAAGGTGACGCCGAAGTCCTCCCCCTCTTCGCGCTCGATTTCGAGTTCCCACTCCTCGCCGCTCCGCTTGAGGACGTTCAGCGTCAACTCCGTCTCGCCGCCCGTCTGGAAGCGGAAGTCGAGATAGTCACGCACCACCCGACCGTTGACGCGCACCACCCGGTCGCCCGCCTCAAGCTCAAGCTCCGCGCCGAGGCTCTCCGGCTCGACCTCCGTGATGGCGACGCCGCGTCGCCTGATCTGCGTGATGGCGGGTGTGACCGCGAATTCGTACATCTTAAAAACTCGTCCGTCCGAACTCCTCTTAAAAAACCTCCCGCGCCCACGGTCGGCGAAAGGCGACTCCCGGCAATCTCACAGTATGGCCGAAGGGCGCGCGCCGTTCAAGCGAGCGCAGGCGAGGCCGCGCGAAGCGAAAGAAGATAGATGAGGGGCGGTCGTTCGCGGTTCGCCGCCGGGCTCTGAGCGTCCGCACCGCCGCGCGGGCGAGTCGCCCGACCGTGCAGCCTGACCGCTTGAGGCCAGTCAAAATGAATTTCGTTGACAAGTCCGAGCGCCGAGAGCTAATCTCGATTCAGCCGGTGAAAGCACTCCCGGCCTCTCCTGAAAGACGAAATCCGAACCCCGGTTTTCCGCTTTTCCTTTGAATCCGAAGCCATTTTAGCCTTTCTTTGGGAAGCGCACGGACTTTCGCGCCTGCCGCGCACGCCGTCCCTCCGACCCTCCGACGGGCGGGCATGTGGTTTGCAACTCCGGCGGGCGGGGGCTTCTCCCCGAAGAGTCGCCCGCCGTAACACGCGACCCAAAAGGCTCACAACTCCGATGATGAACACCGCGCCCAACGACCCGCCGCAACCCGCCGCCAACCCGCCGCTCCAAACCTCCTTCGGGGACTCGCGCCCCGTCGTCCTCGTCGCCGAAGACGACCGCTCCGTCCGCCGCTATCTCGAAATCATCCTCCAACGCGCGGGCTTCGACGTGGTGGCCGCCGCCGACGGGCTCGAAGCGATGAAGGCCGCGCTCTCGACGAACGTAGATGCCGTCGTCACCGACGCGCAGATGCCGCACCTCAACGGCTACGAACTCTGCCGCTTCCTGCGCCGCCACCCGCAGTTCGCTCGCCTCCCCGTCGTGCTTCTGAGCGGCTCCGAACGGACAGCCGACGAGCAGCCCGAAGGGGCCGAGCGCGCCGACGCCTATCTCTCCAAGCCCGTCCGCCCTGAAGAGCTGGCCGCGTGTCTCGCGCGCCTCCTCCTCGCGCGCGCCGCCTGAAAACTTTCGCCCGCGCAAAGAAGGAAGCGGCGACGAAAGTCCGTGTGACTTTCGTCGCCGCTTCCGCGTGGCGCTTCCTGATTTCCTTTACGCGCCCTTCGAGGCGGTCGTCCCGCCGAGCATCTGGTCGAGCGGCGCGTACTCCAAGCCCTGAGCCAAAGCGACGGCCTCGTAGGTGAGCTTCCCGGCGTAGGTGTTGACGCCCTCTTTGAGGCCGGGGTCGGACGAGACGGCGTCGAGGAATCCGCGGTTGGCGAGTTTCAGGACGTAAGGCAGCGTCGCGTTCGTCAGCGCGAACGTCGAGGTGCGCGGCACCGCGCCCGGCATGTTGGCGACGCAGTAGTGCAGAACCCCTTCCTCGTAGTAGGTCGGCTTCGAGTGGGTCGTCGGCCTCGTCGTCTCGATGCAGCCGCCCTGATCCACGGCCACATCCACGATGACCGCGCCGTTCGGCACGTCTCTCAGCATCTCGCGCGTGACGAGCTTCGGGGCCGCCGCGCCCGCCACGAGCACCGCGCCGATGATGAGGTCGGCCTCCGAGATCGCGCCGCTGATGGCGTAGGCCGAAGAGGCGAGCGTCGAAATTTTTGAGAGGAAGATGTCGTCCAGTTCGCGCAAGCGGTCGAGGTCGCGGTCAATGATGGTGACGTGCGCGCCCATCCCGACGGCGATCTTCGCCGCGTTCGTCCCGACGACCCCGCCGCCGATGATGACGACGTTCGCCGCCGGGACTCCGGGCACGCCGCCGAGGAGCACGCCGCGCCCGCCGTTCATCTTCTCAAGGTACTGCGCGCCGACCTGCACGGCCATCCGGCCCGCGACCTCCGACATCGGCGTCAGAAGCGGGAGCGTCCCCTTCTTGTCCGTGATCGTCTCGTAGGCGACGCCCGTCACCTTGTTTTCGAGCAGCGCCTGAGTCTGCTTCGGGTCGGGCGCGAGATGGAGGTAGGTGAAGAGGAGCAAGCCCTCCTTCATGCGCGGGTATTCGGGCGCAATCGGCTCCTTGACCTTGACGATCATCTCGGCCTCGGCCCACACGTCGTCCGGCCCGTCAATCATCTCCGCGCCCGCCTTCTCGTAGAGGTCGTCCGTGAAGCCCGAACCCTCGCCCGCGCTCCGCTCGACGACGACCCTGTGGCCCGCGTCCGTCAAGGCGCGCACGCCCGCCGGGGTCATCCCCACGCGGTACTCGTTGTCCTTAATCTCCTTCGGCAATCCGACAATCATCACGTTGCGCTCCTGAATGGTCTGGCGTCGGGTAGAACTTGTTTGAGGGGGACTTCGCAGCCGGTCTTCGTCTTGCGCGGCTCACTCGAAATTCACTTCGTCAATCTGCGCGCGCTGGAGCTTGCCGCTGTAGTCCACATAGACGGACTTCCATTCGGTGAAGATGTCGAGGACTTGCGTGCCCGCCTCGCGGTGGCCGTTGCCGGTCGCCTTCGTGCCCCCGAAGGGGAGGTGGACTTCCGCGCCGATGGTCGAGGAGTTGACGTAGAAGATGCCGGTGTACATCTCGTTCATGGCGTGGAAGGCGCGGTTCACGTCCTGCGTGTAGATGGCGGCTGAGAGGCCGTAGCGGACGCCGTTGGCGATCTCGACCGCCTCTTCCAGAGACTTCGTCGGGATGACCGCCGTGACGGGGCCGAAGATTTCTTCCTGCGCGATTCTCATGCCGGGCGCGACATCGGCGAAGACGGTCGGCTCGATGAAGAAGCCTTCGGCGTGCTCGCCCTTGTCGAGGCGGTTGCCGCCGCAGGCGAGGCGCGCGCCGTCTTCTTTCTGCCCGACTTCGACGTAGCCGAGAATCTTGTGGAGGGCGTCGGCGTTGATGACGGGCCCCATATCGGTCTTCTCTGCGAGGCCGTCGCCGACGCGCAAGGCGCGGGCCCGCTCGACGAGCCGGTCGGTGAACTTCTTGTAAACCTTCTTGTGGACGACGATGCGCGAGGAGGCCGTGCAGCGCTGGCCCGAAGTGCCGAACGCGCCCCAGACCGCGCCCTCGACGGCGAGGTCAATGTCGGCGTCCTCCATCACGATGATGACGTTCTTGCCGCCGAGTTCGAGCGAGCAGATGGCGTTGCGCTCGGCGCACGCCCCGGCGATGATGCGCCCCGTCTCGGTCGAGCCGGTGAAGGAGATGAGGCGGACGTTTTCGTTCCCGGTGAGCGCCGCGCCGACCGTCTCGCCGTGGCCCGTCACCATGTTGACGACGCCGGGCGGGATGCCCGCTTCCTCGCACGCCTCGATGAGATTGTAAGTGGAGAGCGGCGTGTCTTCGGCGGGCTTGATGACGACGGTGTTGCCGCAGACGAGGGCCGGGATGAGCTTCCACGAAGGGATCGCCATCGGGAAGTTCCAAGGCGTGATGAGCCCGCAGAGGCCGACGGGCTGGCGGACGCACATCGCGAACTTGTCGGGCATCTCGGCGGGCGTGGTGTAGCCGTGGAGGCGTCGGCCTTCGCCCGCCGTGTAGTAGGTACAGTCAATCGCCTCCTGCACGTCGCCGCCCGTCTCGCGCAAGACCTTGCCCATCTCGCGCGTCATGTCGCGCGCGTACTCGTCCTTGCGGCGGATGAGGATTTCGCCGAGGCGGAAGAGGATTTCGGCGCGGCGCGGCGCGGGCAGGTGTCGCCAGCGATCAGCCGCGCTCTGCGCCGCCGCGACGGCGCGGCCCATGTCCTCGGCGGTCGAGAGCGGGAAGCGGCCCACGACCTCGCGCATGTTCGCGGGGTTGACGTTCTCGAACGTCTCGCCCGACGCGGAAGCGACCCACTCGCCGCCGATGTAGTTGAAGTAAGTCTTCGCCGATGCCCCGCGCCCCGGCGACCTGCGCGCCGACTTCGGAACCTTCTTGTTGAGAGCCTTTTTCGCCTGAGCCATAAGAAGAGGTGAATGGTCAATGGTGAATGGTCAATGGTGAATGGGAAGGACTGTCTTTCTCCATTCACCATTGACCATTCACCATTTACTGAAATGTGAACTGCACGATGGACTGTGTGATGCGCTCGCCGTTGTAGCGAGAGACGTGCATGACGACGGGGTCGCCGGACTTGAGCGCGTTGACGACGCGCTCGAACTCTTCGAGCGAGGAGACGGGCACGCGATTGACGCGCTGGATGACGGTGTACTTCGAGAGCCCGGCGTCGGCGGCCAAGCTCGCCTGCTCGACCTCCTGAATGACGACGCCGCGCAAGCCCTTGAGGTTCCGCTCGTTGGCGATCTGCGGCGTCAGGTCGCTGACCTTGAGGCCGAGCGCGGGCCGCTCGTTCTTGGGCGGCTCGCCCGCGCCCGGCTTGATGGTTTCCGGCTTCTCTTCGGGGTCGCGCTCCGGGTTCGGCCTCGAATTCGTCGGGCGCTCGCCGACCGTCACGCTGGCCGTGCGGCGTTCGAGCTTGTTGTTGACCTCGCGGAGGTAGCCGAGTTGAATGGTCTGCCCGACGGGCGTCGAGGCGACGCGGTTAATCAAGTCCTGCGCGCTCGTAATCTGCTCGCCGTTGAACTCGACGATGATGTCGTTGGTCTGCAATCCCGCCTTCGCCGCCGGCCCCTTCTCGGCGGCCATGTCGCGGACGATAGCGCCCTTCGCGTCGGGCAGCCCATAGACACGCGCAAACTCGGCCTTGACCTGATCGAGATAGACGCCGAGGTAGCCGCGCCGCACCTTGCCCTCGGAGGTGATGGAGCGGAAGACGGTGGAAGCGATGTTCGAGGGGAGCGCGAAGCCGATGCCGTTGTAGTCGCCGGTCGAGGTCGCAATCTGCGAGTTGACGCCGATGACCTCGCCGCGCATGTTGACGAGCGGGCCGCCGGAGTTGCCGCGGTTGATGGCGGCGTCGGTCTGGATGAAGCGGCGGAAGCTCGCGCCCTGATCGGTCTGCCGCTCTTTGGTCGAGATGATACCGGCGGTGACGGTCTGTTCCAGACCGAAGGGCGAGCCGACGGCGAGCACCCAGTCGCCGACCTGCACGTCGTCCGAGTTGCCGAGATTGACCGTCGGGAGGTCACGCGTCGGCTTCACCTTGATGACGGCGAGGTCTGTCTCCTCGTCGTAGCCGACGATGGTGCCGCGCAGAGATTCGCCCGACTGGAGCTTAATCATGATGCTCGACATGTTCTCGACGACGTGGTAGTTGGTGAGGATGAGCCCCTTCGGGTCAATGATGAAGCCGCTCCCGACGCCTTTCGTCGGGCGGCGCGCGTGACGGCGGAGCATGTCGAGCAGAGGGTTCTCGCCGTCCTCCGAGTCCTCGTCGTCGCCCTCGCCGCCCTTCTCGGCGACCTGCGGGGCGGCGGCCACGGTGTCAATGTTGACGACCGCCGGTTCGACGCGGCGCGCAATCTCGGCGAAGGAGGCCGAGAGGGCTTCGGGCGCGCGCGCGATCTGCGCGGCGCTCGGCGGCTGCGGGTCGTCTAAGGCGACGACCCTCCTCAAGTCCGTCAACCCCGCGCCGATGCCGACGCCAACCACAAGACACGCCACGGCCAGCGCCGCGATCCACACGCGCAGCTTGCGGAGGATGGCGCGCTCGGCTTCCGTCGTCTGACCCTTCGGGATTTGCAACATAGGGCTTACTCACCTTCAACTTCAAAGGGGCCGGGAAGGTCACACGGCACGGGCTGCCAGCCTTCGGGCGAAGGCTCGCTTCGGCGTGCCGCCTTTTTCTGTGCGTCGAAGAGAGCTTGGAGCACAGGGGCGAGCCCTGAGTATAACCAAACCCGCAACCCGCCGCAAAGAAGAAGTGAGCAGTGAGCAGTAAGCCGTGAGCAGTTCTCAGATTTCGGCGTTCGGCCTTAGAGATTTCAAATCTCGAATCTGAAATTGCCTTGGCTGCTCACTGCTCACTGCTTACTGCTTACTGCTTCCCCGTCTCCCCAGCGCAGTTCCGAGACGATGACGCCCGCGAGGATGAGGAGCGCGCCGACGTTGGCGCGTCCGCCCATCCACTGGGCGGGGCCGCGCGCGGCGACGGCGAAGAGCGTGGCGAAGACGGGTTCGAGGCTGAAGATGATGGCGGCGTGCGTGGCGGGCATCCGCGCTTGGCCCCAAGTCCAGAGCAGGAAGGTGGCAACGGTCGCGACGAGCGAGAGGTAGATGAGTTGCGCGGCGAGGCGCGCGTCCCACGCGAGCGGCCCAAGCTCGCGCGCGAGCGCGGCGGGCAACTGCGCGGAGCCGAAAGCCGTGCCGTAAGCCCACACCGCGACCCAGACCGAGACGGTCAGCGCGGCGATGAAGACGATCTGCAAGACGCTCAACTGCCGCACGTCGTGGCGTCGGGCGTAGATGCTCATCAGAGTGATGTGCGCGGCGAAGAGCACGGTCATGCAGAGCGTGATGAGGTCGCCCGTGTTGACGCCTTCGGCCCCGGCGGGCGCGAGGATGAGCACGCCGCCGACCGAGGCCAGCACGACGCCGATTAAGTTCTCCCGACCGGGCCGCGCGCGCAGCAGGGCGTAGGCGACGAAGGGCACGAGCGGCGTCGTCAGTCCGGTGATGAAGGCCGACTTCGAGGGCGTCGTGTAGAGCAGCCCGACGGTCTGGCCGATGAAGCCGACGCCCATCAGCAGGCCGAGCGTCGCGCCCGCGCGCCACGTGGCTCGGTCGGCGCTCGCCACGCGGCGCGCGAAGAGCGCGACGAAGACGAGCGCCGCGAGCCCCATCCGCACCGCAAGGTACGCGAGCGGCGGCCAGTGGCCGAGGATGTCGCTCGCGATGACGAACGTCGAGCCCCAGATGAGCGTCGTCAGCAGGATGGCCCCGTCGGCCCGCAGGTCTGTGTTCAGGCGCATGGGAAGACAGTGAGCAGTAAGCAGTAAGCAGTGAGCAGTGAGCAGTGAGCAGTTTTCAGATTTGAAATCTCAAATCTCAAATTTGAAATCGTTTTTACTGCTCACTGCTTACTGCTCACCGCTTACTTTCAATAGAACTTTCAGCACCCCGGCGTTGGCGGCGTGTGCGAGGGCGCGGGGGCCGTCGGCGAGCGGGAACTCGGCGTGAATCATCTCCGAGACTTCGACGGCGTCGCGGCGGAGCAGTTCGAGCGCGGGGGCGAAGCGACCGCAGCGCGAGCCGACGATGCTGAGCTCGTCCACGACGATGGGCGCGGCGTTGAACTCGGTCGCGCCGTGGAAGGTTGATTTGAGGACGAGCGTGCCGCGCGGGCGGAGGAGCGAGAGCGCCGTCCCGAAGCCGGACTCCGAGCCCGACGCTTCGACCGCCACGTCGAAAGAGCGTTTGAAAGAACCCGGCAGCTCGGCGACGGTCACGGTTTCAACTCCGCGCCGCGCGGCGATGCCGAGCTTCGATTGGTGCTTGCCGACGAGCGTGATGCGCGCGCCCGTCAGAGCCTTCAGGGCTTGCGCGCAGAGCAGGCCGAGCTTGCCGTCGCCGACGACCGCGACGCGCATCCCTTCGTCAACGCGGACGCGCTCGGTGATGCCGCAGGCGGCGGCCAGCGGCTCCGTGAAGACGGCGCGCGCGGACGGGATTTCGTCGGGCACGGGCAGGAGGTTCGACGCGGGCAGTTGCAGGAACTCGGCGAACGCGCCGTCGCGCCCGACGATGCCGAGCACCGTCCGTCGCGGGCAGTGGCGCGGGTCGCCCGCGCGGCACAGTTCGCAGACGCCGCATCCGGCGTTAATCTCCCCGACGACGCGCTGCCCTTCCAGAGACCTCTCTTCGGGCGCGCTCTCCACCACGCCCACGAACTCGTGGCCGAGCGTCCCCTCGAAGCCCGCGTACCCGCGCACGATCTCCAAATCGGTGTTGCACACCCCGGCCACAAGCACCCGCACCAAAGCCTCGCCCTCGCGC
>DASTQX010000527.1:0-25456 GCA_035761505.1 Pyrinomonadaceae bacterium
TTCGGACGCTCAACTTTAGAAGCCGGACAATCCGAAATCTAAAATGGTGCGGTGCGCGTCCACTCCGGCACTTTGTAGAGAATCCACCAGAGCAGGAGGTGCACGCAGAGGAGGAGGACGCCGAGCACGACGCCGAGCGCCGAGGCGCGGCCCCCGCCGACGTGCGGCGCGCGGTAGGCGCGCACCAGCCCGATGCCGCCCATCAGGAGCGCCCCCGGACAGAAGAGGATGCCGACGTAAGGGACGAGCGCGTAGGTGACGAAGGCCAGCGCCGTGGTCGAAGCGCCGTTCAAGTTCCTCGAAGGCATAACCTCTCCCCGCTGCCGCACGACGACCGTGCGCGCGACCCTCGCGCGCCGCCCCGCCTCAACCGCCTGCGCCGCCACTGGCCGCCGCTCGTAACGGTACGAGGCGCGCACCGCATCGGTCGGGAAGTAATCCCCCTCCAACCTCCGCCCGCACGTCGCGCAGAAACGCGCCGCCTCGCGCCTCGCCTCAGCGCCGCACGACGGGCACTGGCGCGTCTGCCGCTCTAAACCGGCCTCTTCCTTTCGGGGTAACATCTCCGCCCTGTTAATCCTCGCGCGGGTTGTGGCTTTGACTTCGATGCGACTCAGGCTCTGGAAGATGACAGCAGCGCCTTCTCCACGGCCTGCGGCAGCTTCAAGGCGTGGAAGCGCCGCGCCTCGAAGGCGTAATCCTCGCCGCTCTCGTCAATCACTCGGAGGAGGCCGTGCGCCGCGGCCTCTTCGTCGGGGATGACGCGGTAGAGCTTCCCCACTTCGAGCGACGCCGGATAGCCCTCGTTGTCGAGGCAGACGGCGAAAGTCATGTTGCTTGCCCTCTTCATCGCTCGTCGAGAAACGGTAACTTCAGCTTGAATTCTCTCCTGCCGACGCCGTGCGCCTCGTACCAGTGTACTTCCGCCAGCCGTATCGTACCATCAAAGAGCCGCACGCGAGCAATCCCCTTCAGCTTCCGCCAGCGCCCTCCGCCGTACTGCTTTTTCAACCTCGCGCGGTCGCGGACGCCGCGCCCGGCGGCGATGGTCTCGACTCCCTCCACCTCGCCGATGATCTTGAAGTCCATCGGGAAACCCGTCCGGCGTCCCCGCGCCTAACGGCGGCGGCCCTTGCTGGCGGCCTTGCGGGAGACGCGGAAGGCGAAGCTGTTCTGGTCGGCGAAGTCCTGCATGGCGTGCAGGAATTGCTCGCGGTCGCGGGCGGTCATGACCGCCGCCTCGTCCGCCGTCTCGATGGCGTAGGGGTAGCCGTTGCCGACGACGCACTCGGCGCGGACTGTGTCCGCGACCTCTTCGAGGAGGCCCGCCGCGTGTACCCACGCCGGGATGTCGAGACGTGCGGGCGCGCCGTCGCCCGTCGTCTGCAAATAGACGAAGCCGACTAAGGGCTCGCCGCGCTCGTCGTAGAACTGCTCGGCGAGGTTCGTGCGCTGGCAGTGCCAGAAGACCGTGCGGTCGCCCCACGCGGAGAGGAGCGGCGCTCCTCCACCGACGGCGGGCGCGCGCAAGATTTGCGCGTCGTAGATGGAGGTATGCGGGAAAGATTTGTCGAGGGCTTCGATGAGGTCGCGGAGGTCGGGCGCGTAGGACTGGTCAATGAAGCCGACGACCGGCACTTCGGTCTCGCGCGAGAGGCGGACGAGTTTGACGAGCGCCTCGGAGTAGTGCTTGGCGAACATCACGACCGCGTCCTTGCGCCGCGAGGAGAAGAGGAGCGTCCCGTCGAGGAAGGCGAGCGGCATCCGCTCGCCGCGCGCGCGCCAGCCCTCTTTGCGTTCGAGGAAGCGGCAGATGGTCTCGGCCTCAAGCTCGAAGCGGCGGTAGCCGATGACCTGCTCCGGGCTCTCGTAGGCGCGGTCGCCTTCGAGCAACTCGCCGGGCGTGATGACGCGGATTTCCACGTCCTTCTTGTACTCGCCTTCGAGCGTGTGCGAGTTCTCGAACGAGGCGACCTGCACGGCGGCGACGGGCAGAGAGACTTCACGACCGGGGAAAATCTGGCTCCCGTCGGCGGCGAACGTCGTGCGCTCCGTGAGCACGCCGAGCGCCCAGCGACGCGCCTCTTCGTGCGACGACCAAGACGCGCCGAACGGGACGGCGACGCCGCCCGCCGCGTCCAACTCGTCCGAAGGGAAGGTCACGCGCGCGGCGCGGGCGTCCGCCGACGCCTTCAACTCCGAAGCCTTCCTCCCGCCGAGCGCCCGCAGACGCGCGGCGGCCTCGCCCACTTCGTCGCGCAACTCGCGCTCGAAGCGGACGAACTCCTCGCGCCGCTCCGCAAGCGCGCTGGCGAGATGATGCCGGTAAAGCATAAGAGGAGTGATAAGTGATGAGTGATAAGTGATAAGAGAAGGCAAACGTCTTTCTTATCACTTATCGCTCATCACTCATCACTGTTTCACTTCCCTCTCTGGATGCGCGCGAACTGCTCGGTGGAGTAGGAGTAGCGCGTCGTCTTGAGGCGGTCGTTGACGAAGGTGTAGCCGAGCCCGTCCTTCACGTTCATGAAGAAGTCCACCTGATCCTTCGACTGGCGGTCGAAGTCCTTGTTGTTGACGAGGTTCATGGACTCCGGCGTGTCGGTCGCGTTGGTGTGCTGAAGGACGATCTGCAAGACCGTGCCTTCCAGCTCCGGCGAGAGCTTCTTGGCGGCGATGAATTTCGGCGTCACGAAGAAGACCGTCACCTGCCCGCCCGCGACGTTGAAGTGCAGCGTGCCGTTGGCGGCCAGTTGGTCGGACACGGGCGCGCCGAGCACGCGCTCCACGTCCGCGCGCTTCGAGACGAAAGGTTCCAAGCCCTTCCAGGTGGCCGCCGACGCCGCCTGCGCCGCGAGCGCCAGCACGACGAAGGCGACGGCAAAACTCCTGATCGCGCCCCGCGCGTGCGGGCGAGAAAAATTCGGGTTGTTCATGTGGAGGATGCTAACGCCAATGCGCGGCGCGAGACAAGTAAAAACGTGAATCGTCAATCGTGAATAGTTGAAGGCGGCTTCTGACGATTCACGATTGACGATTCACGGTTGACGGTTGACGGCTTTATTTGGCGAAGGGCCGGACGCGCTCCGCGGACTCTTTGAAGTATTCGTCGGCGGGGGCGAGTTGGAGGCCGCGCTCATAGGCGGCGAGGGCTTTGGCGTACTGCTTGGAGGCTTCGAGGGCGAAGCCGAGTTCGCGGAAGACCTCGACGTTGTCGGGCGTCTTGGCGGAGGCGCGTTCGAGCGCGGCGATGGCCTTCGGGTAGTTCTTGGCGCGCGAGTGCGAGAAGCCGAGCAGGTAGAGCGTCGTCCCTTGCGCGCCGTCTTTGGCGGCTGCGGGTTCGAGCGCCGTCGCCGCGCGGGCGTACTGCTTCGAGTAGATGAGCGCCTGCGCGAGCAGGAGCGCCGAGTCCTCGTCGTTACGAAGCTTGACGAGCGACTCGGCGGCGCGCACGGCGGCGAGGTAGTCGGCGTCGGCCTTCGGCCCGGCGGTTGCCGCCTGCGCGCGGCGCAGGTACGAGTGCGCCAAAAGCGTCCACCCTTGCGCGAGGCGCGGGTCGTTCAGCGTCGCGCGGTTGAGCATGTTGATGGTCGTCGTGTAGTCCTTGCGGTCGAAGGCGAGGCGGCCCAAGTAGAAGAGCGCGCCCGTGTTCTTCGGGTCGGCCTTGACGGCGGCGTTGAAGGAGCGCTCGGCGTCGGCGCGCTTGTCGGTATTGAACTCGGCGAGGCCGCGCGAGTAGAGCAGCCGCGCGTCGGGCGTCGCCCCTTTGCGCGCCGTCGCCGCGACGAGGAGCGGCAGCGCGCGCTCGTACTGCTCGGTACGCATGTAGGCTTCGCTCAGGGCGTCGGCGGTCGGCGCGTCCTCTTCGCCCGCCGCGCGCTGGAGGTCGAGCGCGCGCTGCAAGTCGGCGGCGGCCTCGGCGTACTGCTTGAGTTCTATCTCGGCGAAGCCCGCGATCTTCCAAGCCTCGGAGTTCTTCGCGTCGGCGGCGGCGATCTGCTTGGCCTCGCGCAGCGCCGCCTCGTACTGCTTCTGCTGGTAGAGCGAGAAGGCGTGCGCCGTCGAGCCTTGCGCGCCGGAAGCCTGCGCCGTGGAGGCCGTGCGCGTGGGCGTCGAGGGCGTCGAAGCGCCGGTCGCGGCGGGCGTGGGCGTGGGCTGCGAGGGGGTGACGCGGCGCGGGCGCGTCGCCCCGGACTGCGCGAGAGTCTGCGAAGCGGCCCCGACTGAGACGAGGATTGCGAGCGCGATGAAGTTCAAGCCGAATTTAATTTTCATCATGGGTCAGAAGTTTTTCACAGCCGGCAGGTCATTTCAACCCTGCGCGGCGCGGGTCGCGGGCGGGAGAGAGTATTACGTCAACTTTTCGGATGCCCGAACGGGCCGCCCGGTTCGCTTCTCGCGCCCCGAACAAAAAAGAGGGCCGGGACATCCTCGGCCCCGGCCCTCTCTGGTTTTTAAGCCGCGCGTCCGTTAGAAGCTCAGGCGGAGGCCGAACTGGAACTGGCGCGGGTCGAAGGCGGCGGTCGGGCGTCCGAAGTAGCGGCCTGAACCGTCGCGGCGGTTTTCGGCGTTCACGTCCTCGAAGCGAGGGCTCGCGGCGGCCTGATTGAAGCGGTTGAAGAGGTTGAAGCCCTCGGCGATGACTTCGAGGCCGAGGCGCTCGCCGAAGCGGATGGTGCGCGCGACGCGGAGGTCGAGCGAGGCGTAAGACTCCGTGATGCCGGAGTTGCGCCCCAAGTTCCCGGTCTGGAACGGCGCGGGCACAAACAGCGTGCCGTCCGCGGCGACGCTCGGTCGGTCGGTGCTGTTCGAGAGGTCGTTGTTCGTGTCCTGCCCGCTCAGGATGTTGAAGGGGCGGCCCGAAGAGATTTCAAAGATCGGCGCGACGATGAAGTCGGCGAGGAAGCTGCGCATCCCGCCCGCGCCGCGCCAGCTCGCGGGCGAGGCCAGCACGCCGCTGAAGACGAAGCGGTGGCGCTGGTCAAAGAGCGAGTCCGCGCGTTCGAGGTCGAGCCGGGTCACGTCCTGCGGGAGTAGCAAGGTCTGCAAGTCCGAGGAGTCGTCAATCGAGTGCGACCAAGTGTAACCGGCGAGGAACTGGAAGTTGTTGGCGAAGCGGCGGCGCAGCTCGAATGTCCCGGCGTGATAGACGGAGTTGCCGTCCGAGACTTGTGCGTTGATGTCGCCGAAGGTGGCGACGAAGCCGGGACGCGCGAGCGCGCCTGTCGCCGTCAGGACGGCGTTGAAGGTCGCGGGCGTGACCGCGCCGCCCGTGATGGATTGCGTGAAGAAGTAGTTCGGCCCTGAGGCGCGGAAGAGGTTCGCGGCGAAGGGCTGGACGACCGTGCCGCGCGTCGTGACGGCGACGAGGCCCGGTATCGGCTGCGCGACGATGTTCGAGCAGGCCGAGGGCGAGACCGTCAGGACGGCGGTCGTGTTCGTCGGCAGCGCGCCCGTGCAGCGGCGGAAGTTCTCGATGAGCGCCGCGTTGTTCGGCCCGTTCAGGTTCGTCGGGTGCGGCAGGTGGTGCGCGCCGGTGAAGAGCCACGACGCCGAGAACGACATGTTCTCCGTCAGCTTCCGCTCCACGGTGACGTTCGCCTGATTGGCGTAGGCGTACTCGAAGTTGGTGGCGACCGGCAGAGAGAACGGAAGGAACGGCCCGAAGCCGGGGAACGTCTGGTCGTTGAAGCGCTGGCGACCGAACTGGTAGTCAGTCCCGGCGGCGACGCCCGGCGTGCGGAAGCCCGGCGGGCACAGAGGGTTGCCGGGCTGCCCGGTGCAGACCGTGCCCTGAAAGATTTGCGTCGCGTTCAGCAGCGCCGTCGGCGCGGGGCCGCCCGCGGGCGTGGCGATGAACTGCTGCTGCTGGACGTTGTCGGCGATGTCGGAGTTAAAGCCGATGGCTAAGAGCGGGTGGTCGTAGAAGATGCCGTAGGCGGCGCGCAAAACGGTCTTGCCGTCTCCGTTGATGTCCCACGCCATGCCGATGCGCGGCGCGATGTTGTTCTTGTCGCGCGGGAAGCCCTGCTGGATGCCGAAGGCGTCGTAGAAGTTCTGCGTGCTCGCCGCGCTCACGGCGATGCCGGAGAGCGGGTCAACGAAGTCGCCCGGCAGGATTTGGGCCGTAATCTCGTAGTCGTAACGCGCGCCGTAGTTCAAGGTGAAGTTCGGTCGAATCTTCCAGGAGTCCTGCGCGAAGACCGCAAGCGGCTTGTTCTGCAAGCGGCTGACGGGGTTGCCGAAGCCCTGCACGAAGGAGGACGGGAGGCCCAGACCGTACTGCTGGACGGGCGTGAAGTCGGGCGCTATCGCCGGGAAGGCCGGGTTGACGGACGACGCCGAGAGGCCGCCGAAGTTGAAGAGGCCCGCGAAGTTCAACTCGAAGATGGCGTCCACCGAGATGAAGTTGGCGTCGCCGCCGAACTTGAACGTGTGATTGCCCGTCACCCAGTTGATGTTGTCCGTCCACTGGTAGCGGTTCTCGGTGCGGATGACGGGCGAGAACAACTCGCGCCCGATGAAGGCCGCGCCGGAGACGTTGAAGGCCGTCGCCTGCCCGTTCTGCGAGCGGAAGGTGGCGCGGCGTGAACTGAAGCTGAAGCGCGCCTCGTTAACAACTGAGTCGCTCAGCGTCGAGGTCAGCGTGGTGACGAAGGCGGCGTCCTTCAAAGTCTGGATGCCCGTGCGCGTGAAGTCGTTCTGGCCGAGCGACTGGTTCTGCGACTCGACCTGAATACCCGTGATCTCCGACGGGTTGTAGCCGAAGCGCAACGCGAGTTGATGGTCGTCGGTGATCTTGTGGTCAATCTTGATGGAAGAGAACGTTGTGTCTTCGGAGATGGGGAAGACGCGGTCGAGGCCGAGCAGGGGGCGGAAGGCGTTCGCGCTGATGGGGACGGGTGCGCCCGTCAAAAAGAAGCGCGGGCCGATGGCCGTCGTCGGCCCCGTGATGGGCGTAATCGCCGGGCAGACGCTCCCGTCGTTCGGGCTCGTCAAAGGGTTCGAGCCCGTGAGGCCCGTGTTGCCGCCGCTCGAAGCGAGGAAGCCGTAGGCGCGCGCGGCGCAGATGTTGGCCGGGACGCCCGAAGAGACGAGCGTGTTGATGAAGGCCGCCTGCGCGGGCGTGATGCGCGTGAAAGTGCGCGCGATGGGGTTGATGCCGGGGATGACGGGAATCGTCGCGCTGCTGGTCAACTGCCCGATCACGTCGCTCGTGAAGAAGCCGGATTCCTGCCGCTTGCGCTGCTCGAAGGCGAAGAAGCCGAAGGTGCGGTCGCGGTCGAAAGGCCCGCCGAGAGTCGCGCCGTACTGCGCGCGCGTGAAGGGCGGCTTCTTATCCGGGTCGCCGTCAATGACGGGCGCGAACGCGTTGCGCGCCTGAATCGTCTTGTGGCGGATGAAGCCGAAGACGTTGCCGTGGACTTCGTTGGTGCCGCCCTTCGTGACGACGTTGACGACGCCGCCCGCCGTGCGCCCGAACTCCGGCGCAAACGAGTTGGTGACGACTTGGAACTCCTGCACCGCCTCCTGCGAAACGGTCGAGCGCGCGGCGTTGACGGAGTTGTCGGTGTTGTCGGCTCCGTCCACCTGCACGAGGTTCGAGCGCCCGCGCTGGCCGCCGAAGTTCAAACCGGAAGTCGGCGCGGGGCCGATGGGCCGACCATTGTCGCGCGTCACGGTCGAGGTCGTCAGAGTGAAGTTGATGTAGTCGCGCTGGTTGATCGGGAGGCTCTGGATGCGCGTCTGGTCAATCGTGTTCGAGACGTTGGTCTTCGAGGTTTCGATGAGTTCGGCGCTCGCGCCCGTGACCGTCACCACGTCGGTAATCTGCCCGACTTCGAGCGCCACGTCGAGGTCGGCGCGCTGCCCGACCGTGACGGTCAGCGTCTCGATGACGGTGGTCTTGAAGTTCGCCGCCTCGATGGTCAGGCGGTAGGTGCCCGGCGGGAGGTTCGTGAGCTGGTAGAAGCCTTCGTCGTTGCTCGACGCGGTGCGAGTCTCGTTGGTCGCCGGGTTGCGCGCCGTGACGGTCGCGCCGGGGACGACCGCGCCCTGCGGGTCGCGCACGAAGCCGCTCAGGTGCGCGGAGGTGGAATCGGCCTGTGCCAGTGCCGCACCCGCGCCGAGGCTCAGAGAGAAGGCGACGAGGAGGGCAAAGCGGAAAGCGGTCGAGAGCCACCGCCCGTGTAGAGGGAACGCACGCATATTTAGTTTCTCCTTAGAACAGACAAATTGGTTTCGGCGACACCGGGCGACACGCGCGGCGGCCTTCTCGCGGAAGGCCGCCGCGCCTCAACCCGACCGCCTCGCCGGACTTCTAAAGATCGCTCACGAACAACCGTTGGCACGCGCCGGGAGTTTCGAGTTTTGTCACGCGCTTGATTTTAAGAGAGGTCAGCGGGCGCTCTCGAAGTGTTCGAGCGCCGGGAGCAATCTCCGACACTTGCGACGACTTTGTACCGCAAAACTGAGCCCTTTGGCAAGAACCTTATCACGCCGCCGTTTACGCGCCCGCCGGAAAAGCCGAGCCCCTCGTGGCGCGTGCCACGCCGCGCCGCAGCCGCGCGCTCGAACCGAGCAAGAGCGTGGCGATTTCGGTCAGGGGACGAGGCGCGAAGGCCGCGCGACGGAGCAGGCCGCACAGCCGCAGCCGCGCGTCGAAGCGCTCGCCGTAACGCGCACGGTAACGTCGCGCGAGCGCCGCGAACTCTTCGCCGCCGCGCCTCGCCCGCGGCAGCCACTCGCCGAGCGCCGCCGCCGCCAGCTCGCCGCTTTCGAGCGCCATCAGCATCCCGCTCCCCGTGAACGGATCAATGAAGGCCGCCGCGTCGCCGACCGCCAGCAGCCCCTCTGCCGGTACGGGCTCGTGCCGCCCGAAGCTCTCCAGCGCGACGCCGAGCCATTCGCCGGCGGGGCGCGCCTCCTTCAGAGTCTCGGCGGCGCGCGCGTTCCGCATCAAGACCTCGCGCATCACGCGCCCGGCGTCGCTCCCGCGCTCGCGCACGTCCGCCGCGCGCGCGATGAAGCAGAGATTAGAGAGCCCGCCCTCGACCGGGCTCAGACCGCCGTAGCCGCCCCGGTAAAAGTAGATTTCGCAC
This sequence comes from Pyrinomonadaceae bacterium, assembly GCA_035761505.1. Lineage (GTDB taxonomy): Bacteria > Acidobacteriota > Blastocatellia > Pyrinomonadales > Pyrinomonadaceae > JAIVJM01. The sequence continues at coordinate 9,102 of DASTQX010000527.1, forward strand.
GCCTGAGCCGCGCCCCTCGCTCCTTCCAGATGCGCCTTGAAGGCGACGAGCGCGGGCCGAGTCCTCTCCCCCGCGCCGCCGCGCCCCGACTCGCGCCCGAAGCGCCGCGCCAAGACCCTCTGGCGGCCCGTCGCGTCAATCGTCACGCGCGACGAAAACTCCCGTTCCTTGCCGTCCGCGAACTTCAAACGCACGCCCCGCACGCGCGAGCCTTCGAGAAGCAGCCCGCCGAAGCTCGACTCCTCCAACACTTCGACGCCCGCCTCCTTCGCGCGCATCAAGAGACGCCTGTCCATCTCGGCGCGGCTCAGGCCGAGCGCCGCCGCCGTCGTCCCGCGCCCGCCGCCGAGCCACTTACTCGGCACGGCCACGCCACGCCCGCTACGCGCATAGAAGACCGTCTCCGCGACCTCGGCCCCGCCCGCGTCCCGCATCCCTTCGAGCACGCCGAGCCGCCCGAAGTGCGCCAGACACTCCGGCGAGATGAACTCCCCGCACAGCTTCGCGCGCGGAAACCTCCGCTGCTCCGCCAGCAGCACACGCGCCCCCGCGCGCGCCAGATGAATCGCCGCGCTTGCCCCCGCTGGCCCGCCGCCCACGATGATGACTTCGTACATCAGAGTTAGCTGTCAGCTTTCAGCTTTAGAGATTTGAAATTTCAAATTTGAGATTTGAAATTTTCAGAACTCAAAACTGCTATCACGCCTTGCCGCCACTTAAAACGAGGCGATAGGGAAAGCGCCTCTCGACCTTCGCGCCGGAGAGCCCCGCCTTCTCTCCGAGGCGGCGCAGTTCTTCGGGGAGGAAGCCTCGGAGGATGGAGAGCGCGCCGTCTTCGCGGACGAGCGAATTGTGGAGGACGAGCCGACCGGCGGTCGTGTAGAAGATGTAGGGGAGCGCGTGGCGGTGGATGTCTATGACGTAGATGCGGCGGCGCGCGACGCGCGACATCTCGCGCAGGACGGCGACGACCGCTTCGTCTCGAAAGTGGTGCGTGAAGAGCGAGCAGACGGCGTAGTCGAAGGCGTCGTCCGCGAAGGGCAGGCGGAGCGCGTCGGCGCGCACGGCTTCCACCTCTTCAAACTCGTGCGACTCTTCGAGGATGCTCCGCGCCGAGCGCTCGTTCAACTCCAAGCCGAGGAGCCGAGCCGCCGCGCCGCGCGCGCGCGCCCAACCCGCGACCACGCGCAGCAACTCGCCGGAGCCCGCGCCCACGTCGAGCAACGAGAACTCGCGCGCGTCGTCGCGCTCTAAATCTCGGAGGGCCGTGCGGCGCAACGCGCTCGCGTCGCCGAGCCAACGGTTGACGCGGCGCAACTCGACCAGACAGCCCTCGTACTCCTCCGGCGTGTAGTCGCCACGGTCGAGGCGCTCAAGCTCAAGACTTCGCTGGCGGAATCTCTCGAACATGAAGTGCCCGTTCATTCGCCTCACGCAAGGCCGAAGGCGCTCTGACTCGTCCTCATAATTTCAAGTCCCTCTAAACCCTCTCGACGACGAGCGCGCTGTTCTTCGAGCCGAAGCCGATGCAGTTGCAGAGCGCGACGCGCACCTGCTGCTCGCGCGCCGTGTTGGGCACGTAGTCGAGGTCGCACGCCGGGTCGGGCTCTTCGAGGTTGATGGTCGGCGGAATCATCCCGGTCGTCAGAGCGCAGAGCGCGGCGGCCAACCCCGCCGCGCCCGAAGCCCCTTGCGGGTGTCCGACCTGCGACTTCGTGGCCGACATCGGCACGCGGCGGGCGTGCTCGCCGAGCGCGAGTTTGACGGCCTGTGTCTCGATGCGGTCGTTCAGCACCGTGGACGTGCCGTGGAGGTTCACGTACTCGACCTCCTCCGGCGTCCGCCCCGCCGCTTCGAGCGCCAGCCGCATCGCGCGCGCCGGTTCCTCGCCCGTGTCTTCGAGCCGCACGCGATGATACGCGTCGCACGTCGCGCCGTAGCCCGTAATCTCCGCGTAGATGCGCGCCCCGCGCCGCCGCGCCCGCTCGTACTCTTCGAGCACATAGACCCACGCGCCTTCGCCGAGCACCATGCCTGAGCGGTCGCGCGAGAAGGGCCGCGAGGCGCGCGCGGGCTCCTCGTTCCAATCCTCGGTCAGCACCTTCATCAGACAAAAACCGGCGAGGATGCCCGGCGCGAGCGGCGCGTCGGAACCGCCCGCGAGCATCGCTTCATGTCGGCCCGCGCTGATGTGGTCGGCGGCGTAGGCGATGGCGTCGGTCGAGCTGGTGCAGCCCGTCGAGATGACGTGCGAGAGGCCGCGCAACCCGAAGGCCATCGAGAGTTCGGAGGAGAGCCCGCCGTGCGTCGAGGAAGGGATGGTATAGACGCTCGCGTTGCCCGGCTCGTCCGTGTAGAAGTACCTGTACTGATACTCGGTGAAGGCGAGCCCGCCGCCGCCCGTCCCCATGACGACGCCGAAGGCGCGCTGCTCTTCGGTCGAGAAGTCCGAAGGATGAAGTCCCGCGTCGGAGAGCGCCTCGCGCGCCGACGCGAGCGCGAGCGGCACGGTGCGCGCGACGTGGCGACGGTCTTTCGGCTTCAGCTCCGCTTCCCAGTCGAAGCCGCGCGCCTCGGCGGCTATCCGCACGGGCGACTTGGAAACGTCGAAGCCCTCGATGCGTCGCACGCCGCTCTCGCCCGTGACGAGCGCCCGCCAGAAAGCCTCGCGGCCCACGCCGACGGGCGTCACACAACCGAGGCCCGTAATGACCACGCGGCGCGGCTGCCTCAAACGTCTCGGCATAAAATCTAAATCCTGTGAACGGCCTGAAAGATTTGCTTTCGGAGACGCCTTAAGCATATCACGCCGGAGCCCGCGCGATTCACCTGCGGAAGGAATCCCGGCGGCGACGCCGCAGAGCGCGCCACAGCGCGACGACCGCGAGCGCGCAAGCGCCGCCCGTGATGTCAATGAGGCTGTCGTAAATCGTCCCCGTCCGCGTCACGACGAACGACTGATGATACTCGTCGAGCAGCGCGCACGACGCGACGACCGCGAGTGAGGCGAGCCACCAACTTCTTCTTAAACCCGCCCGCGAAGAAGAGAGGAACGCCCGCGCCGCGAACAGCGCGAGGATGAAATACTCCGTGAAGTGCGCGCCCTTGCGGACGATGAAATGCGCTTGCAGCAGCGTCGCTTCCGTGATGCCGGGGAAGAGCCACACGAGCAACGGGCGCAGGATGCGCGAAGTGTTCGAGGCCGAGAGGTTCCCCGTCGAAGCGAAGAAGATAATCCCGATCCACAACACCACCGGCCCGTAGCGCCACAGCCTCGAACGCCAAGACGAGGCGACGACGCGCGGCATCTTCTTCCGCGCGCCCCGCTTCGTCGTCCTCTTCTTCGCGCCTCGCGCGGTCTTCCGAGTCGGCATAAAAAATAAAGGAGGGAAGCGGCCCTCGGCGCGACTTCCCTCCCTTTCTCTCTCTCCGCCCTTTCGGCTCGCGGCTACAGCGCCGCCGCGCCCGAAACGATTTCGATGATCTCTCGCGTGATGCTCGCCTGACGGATGCGGTTCATGTTGAGCGTCAGAGAGCTGATGAGTTCGCCCGCGTTCTTCGACGCCGAATCCATCGCCGCCATCCGCGCGCCCTGCTCCGACGCCACCGACTCAAGGAGCGCCCGATAGACCTGTGTCTCGACGAGGCGCGGCAGAAGTTGGCTGAAAATCTCGGCGGGCGGCTGCTCGTAGATGTACTCGACGAACGTCTGCGGGCGGCTCGCGTCGGTCGCGGCGCTCTCTTCGCTCTCTTCCTCGGCGCGCGAGACGGGAAGAATCTGCTCGACGACGACGCGCTGCGAGATGGCCGAGCGGAACTCGTTGAAGATGATGAAGACCTTGTCGAGCCCCTCGTCCTCCATGAACCGCCGCATCACCTCGCGCGCCACTTCGAGCGACTCGGCGTACTCGATGCGCCCCTTGCCCGTCAGCCCGATGTACTCGCCGACGATGTTTATCTCACGACGGCGGAAGAAGTCGCGCCCCTTACGGCCCACGGCCAAAAGCTCGACCGTCGCGCTCGCGTGCTCGCGGATGAAAGCTTGCGCGGCCTTGATGAGGTTCGCGTTGAAGGCTCCCGCGAGCCCCTTGTCGGCGGTCACCAGCACGAGCAAGTAACGCTCGTCGCCGCGCATGTCCAGCAGCGGATGGCTGAAGCTCTCGTCGGTGTGCGAGGCGAGCCCGGTCAGCACCTCCGACATCTTCGTGGCGAACGGACGCGCCGACACCGCCCGCTCCTGCGCGCGCTTCAGCTTCGCCGCCGAGACCATCTTCATGGCCTTCGTAATCTGCTGCGTGTTCTTGACCGACTTGATACGCCGTCGGAGGTCTAAGAGGTTTGCCATATGAAAAAGTGATGAGTGATAAGTGATGAGTGATGAGTGATAAGAAGCATGTCTTCTCTTTTCTTATCACTTATTACTCATCACTCATCACCTGCTTGACGCTTCCGCCGCGATGGCCTTCGTCTCGGAGCCGGGCGGTTCGGGCTGCGGGTTGAGTGCGTTCTCCAGCCACGTCGCCTTGAAGTCCGTGACCACCTGCTTGAGTTCGGCCTTGAGGTCGTCGCCGAGCGCCTTCTTCTCGCGGATGGTGTTGAGGATGCCGGGGTGCGAAGTCTCGACGAAGCGCGTGAAGTCGGACTCGAAGGCGCGCACGCGCTCGACCGGGATGTCGTCGAGGTGTCCGCCCGTCGCGGCCCAGATGATGAGCACCTGCTTCTCCACGTCCATCGGCTGATACTGCGGCTGCTTCAAGACTTCGACCAGACGCTGGCCGCGCGAGAGCTGCGCCTGCGTCTGCTTGTCGAGGTCGGAGCCGAACTGCGCGAAGGCCGCCAGCTCGCGGTACTGCGCGAGGTCGAGGCGGAGCGTGCCCGCGACCTGCTTCATCGCCTTCGTCTGCGCCGAGCCGCCCACGCGCGAGACCGAGTTGCCGACGTTGATGGCCGGGCGGATGCCGGAATTGAAGAGGTCTGCTTCGAGGAAAATCTGCCCGTCCGTAATCGAGATGACGTTCGTCGGGATGTAGGCCGAGATGTCGCCCGCCTGCGTCTCGATGATCGGCAGCGAGGTGAGCGAGCCGCCGCCCTTCGAGTCCGAGAGCTTCGCCGCGCGCTCAAGCAAACGCGAGTGCAGATAGAAAACGTCGCCCGGATAAGCCTCGCGTCCCGGAGGCCGCCGGAGCAGCAGAGAGATTTCGCGGTAAGCCGCGGCGTGCTTCGAGAGGTCGTCGTAAACGGTCAGCACGTGTCGGCCCGAATCGCGGAAGTATTCGCCGATGGCCGCGCCCGCGTAAGGCGCAAGATACTGCATCGCCGCCGGGTCGGAGGCCGACGCATTGACGACGATGGAATAGCTCATCGCGTCGAAGTCCTGCAAGGTCTTGATGACCTGCGCCACCGTCGAAGCCTTCTGCCCGATGGCGACGTAAATGCAGATGACCTCTTTGCCCTTCTGGTTCAGAATCGCGTCGAGCGCGACGGCGGTCTTGCCCGTCTGCCGGTCGCCGATAATCAGCTCGCGCTGCCCGCGACCGATGGGCACCATCGAGTCAATCGCCTTCAAGCCCGTCTGCAAAGGCTCCTTCACCGGCTGGCGGTCAACCACGCCGGGCGCGATGCGCTCCAGAGGGTTGTAGGCGTCCGCCGCAATCGGCCCGCGTTCGTCCACCGGGATGCCGAGCGCGTTGACGACGCGACCGATGAGCGCCTCGCCCACCGGCAGACTCATGATGCGCCCCGTGCGCTTCACCGTGTCGCCCTCTTTGACCGCCTGAAACTCGCCGAAGAGCACGACGCCGACCTTGTCTTCTTCCAAGTTCAAGGCGAGCCCGCGCACGTCATGCGGGAACTCAAGCAGTTCGCCCGCCATCACCTTTTCGAGCCCGTGAACTTCGGCGATGCCGTCGCCGACCTTAATCACCGTGCCCACTTCCGTCACGGTCACGCCGGTCTCGAAGTTCTCGATCTGCTGGCGGATAATCTCGCTGATCTCGTTCGCTCTGATTGCTTCCATAATGGTTTTAACCTGTCGTCAATCTGGACTTACTGCTGCCCTATCATCCTCTGCTTGATCTGCTGCAACTGCCCGCGCACCGAGCCGTCATAGACGGTCGAGCCGATGCGCGTCACGACGCCGCCGATTAACTCCTCGTCCACGTCGAATTCGAGCCGCACGCGGCTCCCGGTCATCGCTCCGAGCTTCGCGCGCAGAGTCTCCTGCGCCCCCGCCTCGACGGGCCGCGCGGTCGTCACCTGTGCCGTCACCACCCCGGAACGGCGGTCGAGTTCCTGCACGAAATACTTATTGATTTCGCCGAGGTCGGCGAGCCTGTGATTCTGTAAGAGGACGCGGATGAAGTTCGCCGTCGTGGGCCGCACGCGCCCGCGCTCGATGAGTGCGTCGGCGACGCGCTGCTTCTGCTCGTAAGGAATCGTCGGGTGGCGGAAAACGTCGAGGAGTTGCGCGTTCGTCCTCATCATCTCTTCCCACGCCGACAACTCCTCCCGGATTTCCCGTGCGTCGCCGCGCGCGGTCACAACGTCTGCCAACGCCACCGCGTAACGCCGCGCAATGGTCTGCAAGCTCAACGCCTGATCCCTCCCAGTTCCTCGACGTACTCGTTAATCAAACGCGCGTCGTCTTCGGGCCGGATGTCTCTGCGAATCATCTCCTCGGCCAGACGGACGCTCTGCTCGGCGGTGTAGGAGCGCAACTCCGCGCGCGCCGCCTTCGACGCGCTCTCAATCTCGCGCCGCGCCTGCTCGCGCAACTTGCGGATGTCGTCTTCCGTCGCCCGCTCGATGCGCGCGCGCTCCTCGGCGGCTTCCTTTTGGGCCTGCGCCCGGATCGCTTCGACTTCCGCGTCGAGCCGTGACAGACGCCCCTCGACCTCCTCCAACTTCGCCAGCGCCGCGTTCCGCTCTTCCTGCGCGCGCATCAACTGCTGACGAATCCCCTCGCGCCGCGCGCGGAAGGCTTCGGCCAGAGGCTTTCGCAGTAAAAAGTACAACGCGCCGACGAACAGGAGGAGGTTGAGGAGCTTGGCTAGCGTGCTCAAAGGCAAATAAGCCTGCCAACCGGCCCCTTCAAACGCCGACAGCATGATTGTACTAGTTAAATCCAACAGCATAATCGTCGCCGCGAACTTTTAACCACCGTTGTCCGAACGGAGAACTACCTTTAGACGGAGCGGCCCAGAATCTGTGCGCTGACGCTCGCAGCCACACGCCGCGCCTCGCCCTCCAGAGTCGCCCGCGCCTCATCCGCCTGCGCCTTAATCTCCCGCTTCTGACCTTCTATCAAATCGCCCACTTCCTGCTTCACCAGACCGATTTTTTGCTGCCTCGCGCCGGTCGCTTCAGCCTGTTCCCGCTCCATCAGACGATAACTCTCCGCCCGCGCCTCCCGCAGCGTCCGCTCGTAGCGCGACAAGCTCTCCTCAACCCTCTGCAAAACCCCGCGCGCCTCGCCCGAACGCCCCACGGTGCGGTGCTCGCGCTCTTCGAGCACACGATTCACAGGCTTGAACAAAGTCCTGTTCAGGATGAAAATCATCACCAAGATGATTGCGATATGGACAAAAAGCGTACCGTCCGGTACGAGTTGGATGGATTCAGCGAAGGCCAGAAAGGGCATGAGAGTCTGCACGTCTGCCAGGCGACAGATACCAAGCTTTGAAGTAAATGGAATTGCTGCTATTGCTTAAAGCTGAAGAGTCTAACATCTGATTTTACAGGGCGTCAAGGCGACCGAGGCCGTCAGAGGTAACTAACCGCGCACAGCTAAGAAGTTACTGACTTCGCCTGAGAAGTGAGGCCCGATATTTTTGACGACTATCAATTACATCCTTGCCGTCAGGAGAAATTCTCCTGCCCGCCCATAATTAAATCGTAGATTCGGCTCAAATCGTTCTGGTCAAAAAACTCAATCTCGATTCTCCCGCTCACATTTGTCTGATCCATGACTATCCGCACTTTCGAGCTGAGCTTCCTCCGCAACTTATTTTCAGCCGCCTTAACATTCGCATCTTCTTTGACTACAACAGTTACATTAGCTAGAGCCGTACTCTCCCGGTTGATAAGCCGCTTAATTGTGCGCTCGGTTTCACGCACGGAGAGGCCGTGTTCGGTGATATTTTTAGCGATTTTCCTCTGTATCTCAGGATCGTCAATCCCTAGCAAGGCGCGCGCGTGACCCATCGAGAGCTTGTCGCGCTCCACAAGTTGTTGAATATCTTCCGGTAAACGCAAGAGCCGTAAGTAGTTAGTGATGAATGTGCGATCTCTTCCGACCCTCTGCGCGACCATCTCCTGCGTCAAACCGAGTGTTTCAATCAATCTTTTATAAGCGTGAGCTTCTTCGATGGCGTTCAATTCCTGTCGCTGGATGTTTTCAATTAAAGCAAGCTCAAGGATTTTATCTTCCGGGATTTCACGCACGACGCACGGCACGCGTAGCAGCCCCGCACGTTGCGCGGCGCGCCATCTTCTTTCCCCGGCGACGAGTTGAAAACGCTCCCCGTTCTGCCTCCGGACGAGCAGAGGTTGGATAATGCCGTTTGATTTAATAGACTGTGCTAGCTCTTCTAAGCGCTCTTCGTCGAAGTTGGTGCGTGGCTGGAGAGTGTTAGGTTCAATTAAATCAATGTCTATCTCGATCATCTCCTCATTGGCTATCGAGGGTCTGTCCGACAGCAGCGCGCTCAATCCCCGACCGAGAACTCTTCTTGTCATGAGCCATAATCTCCTTTGCTAGCTGAAGATAGCTTTCAGCACCTCTCGACCGTATGTCATAAAGAATTATCGGCTTACCGTAACTCGGTGCCTCCGCCAGACGGACGTTGCGCGGAATCACCGCTTCAAACACTTGACGACCATAAAAATCTCTCAAATCGGCGGCCACCGCCGCTGAAAGATTCGTCCGCTCGTCAAACATCGTGAGCAGCAAACCTTCAATCGTCAGGTCGGGATTCAAAGCGCGCCGGATGCGCGCGAGGGTATCGAATAACTCCGTCACGCCTTCGAGAGCGTAATATTCACATTGGATGGGAACCAGAAGCGCGTCAGCCGCGGTCAAAGCGTTTAACGTCAAGTGGCCGAGGGAAGGAGGGCAATCAATGATGATGAAATCAAAATCTTCCTGAATGTCGGTGAGAGAGTCTTTTAACTTGAACTCACGTCGGTCGGTATCTACTAACTCTATTTCTGCGCCGATCAGGTTTTTGTCGGAAGGAAGAACCTTCAAGAGGGGAATTTCTGTATCCTTAATGACGTTTCGGACAGGCTCGTTAAGGATAAGTGTGTGATACAAACTGCGTCTCAAAGAGCCTCTCTGTATCCCCACGCCTGAAGTCGCGTTCGCCTGTGGGTCCATATCTATTAACAAGACCCGCATTTCGGCGACCGCCAGAGCCGCGGCGAGATTTACGGCGGTCGTAGTTTTACCAACCCCACCTTTTTGATTGGTCACCGCGATAATCTTCGCCATTTTCGATCCTCTATTTCGCGGTCTTGAGTGAACGCGGATAAATTAGCATAGTTGGCTTACCGATGCCATAACATTAAACCGCGCTCAGCCTCTCAGACCGGAAGTACGTCTGTATCAAGGCCAAAGGAGTTTTTCGGGCTCCAAAGCTCTTTAGGGAATAATTTAGGAGGGCTTTTCTAATGTTTCACGTGCCACACTGCACGTATGTGACACGTGAAACATGGAAACTCATGCCGCCTGGGCGTGCTTTAATTGATACAGGAGCAGGAAGAGGGCAGCCGGGGTCATGCCGGGAATCTGTCGGGCCTGTCCAAAGCTCTGAGGTTGCGAACGCTCAAGGCGCTCCACCATCTCGCGCGACAGGCCGCTGATCTGACTGAATTTGAGGCTTTGAGGAATTTCTAACTTGTCGTGTTGATAAATGCGCTCAAAGTTGACCCGCTGGGATTGGATATAGCCGCTGTACAGAATGTCGGCCAGAGTCGTTTCAATATCGCCAATCGTGAAATTCGACCGCATCTTGCCCGGCAGCAATCGGAAAATCAGCTCGTTATCAACATTCTGATACTGCGAGAGTTGTGCGAGCGAGACTGAATCACCTAAATCTCTGCCGAGTAAATTAGACAATTCGTAGTATCGCTCGTCCGAACGTTTGAGGCGGGTCTCTTCTAAGTAAATCTTCAATCTGGCGATGCGATCAAAACGCTGATTGAAACGATCCCAAGCGGAATCGCCGACGAGACCTAACTCGCGCCCGTAGGGTGAAAGTCTGGTGTCAGATGTATCGTGCCTGAGCGAAAGGCGGTGCTCGGCGCGAGAGGTGAACATCCGGTAAGGCTCGTCCACGCCATGATTGATGAGGTCGTCAATCAAAACGCCGATATACGACTCCTCACGTCGCAGCCTGAAACCTTCCCGACCTTGAACAGAAAGCGCGGCGTTAACTCCCGCGATGAAGCCTTGACAGGCGGCCTCCTCGTAGCCGGTCGTGCCGTTGAGCTGACCCGCGAAGAAGAGTCCACGGATTTTGGTGGTTTGCAGGAACGGTGTAAGTCCTCTGGGATCAACAAAATCATATTCGATAGCATAGCCGGGACGGATTATCTTCGCCTCTTCGAGGCCGGGGATTTTGTGAACAATCTCCTGCTGAAGTTCTGAAGGGAGGGAAGTCGAGAATCCGTTGAGATAGACTTCGTAGGTGTCATGCCCTTCGGGTTCGAGAAAGAGTTGATGACGCGATTTATCGGGGAATTTAACGACTTTATCTTCAATCGAGGGGCAATAGCGCGGGCCGACGCCTTTAATCTGGCCCGAATAGAGAGGGGATTCGTTGATGTTAGAACGAATGGAATCGTGTACTCCCTCGTTCGTGTAGCCGATGAAACAGGTAATTTGAGGTTGTTCGATGGTTTCGGTCGCAAAAGAGAAGGGGACAGGGCGTTCGTCCGCAGGTTGCGGCTCGAAGGCGTCCCAGTCAATAGTACGCCCGTCGAGGCGCGGCGGAGTGCCGGTCTTCAGGCGACCGACGGGAAATCCGAGGTGCTTTAAGCTTTCCGCAAGCTCGATGGAAGCCGGTTCACCGGCCCGGCCCGCCGTGTAAGTCCTGCGGCCCGTGTGAATTAAGCCGTTCAAAAAAGTACCCGTGGCGACCACGACCGCATCGGCGCGGAGTCGCCGGGTGTCTTGCAGCTCGACCCCGATGACGGAACCGTTCTCAATAATGAAATCAATAACTAAGCCCTGTCGGAGATGCAGATTCGGCGTCGCTTCGAGGGTGCGGCGCATTTCCGTGCGGTATAAAGCGCGGTCGGCCTGCGCGCGCGGAGCCTGAACGGCGGGGCCGCGCGAGCGGTTGAGGAGGCGAAACTGGATGCCCGTGCGGTCAATGACGTGCCCCATGATGCCGCCGAGGGCGTCAATCTCGCGCACCAGATTGCCTTTCGCAATGCCTCCGACCGCCGGGTTGCAAGACATCTGCCCGATCATGTCCAGATTGAGAGTCACGAGGGCCGTCTGCGTGCCGATGCGCGCGGAGGCCGAGGCGGCTTCACAACCGGCGTGGCCCGCGCCGATCACGATTACGTCAAAAACTTCGTCAAAACTCATATTCACTTACCTATACAGAAAGTCGAGAAAATCTGCGAGAGCACGTCTTCGGGCGTCGTCTCTCCGGTCACTTCTCCGAGAAAACGCAGGGCGTCGTACAGTCCGACGAGGACAAGCTCCTCGCTCGCGCGCCGGGATAATAAATCCTTTGACGTAAGGATAGCATTTTCCGTCCGCCGCAGGAGGTCGTAGTGCCGCGCGTTGGTGATGATAAAATTTCCGGCGAATGTTTCATGTGCTGAAAAAGGCTCGACGATAGCGGCGCAGAGAGAATCGAGCCCCGCCCCGGTTTTGGCCGAGACGGAGAGAATTGTTGCGCCGTTGCTCAAATCACGAACTCGGTCGGCATCGTGTGCGCTGAGGTCATTCTTGTTCAGAGCGATGATAAAGCGGCTTTGAGCAGCATCTTCGATGACTTCGAGGTCTTCGGGCGCGAGCGGCTGGGAGCCGTCGAGGACGACGACGATTAAATCGGCATCCACGATGGCCCGCCGCGTTCGTTCGACGCCCAACTGCTCGATCTTGTCCGAAGAGGTACGGACGCCGGCGGTGTCCGTGATGAGAACCGGAACTCCTTCAACGTCAATAACTTCGCTTAAAGTATCGCGGGTCGTGCCGGGAATCTCCGTGACGATGGCCCTTTCGAGTCGAAGCAATCCGTTGAAGATGCTGGATTTACCCACGTTGGGCCGCCCGGCGAGGGTGACGTGCAGTCCTTCCTTGAGAAGCCTTCCGGTGCGAAAAGTCCCGGCCAGACTCTTGACCGTCTCCGCGAGCGTGGAAAGCTTTTGTGAGACCTGCGCGGCTAAATCTTCGGGCAGATCGTCTTCGACGAATTCAAGCGAAGATTCCAGAGGGACGATGATTTCCAGTAAGGAGTCTTTTAAAGGCTGAAGCCGCGCCGACAGCTCGCCTCCGAGTTGGCGCGCGGCCTGCCGCACGGCGGCGTGCGTCTGTGCGTCTATGAGGTCGCGGATGGCCTCGGCCTGAGTCAGGTTGAGACGCCCGCTCGACAGTGCGCGCATCGTGAACTCGCCCGCATCGGCAGCCCGCGCGCCGAGGTAAAGCAGTGAATCTATAATACTTAAGAGAAGCGGAGGCGAGCCGTGACAGCTCAATTCGACGACATCTTCGCCGGTGAAAGAGCGCGGGGATTTAAAGTAAGTGACGAGGGCTTGGTCTAAAACTTCCCCGCCGTCGAGTTCGCGGAGGGGCTTGAGAAAGACGCGTTGAGGTTCGGGTTTGAAGCTTTCGTCACGCAGGAGGGAGCGTGTCAGGGCGAGGGCGTCCGGGCCGCTGATGCGAATGACGCCGATGCCGCTCCGCCCCGGTGGTGTCGAGAGAGCAACGATGGTGTCTGTTGCATGCACTGGCGCAACTGCGAGTGCGCGTAAGGCACTCCAAACTCACCGGGCAAAGAACTTAAGTGCTCTTTTTGAGGCTCACTTTGAGCCGCCGCCCGTTGCCTTCGCCGACGGATTCGGTAAAGAGCTTTTCGTCGTCGGCGAGCGCGAGATGGATGACACGCCGCTCGTTGGCGTTCATCGGCGCGAAGGTGAAGGGGACGCCCGAAGCATAGACCCGCTCGGCGGCGTGGCGTGCCATCGCGCGCAATTCGGTTTCACGCAGCGCGCGGAAATCCTCCACGTCGAGGACGTAGCGTTCGCCGTGCGGGAGTTCTCGCCCGAAGGATTGATTGACAAAATGTTCCAGAGCGTCCAGCAACTCGCCGCCTTCGCTCCGAAGCAGAGAGGCGTCCGGGCCTTCAATATCCAGAGTGCAGCCGGACTCGGAAGCGGCGGCCTTCGCCCGAAGCTCAAATCCAGCGTGCGTGAAGATGTCGTTCAGAAACGTCTCGGCTTGTTGGTGAACTTCGCTCATGGCAAACAGACTCAAACCGCTTATCAAGAAACACTTATGCGCCCGAATCAGGCTTGTGACGGGCGCGCTTCGCTGAGTTTTTTGTTCGGACGCGACCCGGCCTTGCCCTTCTCCGGCGGCTGCGGCTCCTCGTCGTCCTCGGACTTCTTCAGAAGGCGATTAATCACCACCTGTTGGCCGAACCCGACGAGGTTGCCGACGAGCCAGTAAACGAGCAATCCGGCGGGTGCGCTCCAAAGGATGTAGAGCATCATGACGGGCATGATGACGGCCATCATCTTTCTTTGCAGCGGGTCGGCTGAGGGCGCGGGCGTAATCAGTTGCAGGACGAGCATCGAGGCCGCCATCAAAATCGGGAGCAGTTTAATCGGGTCAGCGGCTGAGAGGTCGGGCACCCAGAGGAACGACGACTGGCGGAAGTCAATCGAGATGGTAATCGCCACGTAGAGCGCGATGAGGAAAGGCATCTGGATGAGCAGTGGCAGACAGCCGCCGAGCGGGTTGCCCTCCTTCATCAGACGCAGTTGCTCCATCTGCAACTCTTTGAGGCGCGGGTCATTCTGCTTCAGCCCCTTGATTTTCTCTTGCAACTCCTTCATCCGCGGCGCGAGCTTCTGGGCCTTCCGCATTGACTTGGAAGAGCGCCACTTGAGCGGGAAGAAGAGCATGTAAATGATGATGGTAAAGAGAATAATAGCGATACCGAAGCTCCCCGTGAGCTTGTTCAGATAGTTGATAGACCAGAGAATCGGGGCCGCCAGAGGCTTCGTGATGCGGCCCGTCCAGCCATAATCAATTAACTTTCCGAGGTCTATCTGGCGACCGGACAAGTTACCGCTGATGAGAGCGCCTGTCTCTTCGAGCTGGTCGTGATCTTTGGGGCCGGTGAAGAGGTACGCGGGCGTCCCGTCCACGGGGATAGGCACGTAGCCGGTGATTAAGAACCGGTCTTCATTCTGCCCGTCGGTCGTGTGTTGATACTTCTCGGCCCGGTACTCCACGCCGGAGGCGGGTTGCGGCAACACAAGGGCCATCGCGAAATAAGTGTCGCCGACCGCAGCCCAGTGAACCGGGCCGTCAATGGTTCGGACGCGCGGGCTGTTTTTGTCCGCTTCGACTTCGGAAGCATAGACCCTTATAACATCGTCGCCTAAAGCGATAACTCCCTCCGGCGCAACGGAATAGAAGGTGTAATGGGGAATCCCCTGATCGCCGATGCTGGGGCCGACGGCCATCTTCGCGGTCGTTAAAGGCTGGCCGCCCTGCGAAAGCTTCGTCTCGATTTTGACGGTGTAATGGTCGGCGTCGAACGTCAAACGCTTCGACACGTCGAGCCCGCTCGCGGGATCGGCCATCAAGAATTCGACGGTCTTCTTCTCACCCGGTTTCAGAGAGAGACTCGCCTCTGCCGCGTCACCCTCGACGCCGCCGATTTGATAATTTCTGGCAGAGAGCGTCGAGTCAAGCTCGGCCCGGCCCGTGATGATCTTGAGAGGCGCTTGACCCTGCTCAAATCCTTTAGGCGAAACGAGTTGGAGCGGCTGGCGGTTGTCGCCTGTGCTTGCGATTGAGTAGAGCGGCTTCGCCTTGCCACTTTCGTCCTTGTTCTGTTTGATAATCCAGCTTTTGGCGATTGCGCCACGGCTGTCAAAAACGACTTCAAAAAGAGGCGTGGAGACCGAGAGCGTGCGTTGCGGATTATTGTCGGGGGCGGACGTGTTGGAAACTTCGACTTGTCCTCCGGCGGGCGGCGGCGTCTGGACGGGCGCGACGGGAGCCGGCGTGTTGGCCGTTGTCGGAGGATTGGCGTCGGTTTGCGGGGGAGTCGGGGGGAACAGATAGCTCCACCCGAAGAGAATGATGGCCGAGAGTGCGAAAGCTAGTAAAAGGCGCTTCTGTTCCATTTAGTTCGTATTTATCGGCACTTATGAAATTTTTGGCGGCAGAGAGAGTGAACTCAAGAGAATTTATTTGACCGGGTCGTAGCCGCCCGGATGAAAAGGATGACACTTCAAAAGTCGGCGGGCTCCCATCCAGCCCCCGCGCAGGGCACCGTATTTCTCGACCGCTTCCAGAGTGTATTCCGAACACGTCGGAACGAAGCGGCAGGCGGGGGGGAGCAGAGGCGAGATGCTCGCCTTATAAAACCTTAAAAGCCCCGCAAAAATTACCTTCACCGCTCAAGTACCCGCGCCGAAAATCAACGTCGCTCGTCGCTCTTCAAGCGAGCGACGATCTGCCGGAACTCTTCGAGAACCGAAGCCATTTTCACCGAAAGTAGCGACCGGCGCGCGTTTATCACCCAGTCGTACTTTCTTTGAAGCTCGGCCAGTTCGCCTACGCTCAGGCGGAACGTCTCGCGTATCAGCCGCTTGGCCCGGTTACGCCCGACCGCCCTCAGAGACATTTTGCGCGAAGCGGTGATGCCGAGACGATGTTGGGCCGCTTCGTTGTCCAGAACAAAGACCGACAACAGACGCCCGTCGTAGCGTCGCCCGTTGCCGTAAACCTTTCGGTACTCCGCGGAACTACGCAACGGCGCTCGCTGAGGCAAAGTGGCTCCAGACTAATAATGTGAAGGGGTCAGCCGCTTGCGCCCTTTGGCCCTGCGTCTCTTAATGACCATGCGACCGTTCTTGGTAGCCATCCGGGCGCGGAAACCGTGCGTCTTGGCGCGGCGGCGGTTGTTCGGTTGAAATGTTCTCTTCGGCATAACTGTCTATCTTCTCCTCAAACGAAAACATTAAGACTATCTTTTGGCACACTTTCTGTCAAGCAAGGCGAGGCTCTGTAACGGCCCGAAAAAGGCGAAAGTTGTGGCTTAACAGGTTTGAAATTACTGCCCTAAAACATTACATCCATTTTTCAGCCCTCTAAA
>DASTQX010000528.1:0-5654 GCA_035761505.1 Pyrinomonadaceae bacterium
CCGCGCGCAGTTCGACCTCAACGACTTCGAGGGCGCGAAGTCCACTTGGGAGGCCGTCCGCTCCGTCAAGCCGCACGACCTCGAAGCGAACCTCCTGCTCGGCACGATCTACGAGCGGCTGGACGAGCTGACCGAATCAACTCAGGCGCTCGAACGCGCCCTCTCGGTCAAAGGCATCGAGCGTGACAGGCGGGCCGAAGCCTACGCGCTCTTGGCGCGCAACGCGAAGTCGCTCTGGCGGAACGAGTGGGAGGCTGCCGAGCCCGCCGCGCGGCCTGAGACGGCGCTCCGCTCCGGCCTGCTCCAGGACGCCTTCGAGCACTACGAGCACGCCTTCGCCGAAGACCTCAACCACTTCTACTCCGGCCTCAACGCGCTGGCGATGCTCAAGGTGCAGATCGAGCTGGCCGCCGCTCTGCCCGACGTGTGGGCCGAGCGCTTCGACGACGACGAAGAGGCCGCGAAGGAGTTGAAGAAACTTCAGACGCGCGCCGCGAAGCTCGCCGGGGCGGTCGAAATCTCGCTTCACGGGACGCTCGAACGCTTGGAGAGCGCGGGCAAAAAAGATGTGTGGGCCGAGGTCAGCGTCGCCGACCTGTGCTGCCTCACCTCCGACCGCCCGAAGCGGGTCGCCACCGCCTACCGCGACGCGCTGGCCGGGGCTCCCGACTTCGCGGCGGACGCCGTGCGCAACCAGCTCGCCGTCTATCGAGACCTCGGCGTGCTCGCGGCCAATGTCGCGGAAGTCCTCAAGTTCGTCGGCGAGCCGCAGCCCGAAGCCGTCGGCCCGCCGAAACGACCGCGCATCCTCATCTTCACCGGCCACATGATTGACACGCCCGCGCGCGCGAACCCGCGCTTCCCCCCCGACAAAGAGGACGTGGTGCGACAGAAGATCAAGGAAGCCGTCGAGGCCGAGATGAAGAACGGCGACGGCGTCTCGTTCGGCATCGCCGGGGGCGCTTCGGGCGGCGACATCCTCTTCCACGAGGTCTGCGCCGAACTCGGCATCCCGACCCGGCTCTACCTCGGTCTCCATCCCGGCCTCTTCGTGAAGAGGTCGGTGCAGAGCGCCGGGCCGCAGTGGGTCGAGCGGTTCCGCCGCCTGCACGAGCGGCTGAGCGCGCAAGGGGCCGTGCGCATCCTCTGCGACTTGACCGAAGAGCCCGCCGACAAATCCGAGTACCTCCCGGCGTGGCTCCGCACGAAGCCGGATTACAACATCTGGCAGCGCGTCAACCTCTGGATGCTCCACAACGCTCTGGCCGCGGGCGGCGACGACTGCGTGACCCTCATCGCGCTCTGGGACATGGAGCCGACCGGCGACGGCCCCGGCGGCACCTCCGACCTCGTGGACAAGACCGAACGACGCGGCGCGAAGGTCATCATCATCACGCCGACGCATATCCAGTGACGCCGCTTGAGCCCTTTCAAGGCTCCGGTCGAATACTTCTCAGACAGCCTCTAACGCTTCGGCCTCTCGACCGTCGAGAGGTTTTCGTCGAACGTCTTCAAGGCTTCAAGGATAGTCTCGGCGGCGCGGGCGAAGAAGTCTTGCGTGATCGTCCCGAAGTCGTCCGAGGGCTTGTGGTAATCCTCGTGGTCTTCGACGCCGAAATAGACGAAGGGAATTTTCTCTTTGTGGAAAGCCCCGTGGTCGGATTGCGTCGTCCAGTCGTCGGCCTTCGGCTCCGGGCGGTCGTGTCCGAGCAGGAGTTTGACGGGCGCGCGCGCCGCGACTTTCTCAAGGAGCGGCTTGAGCGACGGGTAATGATAAGTCCCGGCGGCGTACAGCTCGCCGCGCGCGCTGTGGCTCACCATGTCGAGGTTGACGTTGAGCGCCACGTCCCGCTTCGCTTCGAGCAGCGTCTTGACGAGCGTCTTCGCGCCCGCGCCGCCGCCCTCCTCGTTGTCGAGCGCCGCGAAGATGAAAGAGTTGTCCGGCGGTTGACGGCTGAAGTGCGCGGCCAGCGCCAGCAGCGTCGCCACGCCCGAAGCGTTGTCGTCCGCGCCGTTGTAAATCTGCCCGTTCCGCACGCCGAGGTGGTCGTAGTGCGCCGTGACGACGACGAAGCGCTCCGGATTCTTCTTGCCGCGCACGACGCCGACCACGTTCGCGCCCGCCCCGGCCTTCCCGCCGCCGCGCGCCGCCAACTCGACCGGCTGCTCGAACGACGCGCCGAAGAAAGGCTTCAACCCCGTCTGGCCGAAGCGCCCCGTGATGTAAGAGCGCGCCCGCGCGCCGCCCGGCGTGCCCGCCCCGCGACCCTCCATCTCGTCGGCTGAGAGCACGCGCACGTCCTCGAAGAGTTTCCCTGCGTCAACGGCGGGCGACGCCGCGCCCGCTTCGGTCTTCACCTCTGGCGGCTTACTCGGAGTCTGCGTCCGGCACGGCGCGGCGAGCGCGAGCGCCAGCGTGATGATTGCGACGGCTTGCTTCATTAACTTCATTCCCCTCTCGACCCGCAAACATTGATGCGACCCGCGCCGCGCCGGATGTCTCCGCCGACCTCACGCGCGCGGCGAGCACTCACGCGGAAGGCGTGAGGCCGTTCAGCAATCTCTCCGTCGAGCCCTTCACGCGGCGGCCCCTTTCGTCTCGACGGGCGCTCCGGCGGCGAGCCATTCGGCGCTCAGCTTTTCGATGGCGAGTTCCTTGTGCTTGGCTTCGACCTCGATCCAGGGGACGCGGCGGTAAGCTTCGGGCATCGTCTCGATGAGGTCGCTGTGCTGCCGGTCGCCGAAACTCGCGCGCCCGTTCGAGATGTGCGCGAGTTGCCATTCGGGCACGGGCCACGTCGCGCGCGCCGCCTCGACCATCTCGGCCACGCTCGGATGATCGTAACTGTCGAGCCCTTCATGGACGACGTGGTGGTGCGCGTCGAAGACCATCGGCACGCCCGCGCGGCGGCAGATGTCGAGAATCTCCACGGCGCGGTAGATGTACTCGTCGTTCTCGAACGCGATGCGCGAGCGCACGCCTTCGGGAAGCTGCGAGATGTTCTCGACGAGCCTCTCGGCCCGCCCGCCCTTCCCGCCGTGAATCTCGATGAGCGCCCACGGGCTGCGCGGCTGTCCGAGCAAGTCCAGCACGCGCGCGTGCGTCTCCAAAATTTTGACGCTGTTGGCGACCGTCTGCGGCGAGTCCGAGTTGAGGACGACGAACTGGTCGGGGTGCAGCACGAGACGGATGCCGAGCGCGGCGGCGCGCTCGCCCGTCCGCGCCAACTCCGCGCGGAACTCTTCGAGGAGCCCCGCGCCCGCCTCGTCGTCCGCGAACGGGAAGAGCCCCGAAGTCATGCGGTAGAGCCGGAGGCCGCGCGCCGCGCAGAAGTCGAGCGCGCGGTTCAGACGCGAGAGGTTGTCGGCGTACAACTCGCGCAGCCTGCTTTTCCGCTCCTGCTCGCCGAACTGCAAGAGCCGCTTGCGCGTCAGCGCGCGATACCTCACCTCATCCGAGTGCGTGATGCAGACCAGCCCCAGACGCGGCTCGGCCTCGCGCAACGGCTCCGCGCCTTCCGCCTCCCCCGCCCGGCGAGTGCTCTTTCTCATGCCCGTCAGGTTAGGGATTTTCTCTGTCTCATTGATAACGAAAACGTCACGGAGGGATTGATTCAACGGCTCGCCGAAACGAAGACGAACGAATCAATCAAACGAGGGATCAATTCGAGACTTCGACTGCCGCGCGCAGGCTCACGCGTGGCGACTCTTCAGCCGTCTCACCCTCGCGCGCCAGCGCCGTGGCCGAGAGCAGCACGAGCGCGAGCCAGAGCAGGTCTGCGAGCAGAAGATGCGTGAGCTGAAGCCACACGGGCGCGAGCAGCGCCGCGTTCAAGAGCCCGACGCCGAGCTGCACCAAGACCAGCGCCGTCATCGAGCTGGCGAACCGCTTCGTCCACACGCCGGGCCGCATCCTCTTGGTCATCGCGGCCACGGCGACGAGGTACGCGCCGACCAGCACGGCGAGCGAAGGGTGCAACTGGTAATGCCGGAGGCTGAACATGAGTTGCGCCGTCGCCGAGAGGTCGCCGCGTGCCGACGCGAGCGGCGCGCTCTCCGGAAAGAGCGTCGCGCCGAGCGCCGCCACCGCCCCGCTCACGCCGAGCGCGAGCGTCCCCAGCACAGCACCGGCCAGCCACCAGCGCAGCGCGTCGCGCCCGCCCTTCAAACTCAAAGCCCTCCCGCCCGAAGTCCACCACGCCGTCAGACCGAGCACGGCCACGAGGACGAACGTGTTGACGAGGTGCAGCGAGAGATAAAACGCGCGCGCCACCGAAGCGTCGTCGGCCACCAGCCGGAAGAGCACGAGCCCCGCGCCGATGAGCGCCTCGATAACCATGAAGACGAGCGAGAGCACCGCCCCCCTTCGCGCCGCGTGCCCCTTCGGCAGCGCGCGGAAGACCCACCAGACGAGCCCGACCACCAACAAGAACGCCAGCCCGCTCGTCGTCCGGTGCGCGAACTCGATGAGCGTCCTCCCTTCCCTCGCCGCCGCAGGCAAGACCTCGCCGTTGCACAGAGGCCAGTGGCTCCCGCACCCCGCGCCCGAACCCGTCGCGCGCACGTAAGCGCCCCACAAGATCACCGCCAGATTGAAGACCACCACCGCCCACGCGAAGGCCGCCAGCCGTCCCGTCTTTGTCTTTGAAGATTCCACTTCCCCGTTCAGCTTTCGTTAAGAGGATGAAGGCGCGTTTGATTATACCGAATCGCGGGGCGAGTTGAAGCGAGGCGGCGGCCCGAAGGTTCGTCAACCGCGCAGGGCGCGACGCCACGCGGCGGCTTCGCCTTCGCGGCGGATGAGGGCGGAGACTTCGGCGTAGGCGGCGGCGTAGAGGGCGCGCGTCTCCTGCGCGGAGGTCGCGTGCGCGAGCCCGCGCTCAATCTCTTCGACGGAAAGTTGCTTGCCGCGCCGCGACGCGCGCGAGAGGAGCGCGCCCTCACCGGCGACGTGCGCGGCCAAGCCTTCGACGAGCCAGAGCGGCGCGCGCCCGCGTCCCAAAGCCTCCAACGCGACGTGCACGAACTCGTGGCGCATCGTCGTCCAGATGACGCCCCGGCGACGCAGGACTTCCGGCGGCTGCGACTCGATGCGCCGCCCGCGCGTCGAGGCCGCGAGCCACGCGGGCAGCCCCGTCGAGCCCGTGAAGTCGCCCGTCGTCTCGTGCACGTACAGCTCAGCCGTCCCCAGCGCGGCGTCGTTGATGCCCGATGCTTCGAGACGCGAGAGCACGTCGCGGCGCGCGCCTTCCAGAGCCCGCACCATCGCCTCGACCTCGCGCCGCGCGGCCCGCGCCGGATAGCTCACGCGGAAATGCTCGCTCGAAAGCGTCAGGCGTTGCGCCCTCGCCCTCTGCGCTTCGCGCGGCGCGGCGCGTGTGGAGAAGACGGCGCGTCGAAAAAGATTCGCGCGCGGAACGTCTTCGGTAAAACTCGAAGCAGTAGCGTCAGGGACTTGACGAAACGCGGCGGTCTGAAAAATTTCGGATTCGAGATTCGAGGTTCGAGGTTCCGACTCCGCGCTCTCAAGCTCGTGGCTTCTCCGCTCCCGGCTCCCGACCGAGACGCCGGGGAAGAAGTGCTCGACGATTTGACGATAAGACGCGCCGCGCCGCGCCATGACGTGCGCGCCCGACTGGCAGAGGCCGAGGCCG
>DASTQX010000529.1:0-7634 GCA_035761505.1 Pyrinomonadaceae bacterium
GATGGCGACGACGCTGCTCTCCAGCTCCTTCCGGATGCGGACGCGCGAGGACTTGAAGACGCTCGCGCTCGCCGACACGCAGCGCGCGCTCAACACCATGACGCGCGAGATCGGCAACGCCGGGTACAGCCTCAAGAGCAACGGCATCCTCGCCGCCCAGTCGAGCAACGCCGGGGTGACCGTGCTCTCCGACTACAACGAGAACAACGCCTGGGACGCCGACGAGATCGTCTCGTTCCAACTCGCCAACAACCCGAACACGGGCAAGAATTCTCTCGTCCGCTACGCGCTCGACGACGCCGGAGATGTCATCACTACCGGCACCGTGCTGGCCGAGAACGTAGATAGCCTCAAAGTCCGCTACTACGGCCAGAGGCAGAACTACGAGACCGGCACCTGCGACGTGGACGACGCTTCGCAGGCCGCCGTCACGACCCCTGAGAAGGCGCAGTACCTCGTGCTCGTCATCTGCGCGACGCTGCCCGCCGTCGGGCAGCCGAACTCGCCCGGCTACCAGCCCGCCTCCAGCGTGCAACTCGTCTCCGACGTGACGCTGCGCAACTCGCTGGCGCTGACCAACTCCGCGCTGCCGAAATATTAAAGGCCACTTCAACCCGCACGGTATCGAGGAGACAACCCCGATGAAGACGACCCTTCAGCACCACCCACGGCCCGCGCGCGAAGGCGAGCGCGGCGCGGCGCTCATCACGGCGCTGCTCGTCTCGACGCTGCTGCTTCTGGCGGGCGGCGCGCTGCTCGTCAAGACGACCGGCTCGGTCGCCGTCTCCTTCGGCTCGACCGCCGAGATGCAGGCTTACTACAGCGCCGAGGCCGGTCTGCAATCGGCCTTGAACGTCCTGCGCGGCAACGTCGAGAACGGCGACGCCGACGCCGCCACGCTCCGCGCGGCCCTCGACAAAGACGGCGGCAACCTCGACGCGTGGCTCGACTACGACCACAACGTCGGCGGCACTCCGGCCAAGCTGCTCGGCCCCTTCGCCTATAGCGTCGCCGTCAGCCTCCCGCCCGGCATTGCGGACGACGGCGGCGACCCGGATAACGTGATCGTCACCTCGACCGGCTACGGCCCGCGCGGCTCCATCAAGCGGCTCTCGCTGCTCGTCAGCCGCTCGACCTTCGACTTCGAGGCCAACTCGACGCTGCTCATGCGCGGGGCCGACGACTGTTCGGACATGCCGTTGTTCGAGATCGGCCAGAGTAACGCCAAGGAGTACAACGGCAACGACGCCGCGGGCGCGGCAGGCCCGCTCCCGGTCTTCGGCACGACCTGCGGCGGGAACCAGACGCAGGCCGCCACCACCGTCGCCAACAGCAAGCCGAACACCGTCACCGCCAGTGCCGAGAAGGTGTCGAACATCGCCAACGGCGACTTGATGCCGTGGCTCCAATCGGCTGACTCGGCGCGCGCGCTGCTCGTCGAGCTGGCGGCGATGGCCGAGTCCACCGACCGTTATTTCACGAGCACCCCCACGGACTACGGGAGCGACTCCGAGCCGCAGCTCACCTTCGTTGACGGCGACGCCGACCTCCGCAACGGGACGGGCCTGCTGGTCGTCACGGGGACGCTCTCGATGAGCGGCAACGCGAACTTCAACGGCATCATCCTCGTCCTCGGTGAGGGCGCGATGACGCGCAACGGCGGCGGCAACGGCGACATCCTCGGCGCGGTCGTCGTCGCCAAGTTCGACCGCACGTGGCCGCCCGAAGAGAACGACGACGAGCACCCCTTCCTCGCGCCAACCTTCCAGACCAACGGCGGCGGCAACTCGAACATGCAGTACGACTCGGTCAACGTCGCCAACGCGCTCAAGGTGCTCGGCATCCGCGTCGTCGGCGTGCAGGAAAAATAGAGCACGCTTCTTTCTTCAACTCCCCGGCGCGGGCGTCGCACCTTCACGGTCTTCGCCCGCGCCTTTCGTTTCCGCCCTCCTGCTTGACACGCCCGCGCGCGCGTCGCTACCATCCGCCACGACTTTAACGATGAACGCGGAACGCGGAACGCGGAATGAAAAACAAGTCGTCTTGTCTTTTAGTTCATCGTTCAGCGTTCCGCGTTCATCGTTTCTTTTATGCCAGACATCCTGCTCGTCGAAGACAAGGAGAGTTTGCGGCGCGTCCTGCGCCTGACGCTGGAGAACGCCGGGTACTCGGTCACGGAGGCCGAGGACGCGCGCGCGGCGGCGCAGGAGCTACAGCGCGCCGCGCCCTTCCGCCTCGTCCTCACCGACTTGAGGATGCCGCACGGCTCCGGCCTCGACGTGCTCCGCGCCGCGAAGGCGGCAGACCCCGACCTTCCAGTCGTTCTGATGACCGCCTACGGCTCGGTGGACGAGGCCGTGCAGGCGATGAAGGACGGCGCGCACGACTTTCTGCAAAAGCCGGTTGACTCGAACCACCTGCTCCTCCTGGTCGGGCGCGCGCTCGAACAGGCCCGCTTGCGTACCGAGAACGTCATGCTGCGCGAGGAGTGGTCGCGCCGCTACGGCTTCCCGCGCATCATCGGCGAGTCGGAAGCCATCAAGCGCGCCGTCGCCGAGACGCAGCGCGTGGCAACGACCGACACCAACGTGCTCCTCCTCGGCGAGTCGGGCACGGGCAAAGAGTTGTTCGCCCGCGCCGTCCATCACCTCAGCCATCGCCGCGACCGCGCCTTCGTCGCCGTCAACTGCGCGGCCATCCCCGAAACGCTCATCGAGTCGGAACTCTTCGGCCACGAGCGCGGCTCCTTCACGGGCGCGACCGAGCGACGGCCCGGCAAGTTCGAGCTGGCGGCGGGCGGCACCATCTTCCTCGACGAAATCGGCGAGCTGCCCGTCAGCGCGCAGAGCAAACTGCTGCGCGCGATTGAGGAGAAGACGGTTGACCGCATCGGCGGGCGCGCGCCCGTCTCGGTTGACGTGCGCGTCGTCGCCGCGACCAACCGCGACTTGAAGGAGGCCGCCGAGCGCGGCGACTTCCGCCGCGACCTCTACTTCCGCCTCGCCGTCTTCCCCGTCGAGATTCCTCCCTTGCGCGAGCGCGGCGACGACGTGGTGCTCCTCGCGCGTCACTTCGCCGCGCAGTTCGGCAAAGAGATGCGCAAGCGCGAAGCGACGCTGAGCGAGGCAGCCATCGCGGCGCTCCGCACGCATTCTTGGCCGGGCAACGTCCGCGAGTTGGAGAACGCCATCGAGCGCGCCTGTATCCTCGCCGACGCGCCCGTGCTCACGCCCGCAGACCTCGGCCTGCCCGTCGCGGGCTCGCCGGGCGCGGGCGTCGCCGAGAAGGGCGCGGACTTGGACTTGAGCGGCACGCTGAACGAGGCGGTCGAGCGCGCCGTCAGGCTCGTCGAGCGCCGCAAGATTGCCGACGCGCTCGAAGCGCACGGCGGCAACAAGACGCGCGCCGCCGAAGAGCTGGGCGTGAGCTACAAGACGCTCCTGACGAAGATTAAGGACTACAGCCTCTAGACGAAAGGTTCCCCGCGTCACGGTTCGAGTGGTCGTACACCGCCGCGGATTGAGACCAAAGCAGACGATGACTCAAGACGCCGGGGACGAACAGCAAAAGGGGCCGAGGCCGACGAAGGACGCCACGCGCGAAGAGTCTGCAATCGTCGCGGGCGAGGAGAACATCCAGCTCGGCAGCGTCGCGGGCCAAGCCCCCGCCGAGCAGGCCGCCGAAGTCCCTGAGGCCAAGCCGCCCGCTTTAGAGAGCACGCGGCGCGGCGCTTTTCTCGTCGGCGCGGGGATTCTCTTGAGCCGCATCGTCGGGCTCATCCGCCAGCGCGTCTTCGCGCATTACTTCGGCCTCTCCATCGCGGGCGACGCTTACGCCGCCGCCTTCCGCATCCCGAACTTCCTCCAGAACGTCTTCGGCGAGGGCGCGCTCTCGGCCTCTTTCATCCCCGTCTATGCGAAGCTGCTGGCGAAGGGCGAGCACGAAGAGGCGGGCCGCGTCGCCGGGGTCATCTTCTCGATACTCGCGCTCACGACCTCCGTGCTGGTGCTCGTCGGCGTCCTCGCCGCGCCGCTTTTGACGGACTTCCTTGCGCCCGGCTTCGAGGGCGAGAAAAGAGACCTGACCGTCCAGCTCGTCCGCATCTTCTTCCCCGGCGCGGGGCTGCTCGTCATCTCCGCGTGGTGTCTCGGCGTACTCAACAGCCACCGGCGTTTCTTTCTGTCTTACACCGCGCCCGTTATCTGGAACGTGGCGATCATCGTGGCGCTCGTCCTCGCGGGGGCTCCCGTCTTTGGCCGCGCCACGCCGGACGATCTCGGCGTCTGGGGCGCGGTCGCGCGCTACACGGCTTGGGGCGCGGTCGTGGGGAGCGCGCTCCAATTCTCCGTCCAGCTTCCTTCGGTCTTGCGCCTCGTCAAAGGCTTGCGCCTGTCGCTCGCGGCCTCGAACACGAACGTGCGGACGGTCATCCGCAACTTCCTGCCGGTCTTCCTCAGTCGCGGCGTCGTGCAGATCAGCGCCTTCGTGGACGAGATGATTGCGAGCCTCCTCGGCAACGGCCCGATGCAGGCTTTGACCTACACGCAGAGCCTCTACACGCTGCCCGTGAGCCTCTTCGGGATGGCTGTTTCCGCCGCCGAACTGCCCGCGATGGCGAGCGCCGTGGGCGGGCGCGGCGAGGTCAGCGCGCAACTGCGCAAGCGGCTCGACGCGGGGCTCCGCCAGATTTCCTTCTTCATCGTCCCGTCCATCGTCGGCTTCCTCGCGCTCGGCGACGTGATGGTCGCGGCGCTCTACCGGACGGGAAACTTCGACCGGGGCGACGTGCTCTACATCTGGGCCATCCTCGCGGGCTCGGCCATCGGGCTTCTGCCGACGACGCTCGGCAGGCTCTACGCCTCGGCCTTCTACGCCCTGCACGACACGCGGACGCCCTTTCGCTTCGCCGTCCTGCACGTCGTCCTCGCCATCGGGCTCGGCTACGTCTCGGCCATCTATCTGCCGCCGCTCTTCGGCGTCGAGATGCGCTGGGGGGCCGTGGGGCTGACGGCCTCGGCAGGCGTCGCCGGGTGGATCGAGTTCATTTTCCTGCGACGCAAGCTCAACAGCCAGATCGGGCGGACGGGCCTCGGCCTCTCATTCGTCTCGAAGCTCTGGGCGGCGGCCATCCTGAGCGCCGCCGTCGGCTGGGGGCTCAAGCTCTTGGTCGGCGGGCTCCACCCGATCATCGTCGCCGCCCTCGTCCTGACGCCCTACGGGCTGCTCTATTTCGCCCTCACCTCCCTCTGGGGACTGCCCGAAGCGCGCGCCGTCGTCGGGCGCTTCACCCGCGTGCTCCGGCTCGGAAGGTCTTAAGGCGTGACCGGACAAAGAGATACATTTTTTGATTGACCTTCCGGGGGCACTTCTGTTAAACCTCCTCGGACACTCGCAACACAATTGCAATTTTCTGGAAACGCCGTTCGATTGCCCGTCTTTCTTCATCAGGAGTTACAGAAAAACTCTCAACGAGGACGGGCCGAAGACAGGCTTTGAGACTGTCGCCAATCGAGCCCTTCCGCTTCCGCCCCGCCCTTGGAAAGCACTTTCAGGGCACGTCGGCGACAAAACTTCAATTTCGGGGGATGAGACGACAATGATTCGCAGACTTCTACTCACAACCGCAGCGGCGATGGTCATGATGGCCCTGTCCACGGTGGCGCGCGCCGATTCTTTCACCATCACCGGCGTCAACGGGACGGGCGTGACGGCTTCGATTTCCAACTACACGTTGGTCGGCAATCAGTTCACTTTCACCATCACGAACACCTCCGTGGCTCCCGGCTCGACCGGCACAATCACCAACATCGGCTTCGCCCTGCCCGGCACGCGCGCCAACAATTTCCAGCTCGTGTCCTCGACGAACTCGAACTACTTCATCGCGCACGACCTGAACGCGACCGCCGGAGCGCAGAACTTCGTCTCCTCCTTCGACCTCGTGTTGATGGACAAGCCGAACGGCAATCCGACCTTCGGCGGCGGGAGCGTCCAGAACGGCATCGCGGGCGGCACGAGCGCCACTTTCACGATTTCCGGCGACTTCTCGGGGCTGACCGCCGAGCAAGTGGCTCAGGCCATCTTCGCGCGCTTCCAAGCGGTTAACGGCGGCGACAGCGACGTGGCCGGTAATCCTACCGCCCCGATTCCTGAGCCGATGACGATGCTCCTGTTCGGCACCGGCCTCGCCGGGGTCGCCGCCAAAGTGCGCCGCCGTCGTCAGGCCGCGAAAGAATAAAGAGCGGATTTACAAGTTTCCTTCCCCCGCGCTGAATCCGAAAAAAAGTCTGTGGGCCGGTAACGACAAACTTCGTTACCGGCCCACAGACTTTTTTTCGCGCTGAAAATTGAGGAAGCCCGTATGGATTCTCACTTTAACTTAAAACATAGCGGATACATGCGTCGGTTCGGTCGGACGCGGAGCCCCAACCGTTCGACACGGAAGGATTTTCCGTCGAATTTACGGCCATTTTTCACTCTTTCAAGGTTTCGGAGGAAAGGAACGCCAGCCATGAGAAAACTTTTCGCCCACTTCGCCATCTGCCTCGCCGCGCTGGTCTTCGTCAGCCTCTCGTGCGCCGAGGCGCGCGCCGACATCATTTTCCTGCCGGGCGAGGCCGCGCCGAAGGGCGGGGTCGGCCACACGCCTGAGTCCATCCTCTCCATCCAGTCGCCGGGCAACGGCACGAACGCCGCCGGGGGCGTGAGCTACGGCTGCCAAGAGAAGAAGAATAAGGGCTTAGTCTGCGGTGACATCAAATCGGGCGACGCTAAGAACGGCGAGCACACTAAGACGCTCACGTTCGGCGACATCGGCGTCACGAACGCCGCCGGAATCCGCATCTTCATGGACACGGAAGATCAGGAGAACGACTTGCTCCTGAATGACCTCGTGCTGACCGCTTACGGCTCGAACGGTGACATTCTCTTCGAGGGCTCTCTGGTCGCGCCGATCTTCTTCGACAACGAACAGAACGGTCAGGGCAAGGGCGACCGGGTTTTCGGGCTCACCTCGGATCAGGCCGCGCAGTTGCAGGCCGCCTTCCTCGCCAACCCGGACCTCCGGCTCGGCCTCTTCGCCAGCACGAGCGACGACACCGGCTCCTTTACCAACTTCAAGCTCGGACAGGGGCCCGCGCAGCCTGAGCCCATCCCCGAACCGGCCACGCTCTTCCTGCTCGGCACGGGCGTCGCGGGGGTTGCGGCGAGAGTGCGTAAAGCGAGGAAGGCTTCCGCCGAAAAGGATGAGGGCACGAGCGCCTGACGTGACGGCGGCTTCGACACCTCTACACTCGCACATGAAGTGAGCCGGAATCAGGGCTAAACCTCTGTTGACCGGCTCTTTATGCTTAAAAAAAGCTTTACAAATTTTCTGGAAGTCGGTAAATTCGCTTCCACTTTTCTGAAACTGCCGCAGAATTAGGCGTTTACTGGCATTATCGAAGTCCAGAAAGCTTGAAATCTCCGCGAACATCCTCGAACTACCCTCGACGGCGTCGTGAGAGCAAAGGGCTTCTTTCCCGGTCTTTTCAGCAAGGGGTGTCAGTTGAACGTGCGGTCTCTCGGTCGCCCCTCTTGCATCCGCCGCGCGGCGCGTTTGCCCCGCTCCCGCGCGGACGACCCGTAAAGTAAACGGA
>DASTQX010000530.1:0-4764 GCA_035761505.1 Pyrinomonadaceae bacterium
GGTGATGATCACGACGGCCGCCCGCACGCCACGCTCCCGCAACTGACTGAAGAAGGTAATGCCGTCCCCGTCGTGGAGACACTTGTCGAGGAAGATGAGCGCGAATTCACGCGCGCCGATCATTCGACGCGCGGCGTCGAGCGACTCGGCCTGGGCGACCTCCCACCCCTCGCCGTCGCCGGCCCCGGCGATCACCCGCCTCACCTGAGGGTCGTCGTCGACGACCAGTGCGTAGAGGGGCGCACTCTGCGCGCCGCCGTCCGGTTCAACTGCCGCCTTAGCCGGCAAGGCTTTCATGAAAGACTCCTCGAATTAAAAAAGGTGACGGACAGCCGCGCTCGCATTAATCAACACCGACCCCGAAACCATCAAGCGCGCCATAAGTAGGAGCCGACGAAGGGGATGGAAATACCTTCCCCCGAAGAATTTTCCGTCACCGGAATCGGCCCGGACGCCGCAGGCCGAAAGACCCGAACCCCGCCCCGAACCAATGCAACCGACTTGCCGCAAAAAAACACGCGCGAGTCGCGAGATTCGCCGCGAGAGTTGAGCCGTTTCGTCTCAGCTTCACGACAACCCCGCCCGCCCCCGCTGAGCCACATTGGCGCTAGGCCCGTCCTGCCGGGCGGCGTAAATGGCTGATTTTGGCGGGGAGATGGAACGGCACGACAGGTGCTTCCGAGGGCGGCGCGGCCTTAAACGTCGCCGCGTCCCGCGATTTAGATGCGGGAAGGGAAGCCGCAGGCTCGCCGTCTTACACCGCCAGCCCTTATTTCAATAAATCTTCGGCTTACCCCACCAGACACATACACAACGCGAAGAACTTTGACGCTGGAGATGAAGGTTGATGACGGCCTCTCTGAAAAGCGCGACACCAAACCTCTGCCCGGTGACGGGGCGCGGCGCAGCCTTGGCGGGCCGGAAGCGCCGCCACGCCCGCGGCGCAGAGGCCGGCTTCAGTCTGACTGAGCTGGTGATCGTGGTGGCCCTCATCATCATTGTGGCAGGCCTGGCGTTCCGGATTCTATCAGGCCGCGACGATAGTGTACGTCTGGGGCAGGACGTTACGCGTCGCATCCGCGAACGCCGGGCCGCCGCAATCCAACTCAACCAGCAGCGCTCCGCCAGCCAACTGGAGCAGTTCGTCCAGCCGCCGATAACCATCGACTTCGCCACGGCCGAGAGCACTCGCTCGCTCTGGCTGGAAGGCACGGACGCCGACGACGACGGCAACGACGACATCTCCGGCCGCCCCTTCACACGGTTCATCCCGGCGGGAGCACCCGGTGCGACCGGAACCTGGGTCTACGCCTACCAGGGCAGCGCTCTTCAACTACCTACGGGTTGGCGTCTGGCGGTCACCGCCGCCGACCTCGACCCCATCCCCCTGATCCCGCTCGGCACGCCGGCGACGACCGTCAGCTTCACGCGAGAGGGCACGGTCGCAAACAACCCCGCCACGGCGGGGACGACCGACCCCAACCAGCAGACTTCCTTCCTCGCAATCTACCTGACCAACGGATCGGACGCGCAGGCCGTCGCCGTCCACGCCACCGGGCTCACCGAGTTCTGGCGGTGGGACTCGGCCGCAGGCGCCTGGCGCGGCTTCGGAGACAGGAATTGAACTTATGAAGGGAAGTGAATCAGAGAGGGGCTCGACCCTCGTCGAATACATCATCGGCGCGGGGCTCCTGTTCATGATGCTCATCGTGGGTGCAGTCGTCCTCGCCAAGTTCAACGTCACGACCGCCGCTTACGCCGAGGTCAACGAACTCGACGAGACGCGCGCGGTCGTCTCCGACCTCGTGAAGAATGACTTCGACGGCGCGGGGCGAAACCTGACGAGGCCGGAGCCGCCGCTGGCCGGAACCATCCAGCCGACCTTCCGGCAGCACGCCGACTTCGACACGAGCACGCCGGGCCGGTTGCGTCGCATCGCCTCGTCGGGCTGGAGCAGCACGAGCCTCAACTTCGCCTTCGCGGTCGGCGCGGCCAACCTCGGCAAGTTCGACTTCACGCCGCCGCCGAACCAGTCGGCGGTGACGCTCTGGAGCCCCGCCGGCGGCAACCAATTCACGATCATCATGGGGGGCGGCAACCCGGCCATCGGAGTCTGGGTCGGGATTTACGAGAACGGCGTCGAGGTGGCGAACACGTCGCCGATGGGCAACATCCCGCCGCACCTCGGCGGCGACCGCTACGGCCTCTACATCGAGCGCGGAAGCTCCGGGCCGGTCATCAAGTTGTACCGCACGCGGGGCGCCACGACGATCACCTACTGGTCGTCGCCGATGACGGTGCCGCCGTACCCGCTGACCATCTCGGCGTCCGTCTGGGGACAGAACACGTCCATGACCGACGTCACGATGGACGGCGCGCCCATCGTCAGGCTCTACGACCCCGCCGTGCAGACGGCCCCGCTCCCCATCGACAGAGGGCTGCGGCTGACCGGCCCCGTGACGGCGGGCGGCAACACAGTGACGATCCTCTCGGGCGACCCCGACACCGACATCCTCTACAGCGCCGTCACCTTCCTCGGCATCTCGGGGAGCTTCACCCCGGTCGCGCCCCCCAAGCGAGGCTCTTTCAACACCGGCGACATCGTCATGGCGGTCAACTACGAGATGAACCGCGCCGTGCTGTACCGCGTCCAGGCCGCCGATCCGGCATCCGGCGGCCTGAGTCTACTGTGGGTGAGAGAGTCACAGCCCGCCTGGGGCCGCCTGTGGTCGGACGGCTCGGACCTCGTAGTCTCGTGGCCCCCCGGAACCATCGTCGTCAAACTCGCACCGCCCGTGACATACGCGGTGTCGGCCGACAACCGCCTCGTGAGGATGGAAGGGAACCGCACGGCGACGGCCGCCTTCGGCGTGCGCTCAGCCTCCTGCACGGATCTGTCGACCGCCAACTCGAAGAGCTACGCCCTCACAGTCACATTCGCGGCCGAAGGCTTCCAGACCGACCAGTCAGCGTCTAACGAGCCTCGCTCCACCTTCGAGTACATCTCTACGCCGCCCGCCCTCAACCTCCACAACAACCAGCTCAATTCGACGCGGTAGCACGCAATGAGAAATTTACGACCGAGAAAAACTATGGGGGCCGAACCGCCGTGCGGGGTCGCCTTCGACCGCGCGTCCGACGACGTGGTCATCGCCGAGCGGCTGAAGGGTGGCGGCTTCGACGTCAAGCGCGTCGGCAGGGATGAGGCTCAGGCCGCCCTCATCACCGCCCCCGAACTCCGCACGGTCATCGCCGGCTGGAGCGCGCACACGGATCGCACGCCGCTGGCCGTCTCGTCCTCCGACTCGGACGAACACATCCTCACACAGCTCATCGAGGCGCAGGCGCAGAACGAAGGCACGATGAACCTGCGCTTCACCTTCAGCCGCACGCGCGACGGCCGGGTCGTGCTGACGCAGGCGCTGCGGGCCGAGGCCGAGGAGACGGTCGCCGGTGTGCGTTCGTGGGCGTCGGCGCAACGCGTGACGGCCGCGCAGCCGCTCCCCGTGAAGGTGGACACGGCCACGCGCAGCGTCATGCGGCTCTGGCTCGAAGGCCCGGTCGGCAGGGGCGAAATCAAAGCGGACTCGACCGTCGCCGTCCTGGTCGTCGGCGAGGACGGTTACGGCATGGGCCTCTGGGGCACGGACTCCGGCTTCGTCTACGAGACGGGCGAGAAGTTCAAGAGCGGGGCGGTCGAAGTCCAACTGGCCGGGCACATCCACGCCAAGCTGTCGAGCTTCGTCTCGGCCGCCACCGTCGGCAAGCTCGGGCTCCACCCCGTCAAGCACCTTCTCGTCGCCGCGTCGCCGAAGCTTAAGGAGTCCCTCGGAAGTTTCCTCAACGAGTCCGCCGCGCTCAGGGAGATAGCCTTCGAGCGGTTGCTGATGCCGGTCGAGGGCGGCGACGGCGCCGTCGAGGAATTAGACCTCCCGGCGGCGCTCGCGGCGGGCGCTCTCATCGACTCCGAACTCGTCCCGGCCGCCAACCTCTCGTCCGACCTCGCCGCCCGGTTGGCCGCCACGCGCGCGGCGAACGAGGCCGCCACGCACGCGCGGCAGGCCGGCGTCCGCAAGCGGGTCGCCTACGCGGCAGCCGCGCCGCTCGCCCTCGCCTTCGTCTTCCTGCTCACGGCGTGGGTGCTGAGGGCGTCGGACGCGAGCGCGCTCGACCGAAGCATCGCCGAGGAGAAGGCGACGGCCGCGAAGCTCAGGCTGGCCAACGCCGACTACGAGGCGGCGAAAGCCAACTTCGCGGTCATCGGCAACCTCATCACCCGGATCACGTCGCTGCGGGACAAGCAATCGGACGCCTACCAGCTCCTCGTCGAACTCAACAGCAGGTGGCCGCAGGGCACGCCCTGGTACGTCTCCGAGATCAACAGCACCGGCAACCAGATCGAGGTCAAGGGACGGGCGCGGGACGAGCAGGCGTTGACCGTGTTCGTCCGCGCGCTGGAGAACTCCGAGGGCGTCTTCACGAGCGTCACCGAGAGCCACAGCGACCCCAACAACAGTGTCGGAGGCGGGGGCCTCCCCCCCGCCCTCTCGCAGAACGGGCAGCAGCAGAAGTCCGCGCCCGTCGTGCAGTTCTTCGTCAAGGCGACGTACACGCCGAGGAACGATGACTCAGGGATCGGTGCGGCCGCCGCACCGCGCGTCCCGGTTCTAAACGCCTCCCAGGAGGCGAAGGGTAAATGACAGTGAGCCAGAGAACGACAAACAGGCAGAAGAAGGGCGGCGCGAAGGTGAGCCTCGTCGGGCG
>DASTQX010000531.1:0-16778 GCA_035761505.1 Pyrinomonadaceae bacterium
CGTCGGCGGTGTCGGGCGATTTCGCCACGTCGCCTTCGACGCTGCCGTCGGTGAACTCGACGGGGACTTCGGACGGGACGGGAATGTCGGCGGGGACGACTTGCGGTTCGATGAACTCATGCGCGCTCGACGCCTGAGAGAGAGACATCCAGTCGTCGGCGCGCGGCTCTTCGGAGACGGCGGGGGCGTCCGAGACGATGGCGGCGGAAGTATCTACGGTTTGCGGCTCGTCCGGCGCGAAGGCTTCGGCGGTTGCCGGAGACATCTCCCAACCGGCCCCGCTCGGAGCGGTGGAGAAGGCGCGGGGCACTTCTTCGCGGGCGGGCTCTCCGCCGTGCGAGGCTTCGGCGAAGGCGCTCGGCGCGTCGGCGTGCGGGGCGTCGTCGAAGTCCGGCTCGTCGAAGAAGGATGATTCCGCGACGCCTGCGCGCGCGGGCGCTGAAGCCGGGGGCGCGTCGTCGGCGAGGTCGAGGATGAAGTCGTCGGCTTCGGTGACGGGGGCGGGCGGGTCGAGGTCGCCGAGGTCGAGGAGCGCTTCGTCGGCGGCGGCGGCCTCGGCGACGCGCGCCGAGAAGCCGGGGCGCGAGGGGAAGGACTCTTCCGCCTCGTGCGGCGCGGCGGAGGCGGCGACGGCGCGGGCGCGGCCCTCGCCCAAGAGGTCGGCGCGCATCTTGAGGAAGCCGGGCGTCTCGTCCTCGCCGAATGATTCCGACCGGACTTCGGCGGCTTCGGCGCGGGCGGCGTTTTGGCCGAAGGCTTCGGCGGGTCTCGCTTCTATCATCTCGTCGTCCATTTCGATGTCGGCGAAGGGGGCCGCCTCTTCGCGGAAGCCCGACGCGTGTTCTCCCTCCGTTGAAACTTCGTCCGGCGTCGTCGTCGCCTCCAGCGTCCGGTGACTGACGGGCACGTCGGCCTCGCGGACGAGCACTTCGTCGGCGGTCATGGAGGCGGCGCGGCCCGGCTCTCCGGCGTGAGCCGACGAGGAAGAGGCTTCGTCCTCCGGCTTGTGCTCGCCGCCGCCGAGGAGCGAGCCGACTTTGCTCACCAGATCGCGTATGGATTGGAATGGTTTGGTCAAGACCGTGTCCGCGCCCACCCGGCGCGCCTCCGCTTCGTTGAATGGTTCAAACGTGCCGACGAGGAGCATCACGGGGATGTGGCGGAAGCGCGCGTCACCCTTGATGCGTTCGCAGAGCCCGTAGCCGTCGAGGCCGGGCATCACCGTGTCGGCTAAAACAATGTCGGGCGCGTCCCGTTCCAAAACCCGGAGCGCCTCTTGGCCGTCGGCGACGGCGACGACCTCCAGCCCCTCGTCGGCGAAGGTGAGGCTGATGACCTTTCGGATAGTCGGCGAATCGTCCGCGAGCAGCAGTGTCCGTCGTCCCGGCGGCAAAAGAGTTCTCCTTACGGTGTCAGAGGAGCCATCCGTCAGAGGGGGGCGGGCGCGCACTGTCTCGCGCGGGGGGCCGGGATGGCGGGGCCGAGGCGGCAGCGGGTCGAAAATCCCCTTCCAGAAGCCGCAAATTAAACCTAACACCCGCGCTCGCGGCGCGTCAAGATGATTCTTCCCCCTCGCGCCGGGCGTGGCCCGCGCCGCCTAAATCGCGCGCGAAAAGAGGGCGCGCTAACGCCTCTCGGCGGGCGATTACGCCCTCATCACGCGTGATTAAGCCCTGCGCCCGCCCGCGCATTAAATACCCACGCGAGAGGATGGCATACCCGCGCGCGGGCATTGAATACTCTCGCGAGAGTATTGAATACCCACGCAAGAGTATTTAATACCCATGCGAGAGTATTTAATGCCGAGGCGCGGGTATTGAATACTCTCGCGTGGGTATTTAATGCCGAGGGGCGGGTATTGCGTACCCACGCGAGGGTATTGCGTACCCGCGTGAGGGTATTGCGTACCCGCGTGAGGGTAAGCCCTGCGCGCGGGTGCGCGGAAGGTACTGACGCGGGAGGAGGCCAACACCCTCGACGGTGTTGGCCTCCTTTTGCGTCTCTGAGGCTGAGCGGGGGCGCGAATCGCTGGCGGCGAATGTCAGCGGACGCCCGCCGCGCGCGGCGGCTCGGCTGCGCCGCCCGAACGGAGTGTCACGTCGTCCGCCGTCCCCTCTTTGCCGTCCGCGCCGTCGGACGAGAGCGCGTAGGCTTCGCGCGTGCCCTCGTAGCGGTACGGCCTGCTCCAGGGGTCGAGGCGGATGATGCGCTTGATGTAAGAGGGGCTGAGGTGATCCATCAGCGCCGAGTCGGTGTCGGCGACGACGTAGAAGCCGCGCTCGCGGCGGAAGGCTTCGAGCGCCGCGCGGACAGTCTCCAAATCCTCGCGCGCGCGCGTGGCCTTCGGGTCGTTGACGGCCTTCCAGAGCGCGTTCAAGTCGCCGCTCGACTCGCCGCCGACGGAGACTTCGGCGACGACCCAACGCCCGCGCGCGTCCTTCGAGAGGCGGAAGGAACATTCGACGGCGACCTCGGCCAGAGCGGACGAGCCCTGCGCCGAGACCTGCTTGAAGGTCAGAGGCCCGACCGTCAAAGGCTCGACGGTTTGACCCTCGCGCGCGCGCGCGTGCGCCTCGAACTCGTCGAGCGCCTGTTCCAGCGCGCCCCTCGCGCGCGCGACTCTCTCTTCGCCGAGCGCGGCGGAGAGAAAGTCCAGCCCTTCCCACACGCGGTCGCCGGTGCGGAACTCGACCGCGCGCCAGCGCTTCGCCTTGAAGATGCCCTGATGTGTTCCTCGTTCGTCTTCGACGCGCTCGAAGCGGAAGGCGGTCGTGACCTGCGCGGTCACGTTCACGGGCGAGGCTCCGGCCTCGGAGACGGCGAGGACGCGCACCGCGCCCGTGTTCAAAGCGAGGCCCGGCGCAGTGGCAATCACGCGGCGCGCGGTGCCCTCATTGAGAGCGGGCTTCGGCTTCTTCTGCGCCTTCGCCGTCGCCGACGGCAGAAGCACGCACGCGAGGGCGAGCGCGAGCACGTTGATGATGGCGCTGCTCATTCCCCTCCGTGCCTTTCCGCGACGCGCGAGCTTCAAGCCTTACTCCTCTTCGGGCGGGAGGGTGATTTGGAAGTGATTGAGGAGGCGCTGCGCGGCGTCGCGCCCGGCCTGTTCGAGTTGCGCGTCGGTCGGGTAGCCGCGCGTCGGCGTGGGGACGCGCACGCCGCCGACCGTGGCGCGCGAGTTGTACGGGCGCGCGATGAAACGGTCGTTGAACTTGAGGTCGCCCGTCGCGGGCGAATAGACGTAAGACTTGATGACGAGCGTGCGGTCTTCGGCGCGCGAGCCTCCCCGCACGTTGATGCCGGACGACTCCTCCTCCAACTCGATGAGCACGACGAAGGTTTCCTTCTCGGCCTTCGCCCGGTCGCGCGCCTCCTTGCGCGTCGCGCGCCCGCCGCGCGAAACCTTGACGACAGAAGAGCGGTCGAGCCGGTCGGCGAAGCTCGCAAGGACAATCCGCCGCGCCGTGTAGTCAACCTCGAAGACAGTGCCCGCGTCCTCGTACAAGACGAAGGAGGCGAGCGGCTTCGTCTCCTTCTTCGGCGCGGGGCTGGCTTCGCCCGGCCCCTCTTTGGCGGGCGGCGCGGGGCTCGTCTTCGACATCGTGGGCGAGCGGCGTCCCGACTGTGCCTGCGCCGTGAACGCGCACGCGGCGCAGGCCAGCAGCAGCAGCCACGCGGCCCTTCGGCGCGCGCGCGCCCTTGTCTCTCGAAGCCTCGTCATCGCGATTACTCCTTTGCGTGAGACGAATGCGCGCGGCTCTTTCTCGCCCGCGCGCGGGTTTTTCCGAGGGGAGTCTGCTGTTCAGGCGCTCTGCGACTTGCTGATAAGCATGCGGAGCATGATTTGGAGCTGCGAGGTGGTGAAGGGCTTGGGGAGGAAGACGACCGCGCCCGCCGCGAAGCTGTCGGACGAGAGCTTCGGGTTCTGCTCGGCGGTCATCATCATGACGGGGATTCTCATCAGCCGCTTCTCCGTCTTCATGTAGCGCACCAGCTCCGGCCCCTGTATGTGCGGCATCATCACGTCGAAGACGCAGGCCACGAAGTCGTTGCCCGCCTGCAAGAGCTTGTACGCCTCGCGCCCGTCGCGCGCCGGTTCGACCGCGTAGCCCTCCTTCTCGACAATCGCCGTCACCAGACGCAGGATCGCCGGGTCGTCGTCCGCCACGAGGATGCGCTTCGGGCTCTGATTCTGCGAAGACAATGTCTGAAACCTCCGGTTTCAGAAGTGATCAGTGATGAGTGACAAGTGATAAGAAAGAGACGCGGAATTTTCTTATCACTTATCACTCATCACTTATCACTCCTTATTAGACTTCCACGGCCTTGCCGCTCTCGTCGGCGCGCGCGAGGCGTGCGGCGAGCGTGATGGCGGCGACGAGGCTCGAATGACCGGCGACGCCTCGGCCCGCGATGTCGAAGGCCGTGCCGTGGTCAACCGAGGTGCGGATGAAGGGCAGGCCGAGCGTGACGTTGACGGCCTCGCCGAACGAGAGGCACTTCACGGGAATCATCGCCTGGTCATGGTAGCACGAAACGACGGCGTCGAACTCTCCGCGCGAGGCGCGCAGGAAGACCGTGTCCGCCGAGAACGGCCCCGCCGCGTCAATCCCCTCGCCGTCGCGGCACGCCTCGACCGCCGGGATAATCTCCGAAGCCTCCTCGACGCCGAACAAGCCGCCCTCCGCGCCGTGCGGGTTCAAGGCCGCCACCGCGATGCGCGGGTGCGCGATGCCCCAGCGCCGTAGCTCGCGGTCGGTGAGCTTGACGACGCGGACGATTCTGTCCTTCTCGACGAGGCGGATGGCCTCGGCTAAAGGGACGTGCGTCGAGATGAGCACGATGCGGAGGTTCTCCGCGACGAAGGCCATCGCGCAGTTCTCCGCGCGCGTCAGGTGGGCGAGGAACTCGGTGTGTCCGGGGAAGCTGTAGCCGCCGAGGAAGAGCGCGCGCTTGTTGATGGGCGCGGTCGAGATGGCGTCCACCGCCCCGGCGGCGCACAACTCGACCGCCGCCTCGATGTACTCGCCCGCCGCGCGCCCCGCCACGCCCGACTCGACGCCCGGCTCAATCGAAGCGTTAACGTTGTCGAGATGGTAGATGATAGGCGCATCCCAAGTTTCGGGCAGGGGCTCGCCGCGGCGCACGATCTCGTAGCCGCAGAGGAGGTCGAGCGTCCGCGCCGTGTGCGCCAACAGTTGCGCGTCGCCGATGATGAGCGGCGCGCAGGCTTCGAGCACTTCGGCCTCGGCGACGGCCTTGAGGACGATTTCGGGGCCGATGCCTGCGGGGTCGCCCATCGTGATGCCGATGCGCGGTCGGCGGCTCGCGCCCCGTTCGGGCGCGAGCCCCGCTGGCTGTGTTGAAGCGTCGGTCATTTCACGGTGCCGGGAACTTTTGATGAGGGTTGAGGAAACTTCCGCGAAGCCGGGCTCGTCGCCGAACTCCGGCGGCGACGAGCCTAGCCGTCCGACTCCTGCTCTTCGCGGTCTTCGGCCTTGAACATGTATTTGATGTTGTGCTTGAGGAGCATGATGTTCGGCGCGTCCTTGCGGTTGATCTTGAGCGCGCTGCGGTCGTACCACTCGATGGTGCCGATGACCTCCTCGCCGTCGAGCAGGACGATGACCATCTGCGTGTGCGCGTCCATCTGCTTCTTGTAGTAAAAGATTTCCGCGTTCGTCTCAGCCGACGGAATCTTCTTGCGCCCCTGCGGGACGGGCGACGAGGAAGACGAAGAGCCGGAAGACTCCCTCTCTCTGGACGGCGAAGAGCCGCCGCTGCGGTGCGGGGCCGCGCTGCGGGCGGGCGGTTCGGGCCGCTCGCGGTGCTGGACGGGCTGCGACTCGCGCCCCTTGACCTCTGCCAGTGTCGTGCGAATGAGTTTGCGATTCACGTTTGTTTCCTTAACCTCCAACCGGTGCTTGGGCAAAAAGCTTGCCTCTTGACTTTGCGCCCGCAGGCGCGGATTGCAGACAGGATCGCAGGAGAGACATAAGGACGCGCCGAAACCTCTCAGTCGCGTGCCTTCGGACGGTCTGCGGATTTAGGTAGACGGACGAGAAACGGTCTTTACCCGTGGTTGAATTTCAATCCTGTCAGATTTGCGGGCAATGCTACACGAAGAAAAGGCAAAAGTAAAAAGGGAAAAGGCAAAAGTCGCGGACGAGTTGAACGCCCCTCGACTTTTGCCTTTGACCTCTCGACTTTTGCCTTCTTCTCAGTCCGCCTTCTTGCGGATGAAAGTCGGCACGTCCAAGTCGTCGGAGCGCTGCGGCGCGTTGCCGCGCGGCGGGAGTTCTCCGGTGGGCGGGTTGTAGCGCGTCGCGGGCGGCAGAGCGCCACTGCCCGCGTGCGTCGCCGTGCCCAATTCCGCAATCTCCTTGTCGAAGCCCGTGGCGATGACCGTGATCTTCATCTCGTCGCGCAGGGTCTCGTCAATGACCGCGCCGAAGATGATGTTGGCGTCGTCGTCCGCCGCCTCGCGGATGATGGATGAAGCCTCGTTGACTTCGTAGAGCGTCAAATCGCTGCCGCCCGTGATGTTGATGAGCACGCCCTTCGCGCCCTCAATCGTCGCCTCTTCGAGGAGCGGGGAAGAGATTGCCTGCTGCGTCGCCTCCATCGCGCGATTCTCGCCGCTCGCGCGCCCCGCGCCCATCAAGGCGAGTCCCATCCCCGCCATAATCGCCTTCACGTCGGCGAAGTCGAGGTTGATGAGGCCGGGCACCGTGATTAAGTCCGAGATGCCCTGCACGGCCTGACGCAAAACGTCGTCGGCCATCTTGAAGGCGTCCTGCAAAGACATGTTCCGGTCAACCGTGTGCAGGAGTCGCTCGTTCGGGATCGTAATCACCGTATCCACGCACTCGCGCAACTCCCTCAAGCCCTGTTCCGACTGATGCATCCGGCGCTTGCCCTCGAAGTGGAAGGGTTTGGTGACGACGGCGACCGTCAAGGCGTTCAACTCGGTGGCGAGCGAGGCGATGATCGGCGCGGCCCCCGTGCCCGTGCCGCCGCCGAGCCCCGTCGTGACGAAGACCATGTCCGCGCCTTCGAGTGCTTCGATGATTTTCTCCGTGTCTTCGAGCGCGGCGTTGCGACCGATGTCGGGATTCGCGCCCGCGCCCAAGCCTTTTGTGAGCTTGCCGCCGAGCTGAATCTTGATGGGCGCGCGCGAGCGCTTCAGAGCCTGCAAGTCCGTGTTGGCGACGAGGAATTCGATGCCCTCGATCCCGGCCTCGATCATGCGGTTGACGGCGTTGCCGCCGCCGCCGCCGACGCCGATGACCTTGATGCGCGCGCCAGTGATCGGCGGGTCGTCATCAATGAAAATATTAATCCCGCTGCCCGGCTGACGGCCTTCCGGTATCATAATAAGTCCGTTCCTCTCTTCGGTTGAAGCATCACCGCCTCGAAAGCGCTGGTGCGGTTATCTTGGGGCTGCGCGCGCCGGTCGCTCAATATATTGAGGACTACATCTTGTGCCG
Organism: Pyrinomonadaceae bacterium; assembly: GCA_035761505.1. GTDB lineage: Bacteria > Acidobacteriota > Blastocatellia > Pyrinomonadales > Pyrinomonadaceae > JAIVJM01. The sequence continues at coordinate 7,491 of DASTQX010000531.1, forward strand.
GCTGGCGCGGCAGCATACAACATCTTCTCAGAAAATACCACCAAAACGATTGCGGAATTTCGAGACCAGAGCGCCCAGTCCGCCCGCTCCGGCGCGCTGCGCTGCGGTGGCTCGCATTTCCGCCGATTTGGCCCTCTGCGCCATCAGACAGAGCCCGGCGGCGGCGGCCCACGCCGGGCTCTGCACGTCCTCGACGAGGCCGCCGAAGCGGTCGCGCTCCGGGTAGCCGAGCCTGACGGGCGCGTCGAAGACCTGCTCGGCGATTTCGACCATCCCGTTCATCAGCGAGCCGCCGCCCGTGAGGACGACGCCGCTCGAAAGTTGGCCCTCCCAACCGGCCTCGCGAATCTCGTCGGCGACGTGCGAGAGCACCTCTTCGGCGCGCGGTTGGAGGATGTCGCAGAGTATCTGGCGCGAGAGCTGCCGGGGCGGTCGCCCGCCGACCGAAGGCACTTCGACGAGTTCGCCGCGCTCCATCTCCGAAAGGCTGATCGAGGAGGCGCAGCCGACGTTGCGCTTGATCTTCTCGGCTTCGGGGATGGGCGTGCGCAGGCCGAAGGCGATGTCGTTGGTGAAGTGCGAGCCGCCGAGGGCGAAGACCGCCGTGTGCTGCACCGCGCCGCGCTGGTAGATGATGAGCCCTGTGGTCTCCGCGCCGATGTCCACGAGCGCCGCGCCGAACTCCTTGTCGTCGTCGGTCAGGGTCGCCTCGGCGGCGGCCAGTTGTTCGAGCACCATCTCGCCGACGACGAGCCCCGCGCGGTTGACGGCGTTGATGACGTTCTGCCGCGCGGTGACGGGGCTCGTGACGATGTGGACTTTGACGGCGAGCCGCGCGCCGATCATGCCGACCGGGTCGTTGATGCCGTCCTGATCGTCAACGATGAACTCCTGCGGCAGGCGGTCAACGATCTCGCGCCCGGCGGGGAGTTGGATGGCCGAGGCGGACTCAATCGCGCGGCGCACGTCGTCGTGCGTGATTTCGCGGTCGCGGCCCACGACGGTCAAGGGGGCGGAGTGGCCGCGCCTGCCGTGGCCGTTGCCTTCGTGGTGGGGGATTTCGCGCTCGCGGCCTGAGACGGCGACGATGGCCTGCCCGTTGGAGCTGGTGATGTGCGAGCCGGAGAGGTTGATGGCGACCTCTTCGGCCTCGACGCCGCTCATCCGCTCGGCCTCCTCGACGGCCTGCGTGATGGACTCGACCGCCGCCACGGGGTCAACGACGACGCCTTTGCGGAGGCCGCGCGCCTCGGCCTCGCCGATGCCGATGATGGAGACGAGCCCGCCGTCGCCCGGCTCGCCGATGATGCAGGTCACGCGGCTGGTGCCGATGTCGAGCCCGGCGGTGTGCGACACGTTTCTGGACATTTTAAGGTTTCGCTCCTCCACAGACTTTCCAAACACTTCAGCCGACGCGGCGCGGGCGCACGGCCTCGCCCGTCGGGCGCGCGGCGGTGTTCTTCTTCACCGGCTCTTTCGACGGCTTCTTCTCCGGCGGCTTCTCCTTCTTCGCCTTCGTCGTTTCCTTCTTCGCGGCGGCCTTCACGACGACCGGCTGGCTCCGCTCCGCCGCCGCCGTCGTGTCGTTTGTCTCCGCGCCCGACGGCGCGACTCCTTCCGCCTCCGGGCCGGGAGAGGGAGTTTCGAGCGGGGCATGGGCGGTCGCGCCCGTGCCGACGATGGCGCGCTTGCCTTGCGACACGTCAACGTAGGTGACGAAGGGGCCGCGCGGCGTGTTGCGCTGCGCGTCGAGGACTTCGAGCGCCTGCCGGAAGCGCTTCGGGAACTCCTCGCGTCCGAGGCGGACTTCGACGTGCGCGTCGTTGCCCGCGAGTTGCACGCGCACGTCGCGCAGGTCATCGAGGTTGACTTCGCTGACGCGGCCCGCGACGCCCGTCTGTGCCCAGGCGCGCGAGAGTTCCTGCGCCGCCGCGACGCGCTCGCGGTTCTGCCGCCGCGCTTCCGCGTCGCGGCCTTCGTCCAGACCACGAATGAAGAAGTCCTGCTCGCCCGGCGAGGCCGCGCCGAGGACGACGCCCTCTTCGTCAACCCAGACGAGGTGGCCCGCGCCCGTGCGCGCGATGACGGCGGGCACGCGCTCGGTCACACGCACGCGCAGGCCCGAAGGCAAGACGCGCGAGACGACCGCCGTGCGCACCCACGGCAGAGCGCGCAAGCCCTCGCTGATGCGTTCGAGGTCGGCCTGCCAGACGCCTCTGGACGAAGAGCGGAGCACCGCCGCTTTGATCTCTTCGCTCGAAGCGCGCGTCGCGCCCTGCACGTCCACGCTCCTGACCTGAAAGAAGGAGGCCGAGGCCGCCGTGCGGTAGCCGACGAAGGCGAGCACGCCGAGCGTGACGGCCAGAACGATTTTGATTGCCAGAGGGAAGTAGGCGAGGGCCGCCTTCCAAGCGCCGCCGCCCCGCGCGCGCTTGAGCGTCTGCTGGCGCGGCCCGCGGCGCGCGGCGGTCTGCTGACCCTTCGACGAAGGTCGCGCCGCCTGCCGCCCCGCGCGTGGTGTGATGACCTGTTCTCTCACTTCTCTTCTCCCCCGGTCGCCTCTTCCCCTTCGGGCTTGCTCTCCGGCTTGCTCCCCGCGCCCCAGAACTCGACTTCATATTCAAGCTCGATGCCGTGCTCGCGGCGGAAGCGCTCGCGTATCTCTTCGGCGAGCGCGAGCGCGTCGCGGGCGCTCGCGTCCTCGCCCTCGGTGACGATGAAGTTGGCGTGGACGGGCGAGACGACGGCGCTGCCCCGGCGCTCGCCCTTCATGCCCATCTCGTCAATCATCCTGCCGGTGCTCTGGCCGGAGCCCGGCGGGTTCTTGAAGAAGCAACCGGCGCTGCGCGCGCCGTGCGGCTGCGTGCTGAAGCGCTTCTGCTTGGCCTCGTCCATGCGCGCCTTGATCTCGTCGGGCTCGTCGGGCTTGAGCCTGAGCGTCGCGCCGAGCAGAAGCTCGCCCTCGCGGAAAGAGGTGTGACGGTAGTCCCACTTGATTTCGGAGCCGGGCACTTCGACGACTCGCCCGCCGCGCGCGACGCGCACCGCCTCGACGACCTGACCGATCTCCTGACCGTAAGCGCCCGCGTTCATCCAGAGCGCGCCGCCGACCGTGCCGGGGATGCCGCCCAAACCTTCAATGCCCGCGAGCCCGCGCCGCGCCGCCTCGATGCAGAGGCGCGGCAGCGAGAAGCCCGCGCTCACGGAGACTCGCTCGCCGTCGAAGCGCGCCTCGCCTTTAATCTCGCGCGTGCTCAAGACGACGTAGCGGTGCTCGCCGTCGTCGGCCAGCACGTTGCTCCCCGCGCCGAGCACGCGCCACGCGATGCCTGCGTCGTTCAGAGCGCCGACGACCGCCGCCGCTTCCTCCTCGGTCTTCGGCATCAACACCCAGTCAATCGAGCCGCCGACGCGCAGAGAGGTCAGCTCCGCGAAGCGCCGCCCGCGCTCGGCGCGCACGCCGAGCCGGGCCGCGATCTCGGCGATCAACTCGTCGCGCCCCTTCGGCTGCGGAAAGGCTTCTGCGTCGGTCACGATGATTGCCATCTCTTCCCTCGCCCCGCTGCTCGTCCTTTCGGACTTCAAACGCCCGACCCTCGGCTTCGTCTTAGAAGTCAGGCGGACTCCTCGGCCCGCTCCTTCAAAAGCTCCGCCAGTTTTTCGCCCGCGCGGAAGACGTTGCCCGCGCCGAGCGTGAGCACGATGTCGCCGGGCCGCGCTTCCTCGGCGAGCGCCGCGACCGCCGACTCGATTGAGCCGACGTAACGCGTGTCCTTGTGGCCGAAGCGCTGCACGGCCTCGACGAGCGACTCGGCGGTGACGCCCGGTATCGGGTCTTCGCTCGCCGCGTAGATGTCCGTGAGCATCAACACGTCGGCGTTGTTGAAGGAGCGCGCGAACTCGTCCATCAAGTCCTGCGTCCGCGTGTAGCGGTGCGGCTGGAAGAGGACGACGATGCGCCTGCCGGTCGCGCCGAGTTTGGCGGCGACGAGCGTGGCGCGAATCTCGGTCGGGTGATGGCCGTAGTCGTCCACAACGAGCACGCCGCCCGCGTCGCCCTTGAACTGGAAGCGGCGGTTGACGCCCGTGAACGAGGCGAGCGCCCCGGCAATCGTCTCGAACGGCACTTCCAACTCAAGCCCGATGGAGATGGCCGCGAGCGCGTTGTAGATGTTGTGCAGCCCCGGCACGTTCAAGGCGACTTCCCCGATGTGCTCGCCCATCCGTCGCACCTGAAACGTCGAGCCGAACGGGCGGTCGTAGCGCACCTCGCGCGCCGCGATGTCGGCCTGCGCCGAGAGGCCGTAGGTGATGCGGCGGCGGACGATCTCCGGTATCACCGCCTGCACGTGCGGGTCGTCGAGGCACAACACAGCCGCGCCGTAGAACGGAACCTTGTTGACGAAATCGGCGAAGCACTTCCGCACGTCCGTCATATCCACGTAATGATCCATGTGCTCGCGGTCAATGTTCGTGACGACGGCGAACGTGGGCGAGAGCATGAGGAACGAGCGGTCGCTCTCGTCGGCCTCGACCACCATCAACTCGCTCTTCCCCAGACGCGCGCTCGTCCCCAGAGAGCCGACGACGCCGCCCACCACGACCGTCGGGTCTAACTCGGCGTGCGCCAGCACGGTCGCCACCATCGAAGTCGTCGTCGTCTTCCCGTGCGAGCCCGCGACGGCCACCGTGTCGCGCTTGAGGCGCATCAACTCGGCCAGCATCTCGGCGCGCGCGATGACCGGAATCGAGCGCCGCCGGGCCTCGACTATCTCCGGGTTGTCGTCGCGCACGGCGGTCGAGCGCACGACGACGTGCGAGCCGTTGACGTTCTCGGCGGCGTGCCCCTCGAAGACGCGCGCGCCCGCCTCTTCCAGACGCGCCGTCACGTCCGAGCGCCGCAGGTCGGAGCCCGAAACCTGAAAGCCCATGTTCGCCAAGACCTCGGCGATGCCGCTCATGCCGCTGCCGCCGATGCCGACGAAGTGGACGTGTTGGATGCGTCGGAACATAAATTCGAGAATTCAGGAGTCAGGAGAGAGAATGAAACCTCTCGCTGATGCTTCCTGCTTTCAACTCCTGACTCCTGACTCCTGACTCCGATGAGTCTTTCCATCAAATCAACGGTCGTGGCCGCCGCGTCGCCGCGCGCGAGTTTGCGGCTCGCCTCTTCCATGCGCGTGACGCGCGCGGGCTCTCGGATGAGCGCGTCTATCTCTTTCGCGAGCCGCTCGCCCGTCGCCTCCTGTTGCAGTATCAAGACCGACGCGCCCGCCGCTTCGAGCGCCTCGGCGTTCTTGCGCTGGTGGTCGTCGGCGGCGAACGGGAAAGGCACCATGATGGAAGCCTTGCCCGCCGCGATGAGTTCGGCGGTCGTCGTCGCGCCCGCGCGGCACAAGACGAGGTCGCTCGCGGCGAACTGCGCGACCATGTCGTCGAGGTACTTCCGCACGTCGGCCCGCTCGCCCCAGCCCGCTTCGCGGTAGCCCTCGCGCACGCGCTCGAAGTCTGCCTCGCCCGTCTGGTGGACGACGCTTAAAACATCACGGTGCGCGTCGAGATGCGGCAGCGCCGCGACTACGGCCTCGTTAATCGCCCGCGCCCCTTGCGAGCCGCCGAAGACGAGCAGCGCGAAGCGGCCCGCCTCGCGCCGCTTCGCCGGTATCTCAAAGAACTCGCGCCGGACGGGGTTGCCCGTCACGACGCCCTTGCCCCGGAAGAACGGCAGCGCCTCCTCGAACGAGACCGCCGCCGCGTCGGCGAAGAGCGCGAGCCGCCGATTTGTAAAACCCGGCAGCGCGTTCGACTCCATGACGAGCGTCCGCACCCTCATCAACGAGGCCGTCAGCAGCACCGGCCCCGACACGTAACCGCCCGCGCCCAACACCACGTCCGGCCTGAACTCGCGTATCAGACGACGCGCGGCCAGAAAACTTTTCGGCAGCACCATCAAACCGCGCAGCTTGCCCGCCGCGCCCACGTTCTTTAAGCCCGCCGATTCAATGAGCGAAAGTTCAAACCCCGCCTGCGGCACGAGCCGCGTCTCCAAACCCTTCGCCGTCCCGACGAACCTCACGACCGACTCCGCGTCGCGGCGCATCACCTCTTTCGCCACCGCGATGCCCGGATAAATGTGCCCGCCCGTCCCACCGGCGGCGATCAGCACGCGCATCCTCATCCGAGCGCCCGCCACGCGAGCGGCGCGCACAAAGAGAGAACGGCAGCGCCCTTCAAGTAAGCCGAGCCCAATCGCCTGCCCTTCAAACCCTCGCTTACCCTGTGCCTCTGCGTGCCCGTCTCGACGAGCGCCTGACCGCTCTTCAACCCCGCGTGCTGCGAGATGTTCAAGAGCAACCCGACCGAGAAGAGCGTCGGCACGAGCGAAGAACCGCCGTAAGAGATGAACGGCAGAGGGATGCCCTTCGTCGGCACGAGCGCCAGCACGACGCTCATATTAAAGAGAGCCTGCGCGACGATGCCGGTCACAATCCCGACGCCGAGCAGCATCCCGAACCTGTCGGGCGCTCGCAGCGCCGCGCGCATCCCGCGCCACAAAAACAACCCGAAGAGCGCCACGACTCCGAGCCCGCCGAGCAGCCCCAACTCCTCGCCCACCACCGCGAAGATGAAGTCCGAATGTGCGAACGGCAGGAAGAACATCTTCTGCCGCCCTTCGGTAAAGCCGAGCCCGTTGACGCCGCCCGAACCGACCGCGAGCAGAGATTGGATGACCTGATACCCCGCGCCCTGCGGGTCGGCCCACGGGTCGAGGAAAGTCACCAACCTCTGCAAACGCCACGGCACGAACAGCAGCAAGCCGACGAGGGCGACGAGCGCCGGGGCCGCCGCCAGCGCCATGTGCGAAAGCCGCGCGCCCGCCGTAAAGATCATCACCGAGGCGATGACCACCAGCATCAACGCCGTCCCCAAGTCCGGCTCCGCCACGACCAGCAGCGCCAGCAGACCCGTCACCGCCACGCACGGGACGAACGTCCGCGGGAACGACCCTTCCGCGCCCGCGCGTCGTTCGAGGAACCGCGCGAGAAAGACGGCGAGCGCGAGCTTGGCAATCTCCGACGGCTGCAAGGAGAAACCCGCGAACTTGATCCAGCGCCGCGCGCCGTTGATCGGCGAGAAGGCGAAGACCACGACGAGCAGCACGAGCGTCAGCCCAAGCAGCCCGTAAGCCAGAGTCGAACTCCGCAAACGCGTGTAGTCGAACCGCATCCCCACAAGCATCGCGCCGAGGCCGAGCACCGTCCACATGCCCTGCCGCACGACGTAGTGATATTGCGTGTGGCCTCTCTCGCTCGCCGCGACGACCGCCGACGCGCTATAGACCATAATCACGCCGAACAGCGCCAGCGCCACCACGCCCGCGAACAACCACTCGTCTGCCTGTAACTTTCGGGCCATAAAAACAGGATTCCGAATCCGCAAGTCAGGAGTCAGAATGAAGAAGGCGAAACGAGCTTCTCTTCCGGCTCATGGCTCCCGGCTTCCGACTTCAACATTTGTCTCACCGCTTCCTTGAACACTCTCCCCCGGTGCTCGTAGCTCTGGAACATGTCGAAGCTCGCGCACGCGGGCGCGAGGAGGACGATGTCGCCGGGCCGCGCCGCCGCGTGCGCGCGACGAACGGCGTCCGTCAAATCCTCGGCGCGCTCGACGGGCGCGACGCCGGACAACTCCGACTCGATGCGTTCGGCGTCTTCGCCGAGCGTGACGAGCGCGCGGCCCTTCGCGCGCAGGAGCGGCGCGAGCGGCGCGTAAGGCGCGTTCTTGCCGCGACCGCCGAGGATGAGGACGATGCGGCCCGGCTCGTCCGCTAAGGCTTCGAGCGCCTTCAAGGCCGCATCCACGTTCGTCGCCTTCGAGTCGTTGTAGAAGGTCACGCCCTCGACTTCGGCGACGCGCTCCAGACGGTGCTCGACGGGCGCGAACCGGCGCACGGTCTCGCGCATCGAGTCGGGCGTCGCGCCGCACGCGAGCCCCGCGGCCAGAGCCGCCAGCACGTTCTGCGCGTTGTGCAACCCCTTCAACTGCATCTCGTCCCTCGACATCAACACGCGCTCGCCGCCTCTATCGGTGCGCGCCACGAACTCGCGCCCGCCTCGCAAAAACAGTCCCTCTTCCAACTCGCGCTCGACGCTGAAGAGCGTCACGTGCGCCTCCAACCCGCTCGCCCACGAAGAGACGATGGGGTCGTCCGCGTTCAGCACCGCCAAGTCACCCGCCGCCTGATTCATAAAAATCCTGTGCTTCGCCGCGCCGTAGTCCGTCAGGCTCTCGTACCTGTCCATGTGGTCGGGCATGAGATTCAGGACGACCGCCACCGTGGGCCGGAACTCGCGGATGGTTTCGAGTTGGTAGCTCGAAAGCTCCGCCACCGTCCAGCCGTCCTCGCGCGACTCTTCGGCGAGCGAGATGAGCGGCGTCCCGATGTTCCCGCCGACCTGCGCGGGGATGCCCGCGTCCTTCAAAATCTCTCCGACGAGCGTCGTCGTCGTCGTCTTGCCGTTCGTCCCCGTGATGCCGACCACGCGCCCGCGCATGAAACGCCAAGCCAACTCGACCTCGCCGATGACCTCCGCGCCCGCCCTCTCCGCGTAACGCACGGGGATGCTCTTCGTCGGCACGCCCGGACTCAACACCACCAACTCAATCTGGTCGAGCAGCCACGAAGGGACTTCGCCCGCCAGGAGCCCGACCACGCCTTCCGACTTCAACGCCAGCGCCTCGTTCGACCATTCAATCAACGGCTTCCGGTCGTTCAAGGCGACGACCGCGCCCCGTGCCGCGAGGAACCTCGCCGCCGCCACCCCGCTCCGGCCCGCGCCGATGACCAGAACTTTTTTGCCGTCTACTTCCAAGTCACCTCAGCTTCAAAGTCGTCAGGCTCAGCAGCGCAAACAGAATCGCGATGATGAGGAAGCGGAAGACTATTTTCGGCTCCTTCCAGCCGCGCTCGCCGACCTCGAAGTGGTGGTGGAGCGGGGCCATCTTGAAGATGCGGCGGCCCGTCATCTTGAAGGACGCGACCTGCAACATCACCGACAGCGCCTCGACGACATAGACGCCGCCGACGAGTAAGAGGATGAACTCCTGTTTCGTCAGCACGCCGATGGTGCCGATGGCCCCGCCGATGGCGAGGCTCCCCACGTCGCCCATGAAGACCTCGGCGGGCGGCGCGTTGAACCACAGAAAGCCCAGACTCGCCCCGACCATCGCCCCGCAGAAGACCGTCAGCTCGCCGATCTCCTTCTGGTGTTCGAGCCCCAGCCTCTC
>DASTQX010000532.1:0-14750 GCA_035761505.1 Pyrinomonadaceae bacterium
CGCTGGCCCGCCGCGTGGTGAAGAAGGGGTCGAAGACTTTGTCCGTGTCCTCGCGCCGGATGCCGACGCCGTTGTCGAAGAACTCAAGGCGCACGCGCGCGCCGCCCGGCCCGGCGACGGCGCGCGCGGTCGCGCGGAAAAGCTTCGGCCCCTCCGGCTTCTCGCGCAGCGCGTGGTGCGCGTTGCTGATCATGTTGACCACCACCTGCCGGAGCCGCGAGCCGTCGGCCATCACGGGCGGGAGGTTCTCCTCCACATCTATCTCGACGGCGATGCCGTCCTTCTTGAGCTGGTGGCCGAAGAGAGAGATGGAGGCGTTAATCGTCTCGGCGACGCGGACGTGGGTCAGCTCGTGCGGGTCTAGGCGCGCGAAGGTCAGGAGGTCGCGGACGATGCGGGCGATGCGCTCGCCCTCGTCAATGATGCCGTTAATCATCAACTTCTGGTCGTCGGTGCGCGCCACCTCGTCGTCCTTCAAGAGCTGCGCGAAGTTAATGATGCCGTTGAGCGGGTTGTTGATCTCGTGCGCCACGCCCGCCGACAGCTCGCCGATGGAGGCGAGCTTTGAAGACTGGAACAACTGGCGCTGCATCTCCTCCTTCTCGGCCTGCATCCGGCGGCGCTCCGAGAGGTCGTGGATGATGAGGATGACGAGCTGTTCGCCGTCCGTCTTGAGCTTGCTCGAAGAGACGGCGGCGGAGACCGAAGCGCCGCCCGGAGTCCTAATCGTCATCTCGACCTCGGCGGAAGTCTCGCCGCCGAGCAGTTCCTGGAGCAGGTCGGGGCGCGACCCGTCGCCGTCGGCGCGGAGCAGCTCGCGGATGTCCTTGCCGACGAACTCCTTCGGCTGGCAACCGAGGATGTCGCAGAACTTGTTGTTGACCTCGACGAAGCGGTAGTCGCTCGCCGTCACGACGCCGATGCCGTCGCTGGCGTGCTCGAATAAGGAGCGGTAACGCTTCTCGCTGGCGGCCAGTTGGTGCTGCTGGCGGCTCACGATGCGCAGCAAGAGCGTGACGATCAGCACGTCCACCGTCGTCGAGATGATGAAGTGCTCGCCGCGCTGCTGGAAGTAGTAGAGGCTCGCCGAGTCGCCCGTGTAGTAGGCCGCCATCAGGGAGTTGAAAGGAACCAGTAACAACTTCTCCCAGATGACGATCACCACGGCGGTCACGATGACCGTCAGCCCGGCGAAGAAGAGGACGACCTTGAAGCTGTTGAACTCCTTCTTCTCAAGGTACTCGATTAAGTTCATACGCAACCCCCGCCGACCCCTCCGCGCGCCGCGCTCTTCAAGCCCCGAAGGCCGCCGCGCCCCGCCGGAGAGGGCGCACCGGGAGCCTGACACGTCGCCGAAAATTTAAGGTGAAAGTCCGCCACTGCGGTCGAATGGCAGCCGACTGGCTCGGATGCGCCCTTCGGAAAAAGGTGTGAGAGATGAGCTTGAAACTAGGGGGCCTGAATTTACGAAACGTGGGGCGACTGAACTAAGGAGACAAATGACCCGCCCGACAAAACCACGGCGATAATTTACTCGACCTGCGCCCAACGGGCGCGGCTCACTTCCAGCAACTACAAGCACTCTTTGAGCTTGGATGAGGATGCTATTTTTTTGCCGCGTGCGTGTCAAGTTTTTTCCGACCGCGACGGCCCGCCCGGAACGCGGCGACGCGTGAGGCCCGCCCTTCATTGCGTTTCCGTTGCGCCCCCGAACGGAGTTTGGACGCGCCGTTCTTCACCGGGACACGCCCCCGGCGACGCGGCCACGGCCAGCCCGACGCCGCCGCGACGCGCCTCGGTGCCTCTCGATTTCCGCGAAAGCACGCGCATCTCCGGCGAATTGTGCCCCGCATCCCTTCCCACGCAAGGCCACGGCCTTGACTCAAGGTAAAACACGGGCGCGGGCGCGTGATTCATGGTGAAACACCCCTCTTCCCGCGAACTTCGCCGAAAGCGGATTGTCGTTTGATTGCAGCGCGGTTACGGAACGAAGGCACAGGGCTTGCCTAGTTGCGAAGATGTTGCAGCGACCTGACGATCAACACGTCTTTCGATTCGTGCGGATCAACGAGCCTCGGACTTACTTAACCTCAACAGGAAACCTTCACTAAACAGTTTGAGACGGCTGGCCGTCGCTGACTGTGCGGCGAACGTCAGGATTTTTTCTGCCGTCGCGCCTCTCCCGATCCCTGCCCGCGCGTTGACGAGGGCCGTGTTTGAGAGTCGAAGCGCCCGGCGACGATTGTTAACGAGAGACCCGGCCCCGACAAAGATTTTCAGTCAACGGTCTCAAACAGCGCGGCGTCCCCCGCAAGGCTCTCTGAAGCGCCACGGGGAAGATGAATCGAGCCGGAGCGCGCGCTGTCGAGACCTCACCGATGATTCTCAGAGGGATTACCCCTCCCCATCCCAGAAACGGAAGAGAATGAAGCCCATGAACCCTAACCGACAGTGGCACAGAACCCTCTTATTTTTAGGAGCAGTGGTTCTCATGTCGTTGGCGTTGGTCGGGAGCGCGCGCGCGCAGACGACTTCGACGGAGCCGACCTTAGAGCCGACTCCGGAGACGGTCAGCAGCGATGCCGAGGCCACGGCCACGCCCGAAGAGACCATGCCCCCGATGGACGAAGAGACCTCGGTCGTACCCGTCGCCGCGTATTGCGAACGCGTGATTAAGGCCGACGTGGTCGCGTTCGATCAGGTCATCACCTATAACCGCCTCGGCGCGGTCAACCCGGCGGGCATGATGTACGCGCTCCGCCGCGACGTGACCGCCGCCGACGCGACGCTTGGGCTCAAGGCCGGCAACGTCAAGTTGAAGCCTTACAAGCGCCCGCGCCCGCTCGCGCTCCGCATGAACGCGGGCGACTGTTTACAGATTACTTTCCAGAATCTCCTCGACCCAAGCCGGGCCGACGACAACCAGCCCGCGACGCGCACGGCCTCGATTCACATCGTCGGCCTCCAGCTCGTCAACAGCATCGCGGACGACGGCTCGAACGTCGGCACGAACCCAAGCAGCCTCGTCGGCCCCGGCGGGACGGCGACCTACACCTACTACGCCGAGCGTGAGGGCAACCACCTCCTCTACTCGACCGCCGCGACGACGGGCGGCGAGGGCAACGGCGGCTCAATCGCGATGGGCCTCTTCGGCGCGGTCAACGTCGAGCGTCGCGGGGCGCAGTGGTTCCGCTCGCAGGTCACCGCCAAAGAGATCGCGCTCGCCACCAAGAAGGACTCGGCGGGCGTCCCGATGAAGACGGGCGGCAACCACCCCGTCATCAACTACGACGCCGTCTACCCGACGGGCCACGACCGCGCGGCGGGCACGCCCGTCCTGCGGATGCTCGACGCCGACAACAACATCGTCCACTCGGACTTGAACGCCATCATCACCGGGTCGAGCCCCAGCGATCCGCTCAAGGGCCGCTTCCCGGCGGGCACCTACCGCGCGAACCTGACCGAGCCCGACCGCGATCAGCCGTTCCGCGAGTTCACCGTCATCTACCACGACGAGATCAAGGCCGTGCAGGCTTTCGACGAGTTCGACGAGGAGAAAAATCCCGTCCTCGCGCACACGCTGCACAGCGTCCGCGACGCCTTCGCCATCAACTACGGGACGGCGGGCATCGGCGCGGAGATTTTAGCCAACCGCTTCGGCGTCGGCCCGATGGCGAAGTGTAACGACTGTCTCTACGAAGAGTTCTTCCTCTCCTCGTGGGCCATCGGCGACCCGGCGCAGCTCGTGGACGTTCCGGCCAACGCCAAAGATTCCATGGGCAATCTCCGCAAGGGCGCGAAGGCGACCAAAGTGCTCTTCCCCGACGACCCATCGAACGTGCACCACTCGTACCTGAACGACCACGTTAAGATGCGCGTCGTCCACGCCGGGCCTTCGGAGCACCACATCCACCACTTGCACGCGCACCAGTGGTTGCACACTCCCGACAGCGACAACTCTTCTTACCTTGACAGCCAAGCCCTTGGGCCCGGCTACTCCTTCGTCACCGAAATCGCACACGGCGGCTCCGGCAACCGTAACAAGACGCCGGGCGACTCGATCTTCCACTGCCACTTCTACCCGCACTTCGCGCAGGGCATGTGGGAACTCTGGCGCGTCCACGACTCGTTCGAGGCGGGCACGGCGCTGACCACGGCTGGCATCCCGACCTCCACCGCGCGCAAGCTGCCGGACGGCGAGATTGCCGCCGGGACTCCGATCCCGGCTCTCATCCCGCTCCCCGGCCTCGCGTTGGCCCCGATGCCCGACGCCACGTTTCAGGGCTTCCCCTTCTACGTTCCCGGCGTCGCCGGTCACCGCCCGCCGCACCCGCCGCTCGACACCATTGACGACGGCGGACTTCCCCGCCACGTCATCGTCGGCGGTCAGGTCGCGCACCACGAGGAGCAGCTCCCGGCGTTCGATCTGAACAAGGCGCGGCTCGACTTCGACAAGACGCTCATCACCGCTCAGGCCAACGCCGTTCCCGAAGCGGGAACTGCCGCCGAGCAGGCCGCGATGGCCTTCCACGCCGTCCGCAACCATCCGAGCTTCACTTCCGACGGCTCGACCACGCTCCCGAACGGCCTCACGGCCAACTTCGTCACCAACGGTCGTCCGGCGGTCAAGGGCGCGCCCTTCGCCGACCCTTGCGTCAACGACACCGGCGGAGCCGCCGGGGCCGCGCGCACCTACAAGGGCGCGAACATCCAGCTCGACCTGAAACTCAACAAGGCCGGTTGGCACTTCCCACAGTCGCGCATCTCCGTCCTCTGGGACGACGTGACGGCGACGCTCAAGGGCTTGCGCACGCCTGAGCCCCTGTTCATCCGCGCCAACACCAACGACTGTGTGACCTTCCACCACACCAACCTCGTCCCGCGCGTCTATGTGCAGGACGACTTCCAAGTACGCACCCCGACCGACGTGATGGGACAGCACATCCACCTCGTCAAGTTCGACGTGCTCGCTTCGGACGGCGCGGGCAACGGCTTCAACTACGAAGACGGCACCTTCAGCCCTGAGGAAGTCATCGAGCGCATCCACGCCATCCGCAAGTTCAACTCTTGCGTCGGCGTTGATTCGGGCGACCCGCGCGACGGCACCTTCACGTGCCCGGTTGCGAGGGCTCACCCGACCCTGAAGACGCTCGGCGCGCAGACCACCGTCCAGCGCTGGTACGTGGATAACGTTCTCAACAACGGGCGCGTGGATCGCACGTTGCGCACCGTCTTCACGCACGACCACTTCGGCCCCTCGACGCACCAGCAGGCCGGTCTCTACGCGGGCCTCGTCGTCGAGCCGACCGGCTCAAGGTGGCGCAACCCCGAAACGGGCGTCGTCTTCGGCGGTGCCGGTGTCGCGGCCCGCGCCGACGGCGGCCCGACGAGCTGGCGCGCGGACATCCTGACGGCGAACACCGCCGACAGCTACCGCGAATTCCTCTTGGAGTTCTCCGACTTCCAGCTCGCCTACACGGCGGAAGGCAAGCCGGTCAACCCGCCCGCGAAGGACGAAGTGGGCCTCCCCTACATCGTTCAGGCGGCGAACATCTGTCCGGGCGGCGCGCCGCTCCCCTGCCCTGAGGCCGTCTCGGCTGCCGACGTGGGCACGATGAGCGTCAACTACCGCAACGAGCCGATTCCGTTGCGCGTCCGCAACCCAAGCACCAACACGCAGGCGGCGGGCGACGCGGGAGACCTCTCGCACGTCTATCGCTCGAACGTCACGCGCGCCGATACGCGCTTCAACTCGCAGCCGACCTTCTACCCGCCGCTGACTGGCGACGTGCAGCCGGGCGACCCGTTCACGCCGCTCCTCCGCGCCTACGAAGACGACAAGGTGCAAATCCGCATCCTCGTCGGCGCGCACGAGGAGGGCCACAACTTCGGCGTCCACGGCATCAAGTGGCTCTTCGAGCCGAGCGACCCGAACTCCGGTTATCGTAACAACCAGATGATGGGCATTTCGGAGCACTACGAGTTCATCGTGCCGAAGCTGCCGAAGAACTTTCAGGGCAACACGGTTGACTACTTGTATCAACCCGGCGTCGCCGTGGACGACCAGTGGAACGGCTTGTGGGGTCTGATGCGCGCCTACCGCGCGACGCAGAGCAACCTCGTCAAGCTGCCGAACAACCTGACGGGCGGCACGGCCTCCACTAACATCGGCGACTTCAACGGGGTCTGCCCGAAGACCGCGCCGTCGAGGCCGATTAACGTCACGGCGACGACGGCCAAACTGGCCCTCCCCGGCGGGACGCTCGTTTACAACGCGCGCACCAACAACGGCGGCCAGCTCCACGACCCGACGGCGATCATCTTCTTCCGCTCGGAAGACCTCGACGCCTACGGGAAACTGAAGGCGGGCCTGCCGGTCGAACCGCTTATCCTGCGCGCGCGCGCCGGGGAGTGTCTCGACATCACGCTCACCAACAGGCTGCCCGCGACGGCGACGCAGGCCGACCTCGACGGCTTCAACACGATGCCGATGATCGTTGACAACTTCAACGCCAATCAGGTCAAGCCTTCGAGCCAGGTCGGTCTGCACGCGCAGGGCGTCTTCTTCGACGTGACGCGCGACAACGGCGTCAACGTCGGCTTCAACCCGCTCCAGACCGTCAAGCCGGGCCTGAGCAAGAAGTTCCAGTGGTACGTCGGCGACGTGACGACCTCCGCGACCAACGCGCTGGTTGCCACGCCCATCGAGTTCGGGACGACCGGGCTCAGCTCGTCCGACCCGATCAAGCACTCGAACAAGGGCGCGGTCGGCGCGCTCATCATCGAGCCCGCGGGTTCGACTTGGACGGAGAACACGACCTCGCGCGCTCAGGCGACGGTTTCGACCAGCGCCGGGAGCTTCCGCGAGTTCGTGATGGTCTTCCAGAACGACATCAACATGCGCTTCAACGGCTTCTACTCGACCACCTCGACGGTCAACGGCGTCGCCGTGCCGAACGGGGCCGAGGCCGAGGACGCCGAAGACTCCGGGCAGAAGGCGATTAACTATCGCACCGAGCCCCTCTGGAAGCGCATGGGCTTCGCGCCTGAGACTTCGCTTGAGCAGACGCGCGATGTCGACTTCACCAACTCGCTGTCGAACATGCAGGTCGGCGGCGACCCCGTGACGCCCGTCTTCACGGCCTTCGTCGGAGAGCAGGTGCGCATGCGCCTCGTCCACCCCGGCGGCCACGCGCGCAACAACGTGTTCATGGTTCACGGACACATCTGGGAGGAGGAGCCGTATGTCAACTCTTCCACCCAGCTCGGCAGCAACCCGCTCTCCGAGTGGAAGGGTGCGCAGTACGGCATCGGGCCGGGCAGCCACTTCGACTTCCTCCTCAAGAACGGGGCGGGCGGCGCGTTCGGCGTCCCCGGCGATTACCTCTACCGCACCTTCGCGTCCTTCCAGTTCGACGGCGGGATGTGGGGCATCTTCCGCGTCAGACCGCAGTTCACCTACGAGCCGCCTCCGACCACGTGCGGGGAGTGCCCGAAGGGGATGTACTGTACGGACGTGATTTGTCCGACGGTCATGGAAGAGCAGTAAACCTTGAGCCGCACTCCGAAGCTCGCGGCGCGGTTCGCCGCGCCGCGAGCTTCGGGGAAGCTCTTTGACCCTGGGCAGGGGCCGCATTGAGTGGTTGGCCGTTCTCGCGTTACTCTTGTCGCCGGGGCGCGAAAGCAATCCGGCGCGGGCCGAGGCGGGAGCGGCCAATCGTTCGACGCGGGCAGACCGGACAGACGGGACGCCCGCCCGTGTCCCCACAGATGAAACACGGATGAAAGTTAAGCCGCCGCCGCGCGGCGGGATGAACTCAGGATGAACTCTTCGGATAACGTCCAACGCACTTACGAGACCACAGACCTGTCGCTCGCCAGTTTCCTCCGCTGCCGCGACCTCCAGATCGCGGACATCAGACGACAGAACGGGAGGACGGTCTTCGTCTTCGGCGACTCGCCGCAACTGCGGCAGGCCGTCATTGACTACGCCAACGACGCCGAGGTCTCCGTGCGCTCCTTCTGCGCCACGATGCGCGACCTGAAAGCCATCACGCGTTAAGGATGCGGGCGGCCCAGCCGCTCGCCCAAGCAGAAGGCGCGCGCCCGACTTAAACGGGACGAGACTTCAGCCGAAGAGAAACCGATGAATAAATTTATGAACATGAAGAGCCAAAATCTTTCCACCCTTCGCCTTTTAAATCTCGCCCTCATCTTATCTCTCGTCGCCGCCTTCTTCTCCGCCCCCGTGGGCGCGCAGGAAATCGGCGGCCCGAAGCCGCAAGCGGCGGCGACGCCCGCCGCCACGCCGGCTCAAGTCAAGACCGGCCCGCAGAAGATCGTCCGCGAAGGCATCGAGGTCGAGTTCACCATCGAGCCCGTCAACGCCGACGCGAAGGGCTCCGCGCCGATGGCGGCGGAAGAGGCGACCGTGCGCTTCCGCGTCAGCGACACGGCGACGCGCACGCCGCTCTCCGGCGTCCGCCCCTCGGCGTGGATGACGCTGCGCGAGGGCGCGGCGGCGGCGGACACCCAGCGCTGCCGCGAGAAGGTGCAGTCGTTCCTTCAGGGCAGCCTCCGCGCGCGTCCCGACGTTGACCTCAACACCTATTACATCCTCGCCCTCAACCCCGAACCGAACATCTCCGTCATTGACCCCCTGCTCGGCTTCGGCGGCAGCAAGCTGCTCACGCTCGTCATGCTCAAGAGCCCCGGCGAGGACTGGGCCTTGACGGGCGACCGCACCAAGCTCTTCGTGAGCATGCCGCAGTCCAACCAAGTCGCTGTCGTGGACACGACCACTTGGAAGGTCATCGCCAACCTCGACGCGGGCGCGAAGCCGACGCGTCTCGCCTTGCAGCCGGACGAGAAGTATCTCTGGGTCGGGAACGACGGCATCGGCATGC
Organism: Pyrinomonadaceae bacterium; assembly: GCA_035761505.1. Classification (GTDB taxonomy): domain Bacteria; phylum Acidobacteriota; class Blastocatellia; order Pyrinomonadales; family Pyrinomonadaceae; genus JAIVJM01. Next base: position 8,907 of record DASTQX010000532.1, read on the forward strand.
AGGCCGGAGTGACCGTCATTGATGTCTCCACGCTGAAGGTCGCCGCCACCATCTCGACCGGCACGGGCCACAAGGAGATCGCCTTCGGCGGCGACAACAAGTTCGCCTTCGTCACCAACCGCGAAGACGGCACGCTCTCGGTGGTTGACGTGCCGACGCTCAAGAAGTTGAAGGACGTGAAGACGGGCGCGCAGGCGTCGGCGCTGGCCTTCTCGCCGCTCGGCAAGGCGTTCTACGTCCTCAGCGAGAACGAGGGCAGCGTCGCGGTCGTGGACGGCCAGAGCCACACGGTCGCCACGCGCATCGCCTTGCAGCCCGGCGCGAAGACGGTGAGCTTCGCGCCCGGCGGTCGCTACGGGTTCGTGCCGAACGCGAAGGAGTCGGTCGTCCACGTCTTCGACGCCTCGACCAACCGCCTCCTGCACAGCGCGCCGGTCGGCAAGGGGCCGGATCAGGTCGCCTTTACCGACGCCTTCGCCTACGTCCGCTCGACGGGGACGGAGGAAGTCTCGATGATTCGCCTGAGCACGGTCGGCAAAGAGATTGACATCGTCAAGTTTCCCGGCGGGCAGTTGGCCCCCGGCGCGTCGCCGAGTGCTGCGGGCTACGCCGCCGCCTTCGCGCCTTCGCCCGAAGGCAACACGATGCTCGTGGCAAACCCCGCCGACAAGATGATCTACTACTACTCGGAAGGCATGGCCGCGCCGATGGGCAACTTCCAGAACTACAAGCGCGAGCCGCGCGCCGTGAAGGTCGTTGACCGCTCCCTGCGCGAGGAGTCGCGCGGCGTCTATACGACCAACGTCAAGCTCCCGCGCAGCGGCGCTTACGATGTCTCCTTCCTCCTCGACTCGCCGCGCATCGTCCATTGCTTCGAGGCCGAGGCCAAGCCGAACCCGGCGGTCAAGACCGAGCGGCGCGCGGCGCTCCGCGTCGAGTACCTCAACGCCGGTCGGCAGTTGCGCGTCGGCGAGCCCTACAAGCTCCGCTTCAAGCTCACCGACGCGGCGACGAAGGAGCCCAAAGCCGACCTCAAAGACGTGCGCGTGCTCTTCTTCCTCACGCCCGGCACTTGGCAGAAGCGCGACTTTGCGAAGCCGGTCGGCGAGGGCGTCTATGAACTCGAAATCAAGGCTCCGGAAGACGGCGTTTATATGATCTTCGTCGAGAGCGCGTCGCAGGGCGTGAGCTTCCGGCAACTGCCTTACCTGACGTTGGAAGCGTCCACCGCCGCGCCCGCCCCGTCCGCCGCCACCACCGCGCCCGCGGGGAAGACGCAGTGAAGACCGCACGGGCGGCGAAGGAGTTGAACATGAATCGTCGGACTCTCTATTCTCAGACCTCTGGCGCGCTGGCCGTGGCGGCTCTCTTCCTGACCCTCTGCGGCGGCGCGCACGACACTCACGCGCAGAAGCGTGCGGGCGCGAAGGCGCGCAAGGCCGCGACTCAGAAGGCCGCCGAGCCGAAAGCCGCCGCCGTCGGCGAATACTCTTGCCCAATGCACGCCTCGGTCGTCTCGAAGACGCCGGGCAACTGCCCGAAGTGCGGGATGACTTTGCGGCTCGTGGAGCCGGAAGAAGGCGCGCACGACGCGCACGCGGGCGACCATCCGGCGGGCGGCGCGGCGGGGATGGCTATCCCTGACCTCGAACTGCTCGATCAGGACGGGCGCAAGGTCAACTTCTACAGCGACCTCGTTAAAGGCAAGGTGGTCGCCATCAACTTCATCTTCACCACCTGCACGACCATCTGCCCGCCGCTCGGCGCGACCTTCGCGCGCGTCCAGCGCGACTTAGGCGAGCGCACCGGGCGCGACGTGCATTTTATTTCCGTCAGCGTTGACCCCGTGACCGACACGCCCGAACGGCTCAAGGCTTGGGGCGAGAAGTTCAAGGCCGGGGCCGGTTGGACGTTCGTCACGGGCGACAAGCCGCAAGTGGACGCGCTGCTGCGCGCGCTGGCCGCTTCGAGCGCGCGCCGCGAAGACCACTCGCCGACGGTGCTCGTCGGCAACGACGCGACGGGCCAGTGGACGCGCGCCTACGGCCTCGCCAAGCCGAGCCAGCTCGTGCAGCTCATCAACGACGCCGCCGCCGGCAAACTCAACGCCCCGACGGCGACGACATCCTCGAAGGAGTAATCAGGAAATGAAGAGACTGTTTTTGAACGCGCTCGTCTGCCTCTGCATCTCGGCGTCGGCGGCGTATGCGCAAACCGCTCCCGCCGCGCAGCAGCCGCCCAAGCCCGCCGACCCGCACGCCGGGCACGGCGCGCACGCGCATCAACCGCCGAAGGTCGAAGAGCCCACGGCGGCGGCGAAATACTTCACGGACGTGGAACTGATTAATCAGGACGGCGAGAAGCTGAAGTTCTACAGCGACGTGCTCAAGGGCCGGACGGTCGTCGTCAACGCCTTCTTCACGACCTGCACTTCGGTCTGCCCGCCGATGAACCGCAACTTCGAGAAGATTCAGGCGGCGCTCGGCGACCGCCTGGGCAAAGACGTGCTGCTCGTCTCGATCTCGGTTGACCCGGCGACCGACACGCCGCCGCGCCTCAAGGAGTACGCGCAGAAGTTCCACGCCAAGCCCGGCTGGATGTTCCTCACCGGCAAGAAGGAGAACGTCGACTGGGCGCTCTACAAGCTCGGCCAGTACGTCCAGAACAAGGACGACCACAAGACCGTCATCATCATCGGCAACGAGGCCACCGGCCTCTGGAAGAAAGCCTTCGGCATGGCGAAGCCCGAAGAGCTTATCCGCCTCGTCGAAGAGGCCGTCAACGACAAGCCCACCGCCTCGAACTAAACGCGGAACGATGAGTGATGAGAGAGCCGCCGGTTGAAATCTTTCAACCGGCGGCTCTTTGACGCTTGACGGAGTGCCACTCGCCGCCCGCGCGAGACAAAAACGGCGGCGCGCGCTCTCTCTTAAACGCCCTTTTTGAAGGACTCTTCCGTGACCTCACCCGCGACTATTTCGGCGGCAAAATAGCTCTCGACGCGAACCGGCCTCCCGGCCACGCGTCGCAGCAAAACGAGTTGTCCGACGTGCGTCAGCGCGTCCCCAACCGGGCCTTGGATGAGCTTCTCCACCGCACAGGCCAGCGACGCGTCCGACGCGAGATACGAATCGAGCCCCTTCACGGCGGAGAAGAACCGCGTGACCTCTTCCGCCCACGGCAGAGGAGAGGACGCCAGATAGACCAGCTCGCCCTTCAACAGATAGAGCGACCCTTCGAGCAGATCGCCGATGTGCGCCAGAATCTCCCCGGCGGTGCGCGCCGTCTCGGCGACGCGAAACGCGGCGAAGTCCTCCGGCGCGTCCGCGACGGCCACGCCGCCTCGATACGCCACCGTAGCGACGACGTGGCGTAACAACTCACGCTTCGCATCCAGTGCCAACTCTCTCGCCTCGCTTTCAACCATCAGCTTGACTCACACGGGAAGCCGCCCGACGCCCGACGGCGACGGTCGCACCCAGCCGGGCCGCTGTCGAGGAAGGCCCGACGGTCGTTTGTTCACGCAGGGAATATACTTGAGGAGGGCCGGTTCGTGCAGTGTGTCGGAGAGGTAAAATTGGGGGTGAGGGATTGGTCTTCCCTCACCCCCAGCAGCGCAAAACAATGGGAGGAATGCGGAACATTGTTTGCGCAATCTAAAGCCTTCGCGCCGCTCAGCCGCACGCCCGTTTAAAACGGACGGGGATTTCACCTTTATAACCCGCACACTTAATCAGAGAGGCCGATTGCCTTGCAGCCTCCACTTCCCGTTACACTTTCCCCACTCATCCGGCACGCTCGGCCCCGTCCCTTCGACTACTCTCTCGGAGATGAACTCGAACACGTTCCGCTCCCTGCTTCGCAGGTCAACGCCCTTGCTTGTTCTACAGGCGCGCAGTGAGAGCACGGGGAGAGGGGGCGGGGGGGGAGCTTTCGGGTCGTCTCTCCGTGTCGGATCGTTGAACATCAGCGCGACGCCCGTGTACTTGCAGGTCGTTTGCGCGGTGATGCGGCCTGTGAGTGGCTGGCCTCCGGTCGGCGTGAGGGTGAACTCATTCCCCGTCACCGTTAAAGTCGCGGTCACGGGGCTCTCAATCCCTCCCGCCCGGTAGGTTAGCCGGCCCTCGTAGGTGAGGCCGGAGAAGTCCGTCGGGTAGCCTTTAGAGTTCTCGTCGCACCGTTCTCTGGCGGGCGCTCGACGTGGCGCGGACGCTGAGGCCGCCGGGGCGCGACCCTTCCCGCCGCCCCGCGCCAGCACCGACGCGCCCGGACAGAGACAAGCCATCACGGCGGCACACAGAAGCGCGCGGCCCACACCGGGTAAAATGCTTCTTCTCTTCACGAAAGCTTCTCCTCGTTGCTGTGTACGTTCCGGCACTTCGACAACCTGAGGGCCGCCCTCGACGCGCGGGGCCGCCCCGGCGGAGGGGATACGACGCCGCATCCCCTCCGCCCGGTCACGCTCCTCATTCCTTCCCCGGCACGAGCGGGCATCTCACGCCGCGCAGCGCGTCCGAGACCTGCGGATGAGACAGGGCCATGGGCGGCGTCGGCTCGCGCGCGCCGGAAGGACAAATCCAGAGGATGACGGCGAAGCACTCCGGCCCCGCGCCACCATCCAGGAAGGTGACGCGCCTGTCGTCGAGGCCGCGCTCGTTGCGGAGGTAATTCATCGCGCGCTCGCGTCGAGCCGCCGCGTTGACCTCCCTGCCGGAGCGCCCCGTCCCGCCGTAAGTGACGTAGTAGCCCATCGCCTCCGGCTCCGCTTGAAGCTGAATCGCGAAGTTGTCGAGCCGCGCCTTCTCGTTGTCGAAGCTGATGTCCTCGTAGGCATCGAACGCTCGACAGTACGGGGGCTCGGGAGGTTTGACTTCAACCTCGGTTTCACAGTAAGCGGTCTTGTAGCAATCCCGGATGTCCGGGATTCTGACCGTTACGTCGGCCCTCACCTTTCCGACAACGTTCTTTGTGTTGACCGTGATGGAGGGTGTGCCCTGACCGCTCTCTATCTCCCCTTGAGTCACCGTCCAGTTGTAGGTGAGTGCTCTCGGAGGATGGACGCCGCTGACCTCAGCCGTGAAGACGATAGGCACGTTCTCCTCGATTGAAGTCTTCTCTACCTTCTCCGGGCAACTCATTCGCACGGCGAACTCAGGCGGACATTCGCACTCGCAGTAGTCAACGCGTATCTTGAGGGGAGGGCTGCTACAGCTTATCCCGCAGCCGTCATCAATCAACACAGAGACCGTGTAATCGCCGGGGGCGGCCCCCGCAAAATCTATGGTGGCCGCCGGAGTGTTAGGGCCGTCCGGAGTGATTGTGGGGACGGGGCCGCCGGGGGAAGTCGGCTCGACCAGCCACGTGTAAGTCAGCATGGACTTGTCGAGAGGCTTCTTTTCATGCGGCCTGTGCTCCGGGGCGATGTCGTAATTCACGTCCGCCGTGACGCGCACCTTGCTGTCCGTGGGTTTGCAATCGCCGACGTATGGCCCGTCCGGACATTCTCTAGGAGATAACTTGACGTTGGTGTTAGAGGCCGTCAGGGTCGAGCTGAGGGTGATGATATCTTTGGTGCGCTCGTTGCGGTGGCCGATGAAGAACTGCACCCCGAACCCGTGCGGGTCCGTCGATTCCGTGAACCCCGCCGGGAAGTTCGGATCCGAGTTCAGGAACCTCTCCCCCTGCTGGTTCAGGTGCGCCCGGTACCACGCGCTGAACCCGAACCACCGCCGTGGGAAAATCCTCACGCCCGCCAGAAAGTCCACCGGGTTGTTCGGAAACGCGTTGTGCGTCCGCCCGCCCACGTAATGCACCGACTTCAACTCCACAATCGGCTGGAAGTGC
>DASTQX010000533.1:0-1417 GCA_035761505.1 Pyrinomonadaceae bacterium
GCGGTGCTCAGACGGGTCGCGTAGATTTCCTGACCGGGTTCACCCGCCACGCGCCGGTCGAGGAGCGGGTGCGACATCTCGCCGCCGGTCGCCTCTTCGCCCTCTTCCTTCTCCTCGCCGTGTGCCGTCTCCTCACTGTGCCCCGCCTGTAGAAGTTCTTTCAGCCCGGCTGACAGCGACGCGTTCGCCGCCTGCCCGACCTGCTGCCACGCGCCCCAGTTAATCGTCAGCGTGTACGTCTCGCGCCGGGCCGCGTTGCCTTCGGCGAGGGCGTCGAGGAAGGCGTTCGCCGCGCTGTGGTCGACGAGGCCGAAGGCTCCGGTGATCGAGTTGAGCGAGGAGCAGAAGACGAGGAAGTCGGGTGGCTCTTCGGCGCAGAGCGCGTCGAGGACGAGCGCGCCTTGCACCTTCGGGGCGAGGACGGCGGCGGCCATCTCCGGCGTCTTCACCTGCATCATCCCGCCGGGCGGGAACCCGGCGGCGTGAATCACGCCGTTGACACGTCCGAACCGCTCGCGCGCCGCGCCGAAGACCGTCGCCATCTGCTCTCTCGAAGTCACGTCGGCGCTCAGGACGAGGACTTCGGCCCCCGCCGCTTCGAGCGCGAGAAGCTTCGTCAGCTTCGCCTTGAGTTCGTCGGGCGCGTCCGCCGAAGCGAGGCGTCGCTCCCACTCGGCGCGCGCCGGGAGGGCCGAGCGCCCCGTCAGCACCAGCCGCGCCCGCGCCGCCCGCGCGAGGTGTTCGGCCAGCGTCAGGCCGATGCCGCCGACGCCGCCGACGATGAGATAGACGCCGCCTTCGCGCAACAGCCCCGCCCGCGCGCCCGCCGCTTCCAGTCGCAGGGGCTCGAAAGTTTGGAGCCAGCGGTGCGGCCCCCGCCAAGCCACGACAGACTCCGAGCCTTCCGCCGTCAACTCCGTCAGGAGTTGACCCGCCAACTGCTGCTCGCGCCGCGTCCCCGGCGCGGGGAGGATGACATCCACGCTCCGACAACTGACGTGCGGATACTCCTGCGGGATGACCTTGCAGGGGCCGAGCACGGTCGCCTTCGACGGGTGCAGCAACTCGTCGCCGTGGACGCCCTGCATCCCGCTCGTCACGACGAAGAGGCGAAGCGGCGTGCCGATGCCACGGCTGCCGAGCGCCTGCGCCAGAAAGAGGAGGCTATAGAAGCCCGTGGTCTGCCGCCGGTCGGCCTCCGCGAGTTCGTCGGCGCTTCCTTCGTCGTCGCCCGTCACGCCCCACAGGTGCCAGATCGTCTGCGGCAGCAGGGCCGCCTCGCGGAGCGCCCCGAAGAGCGCGTCGTAATCCTCCGCGCGGCCGGGGTTGACGACAAAACTCCGCTCGCCCCGACGCCCGAAACTCTCACCCGCCTCGACGACGACGACCTCACCCCCGCCCCCTTCCAGACGACTGA
>DASTQX010000534.1:0-5377 GCA_035761505.1 Pyrinomonadaceae bacterium
GAGCGTGGGGCGCGGCTCGTCGTCAACGACCGCGTGGACATCGCGCTCGCCGTCGGCGCGGACGGCGTGCACCTCGGACAAGACGACCTGCGGCCCGACGCGGCGCGCGCTCTGCTCGGCGAAGAGGCCATCATCGGCTTCTCCACGCACGACCTCAGACAAGCCGCCGAGGCCGCGCTCATGCCCGTCACTTACATCGCCTTCGGCCCCATCTTCGCCACCTCGTCGAAGGAGAATCCTGAACGCATCGTCGGCCTCGAAGGCTTGCGGCGCGCGCGCGAGGCGGTCGGCGAGCGCGTCCCGCTCGTCGCCATCGGCGGCATCACGCGCGAGCAGGCGCTCTCCGTCCTCGAAGCCGGAGCCGACTCGGTGGCTGTCATCGGCGCGCTCGTCTCAGGCGACGAGCCTTCGTCCATCACGTTCCGCACGCGCGAATTCTTCTCCGAGACGGAAAAGGCCCGGCGGAAGGTTTGAAACCCCGCCGGGCCATTTCTGAATGATGACGAACGCGAAACCGCTTTGGTCGAAGAGAGGCGTCCGCCTTTTTTTTGTCCGCTACCCGCTGCGCTTTGTTACCAAGTACAGCCGAAGGAGCCGAGCGTCGTCTTGGCATTATCGAGCGCGGCCTTGCAGGTCGTCGCCAGCCCGGCCTTGCCCTGCGGCGTCGCCGCCGCGTCGCGCCAAGCCTTGCGCGCGGAGTCGAACGCGCCCTTGTACGTCGCGCGCAAGTTTTCGGGAACCTTGCTGTTGATGCAGGCTTCGTACTTGGCGATGTACTCGTCGCACTCGGCGACGCCGATCTTGTCGGCGGACGGCACGGCGGCGGTGTTGGCGTTGGCCGTGTTGGTCGGCGCGGTGTTGGCGGTGTTAGAGGCGTTGGTCGTGGCGGTGTTGGTGGCGTTGGTCGTATTACCGCTGTTGGTGGTCGCGCCGCCGCACGCGCCCAGCAGCGCGCCCGCCATCAGGCACCCGATGAGAACGTTGAGAGTCCTCGTCTTCAGAAGTCGGCTGAGTTTCACTGTTTGTCTCCTTATCGAATTTTACTTGCTTGACATCTACTCCCGCCCTCCGGCTCGTTCAAGCGTAAAACTGATTGCCTCCCCCTTGTAGCATCCCGCGCGGCGTCGTGCCGCCGCGACGTGGCAAGACCACGGGCCGGGCGACACGGCGGGCGCGCCCGTGCGCCTCCGACCTCCGTGAAGACCGGCACCACAAAAGACGATGCCTTTGATTTCAGGAAAAACGCGGCGGCGTCGAAGCCGCCTCCGAGCGAGGTTTCGCGGGCCGGACGCACGCGCCTTGAACGGCGTTCCCGTTCGGTCGAGACTTCGGACATTCCCTCCAAGCCGAAGTCCCCGGCGTGCTTCAAACTCTGCCCCGCGAACGGCATGATTTAACACGAATGTGCGCCCCGTGTAAAAGAAAAATTTCGGGCCACCCGTCTGCCGGGGTTAAATCGTAAAAAGTAAAGGAGTTAAAAGTTTAAACTTGCATTCCTCCACGCGATGCGAGAGAATGCGGATCAGCGTCGCCCGGCGAGCCACAGACGGCGGGCGGCCCCATCAAGGTGCAAGCCCGCACGAACCGCCCGCCGGTCTTTATCTTCAGAACTTCGGAGCCGGTAAATTTCGCATGAGATACTTCGACCTCCCGCCCGTCATCGAGCGCATGCTCGCCGTCTCTGACAAAATCAGCGACCTCAACTTCTCGGTCGGCCAAGCGCCGCTCGTGGAGATCAACGGCAAGCTCACGCCCGTCAAACAACTCGGCGTCCCGAAGCTCTCGCCGTACCAGACCGAGATCGTGGCGATGACTTTGATGGCGGGGAACCCGGAGGCCGCGCACCGCCTCGCGCACACCGGCTCGACCGACCTCAGCTACTCGTTGCCCTCGCGGACGCGCTTTCGCGTCAACATCTTCCAGCAGCGCGGGACGTACTCGATTGTGATGCGCGTCATCCCGACGGAAATCCCGACGCTGGAGACTCTGAGCCTGCCGCAGCAACTCGCCGAGATTACGGAGCTGCGCAACGGCGTCGTGCTCGTCACGGGGCCGACGGGCGCGGGCAAAAGCTCGACGCTCGCCGCCATCATTGATTGCATCAACGAGAAGCTCCAACACCACATCGTCACCATCGAAGACCCCATCGAGTTCCTCCACAGCCACAAGAACTCGACCATCAACCAGCGCGAGATCGGCTCGGACGCGAAGGACTTCCCCTCGGCCCTGCGCGCGGCGCTGAGGCAAGCGCCGAAGGTGATTCTCATCGGCGAGATGCGCGACTACGAGACGACCGAGATTGCGCTCGAAGCCGCCGAGACGGGCCACCTCGTCCTCTCGACCCTGCACACGATTGACGCCTCGAAGACGATTGACCGCATCATCGGCCTCTACCCGAAGAACGAGGAGCAGGTGATTCGCACGCGGCTCGCGCAGACCTTCCGCTTCATCGTCTCCCAGAGGCTCATCCCGCGCGCCGACGGGCTCGGACGGCTCGCGGCGGTCGAAATCCTGAAATCCACGCCGCGCACGCGCGAGTACATCAGCGAGGGCGAGGCCGAGGGCAAGTCGCTGCTCGACGCGATGCGTGACGGCAAGCACGACGGGATGCAGGACTTCGACTCGGTCATCAAGGAGATGATCGAGCGCGAGTCCGTCACGCTCGAAGACGGCCTCTCCTTCGCCACCAACCCGAACAACCTCGTGCTCGCCCTCAAGGGCATGTCGGCCTCGGACGATTTCCTCGCCAACGAAAAACCCACGGTTGCCTCGCGGCCCCTCGGCGCGCGGCGGCCCCCGCTCCCCGGCGTCGCGCAGCCGCGCCCCGGCGCGGGCGCTTCCATACTCGACCTGATCGAATAAGGCGGAGGCTTGAGGCTTGAGACTTGAGGCTTGTTTAAGCCCGGAGTCTCAGCCGCCGCCTCTCACCTCCGCCAAAACAACTTACCGGCCTCCAGTCTCAAGTCTCTAAAAGTTATGATTGTTACCTGCCCGAACTGTACGACGCGTTTGCAGTTGGATGACGCGAAAATCCCGACGCGACCGTTCAGCGTGCGCTGCCCGAAGTGCGAGCAGATCATCAACACGCAGCCGCCGCCGCAGCCGACCCAGAAGGACGCGCTGGCGGCGGTCGGCGACCTGCCGACCTCGACCCGCGCGCAACAGGAGATGAGCGTGACGCGCGCGCCCATCATGAGCGGCGAGGCGCAGGAGCCTTCGGCGCACGCGCCCGACGGCTCGCCCGCCTCCGCCGAGGGCGAGTTGTTGCGGCTGCTCTCTTCACTCCTGCGGCGCGGCGCGGGCGAGGGCGGCGAAGCGCAGGCCGCGCGCCGCGCGCCTTGGGAGCGGAGGCGTGCGCTCCTCTGCGTCGGCTCGGCGCAGGGGGACGACGCGGCGCGCTCGCTGGCCGAAAATAATTTCGATGTCTATGTCGCGGCGGACGCGGCGCAGGCCGTCGAGCGGATGCGCGAGGACGTGCCGGACGTGCTCGTCCTTGATGCCGAGTTCGACACGCGCGAGCAGGGCGCTATCGCCATCGGGCGCGAACTCAACTCGCTGCGGATGCCCGAACGCCGCCGCCTCGTCTTCGTCCAGCTCTCGACCACGGCGCGCACCGGCGACGCGCACGCCGCCTTCCTCCTCAACGCCAACCTCGTCGTCAACACCGCCGAGGTGAGAGAGTTGCCGCGCGCGCTCGAACGCAACCTCCGCGACCTCAACGAGCTGTACCGCAACTTCAACAAAGCCCTCAACGTGCCGGAGCTGTGATTTAACGAAGAAGGCAACGTCAAAAGGCAAAAGGCAAAAGTAAGGAGCACGCGGCTCTTCACTTTTGCCTTTTGCCCTTTTGCCTTTTCATCGCTGACACGCTCCGCGGCAATCTGATAATCTTACACGCTCCGCGCGGGGGTCGGCGTCGTCCGGTATTTTTCGGACGACGGAAGACAGCAGGGGCGCGGAGGTTTCAGCCGTTCGACCGGACGAGATGGCTTCAGCAAACGGACACGAGAAACAACGGCACGGCGCGGGCGCGTCGCACCATCATCATCACCACCACCACGACGAAGGCGGCGGCGGGCTCTCTTCGCGCGGTCAGAGGCGTCTGCTCGTGGTGCTGGTGCTGACCGCCGCCTACATGGTGGCCGAGGCTCTGGGCGGTTGGTTGACGGGGAGCTTGGCGCTGCTGGCCGACGCCGGTCACATGCTGACGGACGCGGCGGCGCTGTCGCTCGCGCTGATGGCCGCTTGGTTCGCCTCGCGGCCCGCGACGCCGAGCAAGACTTACGGCTACTACCGTCTGGAAATCTTAGCGGCCTTCGGCAACGGTGTGGCGCTCGTCGTCGTCTCGCTCTTCATCCTTTACGAATCGTATGAGCGCTGGCTCACGCCGCCGGCAATCGAGCGCGGCGGTTTGATGACGGCGGTCGCCGCCGGAGGTCTGGTCGTCAACCTCGCGTGCGCGTGGATGCTGCACGGCGACCACGAGAAGGACTTGAACGTCCACGGCGCTTGGCTGCACGTCTTGGGCGACGCCGCCGGTTCGGTCGGCGCGATTGTGGCGGGCGTGCTCGTCAGCATCTACGGCTGGCACGCCGCAGACCCTCTGGTGAGCGCGCTCATCTGCCTGCTCATCATCTGGAGTTCCTGGAAGTTGATCCGCGAGGCGACGAACGTGCTCTTAGAAGGCACGCCCGCGCACATCAACCTCGCGGCGGTCGAGGACGCCATCCGCGCGACTTCAGGCGTCGAGGACGTGCACGACCTCCACGTCTGGGCCATCACTTCGGGCCGGGAGGCTTTGAGCGCGCACGTCATCCACGCCGGGGCGGTCTCGCAGCCGGAACTCCTGAAGGAGTTGCGCGCGCGCCTCCTCGAACAGTTCGGCGTTGACCACCTCACGATCCAGATGGAGACGGCGGAGTTTGAGGACGAGACGTTTCACTTCTGCACTTCGGGCACGGCCTGCTTCCGCTCGGCCAGAGAGTAGCTCAAGGTTCAAAGTCCGAGGTTCAAAGTTGAAATATCGTTCTTAACTTTGAACCTTGAAGCTTGAACCTTGAGCTTGAGTGAATATGGAAATCAGTCTGCTACTGGTTCTCGACTTACGCGAGCAGGCGGCGCTTCAGGCGGCGCTGGTGACGCACGGCGCGCCGGACTCTTTGGTGACGCTCGCGCTGACGGGCGCGTGCCGCATCCAGACGCTCGACGAGGCGCGACAACTGCGTCGCTGGCTCGCCGACACGCGCGCCGCCGGCAAGACCGACTTCGCCTCGCTCAACGTCATCGAGCGTGAGCTAATCCGCTTCGGCGTCTGAGGGAAGAGAAGGAGTCAAAGGGGAAAGGGGGCGGAGGGTCAAAGGGAAGCGCAGGCCGAACG
>DASTQX010000535.1:0-1580 GCA_035761505.1 Pyrinomonadaceae bacterium
TGCGGGACGCAGACGCCCTTCGGCCTCCCCGTCGAGCCCGACGTGTAAGAGACGTAAGCCAACTGCTCCGCGTCGCCGCGCACGCGCAGATGAGAGCAACTCTCGCGCGCGATCTCTTCCACTTCGCTATCGAGACAGACCAAGCGCGCCGCGCCTTCGGGGAGATGCACCGACAGCCGCTCCTGCGTCAGCACGATGCCCGCGCCCGTCTCTTTCAGCATCAACGAAAGCCTCTCCGCCGGATAATCGGGATCGAGCGCCACATACGCGCCGCCCGCCTTCAGGATGCCGAGAAGGGCCACGATCATTTCCGTCGAACGCTCGATGCAGATTCCGACCGGCTGTTCCGGCCCGACCCCCAACCGCCTCAAGTAATGAGCCAGACGGTTGGCCCGCGCGTCGAGTTCGCCATAGCTCAAAGACTGTTCGCCGCAGACGACGGCCACCGCGCCGGGCGTGCGCGCGGCCTGCTCCTCGAAGAGTTGTTGGACGGTCGCGCTCCGAGGGTACTCCGTCGCCGTCTCGTTCCATTCAAAGAGCAGTTGTCGGCGCTCGCGTTCCGACAACAAGGGCAGGTCGCAGAGTCGGCGCGGGGGCTCGGTGGCCGCCGCTTCGAGCAAGACGGCGAACTGTCCGGCCATGCGCTCGACCGTCGCCGCGTCGAACAAATCCGTGCTGTACTCCCACGCGCCGACCAACGCGCCTTCATGTTCCGAGAGACTTAGAAGCAGGTCGAATTTCGCCGTCCCCGTCTCCTGTTCGAGCGGCACGGCGCGCACGCCCGCGAGACGAAATTCCGCGCCCGGCGCGTTCTCGACCGAGAGCATGACTTGGAAGAGCGGTGTGTGACTGAGATTCCGTTCGGGCTGCAACTCTTCCACCAGCTTCTCGAACGGCACGTCCTGATGCGCGTAAGCACCCAGACACACCCGCCGCACTTCCTTGACCAACTCGACGAAATCTTGTGAGGCTTCGAGCCGCGTGCGCAGCGCCAGCGTGTTGACGAAGAAGCCGACGAGCCCTTCAACCTCGCTCCGGGAGCGGTTGGCGACCGGAGAGCCGACGACCAAATCCTCCTGACCCGTGTAACGCCACAGCAAAGCCTTGAAGCCCGCCAAGAGCGTCATGAAGAGCGTCGCGCCTTCGCGCCGCCCAAGCTCGCGCAACGCGTCGGAGACTTCGCGCCCCAACTTCCACGGGAGACGCGCGCCGCCGTAGCTCTTGATTGCAGGCCGCAGGCGGTCGGCGGGCAACTCTAAAAGCCCCGCCGCGCCGCCGAGTAACTAGCGATCCGAGGTTGCGTTTCGGGCGTACGGTTTAGGGAGGACCGCATCCTCAAAGGAGGTGCCCCATGCGCTCCTACCTGGTCGTCGGGAACCAGACGCTCGACAGCCCAGAGCTGGCCGAAGCCATCCGCGAACGGATCGCGAATGAGCCGACCGCGGCGTTCTACCTGGTCGTGCCGGCGACACCCGCCGCGGGCGGGCGGCTCACCTGGGACGAGGACGAAGCTCGGGCGGCCGCCCAGGAACGGCTGACGGCGACCCTCAACCGACTCCACGCGATCGGCGTCGTGGCAT
>DASTQX010000536.1:0-19628 GCA_035761505.1 Pyrinomonadaceae bacterium
TGAAAGAGAGTTTTCAAACAAGCCTCTAGCCTCAAGTCTCCAGCCTCTCTCTCTTTGTTATGAACATCGGCATCACGGTCTATCCGACTTACGGCGGCAGCGGCATCGTCGGCTCCGAGCTGGGCAAGGAGCTGGCGGAGCGCGGGCACACGGTACACTTCATCTCCTCGGCGCTGCCGACGCGACTGACGCAGCTCAGCGAGCGCGTGCGCTTCCACGAAGTCGAGATGATGTCCTACCCGCTCTTCGAGCACCAGCCGTACACGCTCGCGCTAGCGACGAAGATGGCCGACGTGGCCGAAGCCGAGAACCTCGACCTCTTGCACGTCCACTACGCCATCCCGCACTCGATCAGCGCCATCCTCGCGCGCGAATCCTTAAAGCCGCATCGCACCCTGCCCGTCATCACGACGCTGCACGGCACGGACATCACGCTCGTCGGCGCGGATCGTTCTTACCTCCCGATTACGCGCTACGGCATCGCGCAGTCGGACGGCGTGACGGCGGTCTCGAACTATCTGAAGCAGGCGACCGCCGAGGCGTTTCAGTTCGACCACATCGCCGTCATCCCGAACTTCATCTGCGCCTCGGACTACAGCCGCCGCCCGAAGGCCGAGTTGCGCGCGGAACTCTCGCCGAACGGCGAGCCCTTGCTCGTCCACGTCTCGAACTTCCGGCCCGTCAAGCGGCCCGTGGACTGTGTGGAGATTCTCGCGCGCGTGCGCAAGTCGGGGGCGAACGCGCGGCTCGTGATGGTCGGCGACGGGAGCGAGCGCAGCAGCGCCGAGCACCGCGCGCGTTGCCTCGGCGTGGACGCGCACTGCACCTTCGTCGGCAAGCAGCCGCGCATCGCCGATTACCTTTCGGTGGCCGACGTGCTGCTCCTGCCTTCGGAGCAGGAGTCTTTCGGGCTCGCCGCGCTTGAAGCGCAGGCGTGCGAAGTCCCCGTCGTCGCCTCGCGCGTCGGCGGCATCCCCGAAGTCATAGACGACGGGCGCACGGGCTGCCTCAGCGAGGTCGGCGACATCGAGAAGATGAGCGCCGACTCCGCGCACCTCCTCTCGCACGAAGACGAGCGGCGCGAGATGGGGCGGCTCGCGCGCCAGTCCGCCGTGAGCCGTTACAGCACAGACCTCGTCATCCCACAGTACATAGATTTTTATGAGCGCGTCATCGCCGCGTCGAAAGAACAGGCGGGCTGAAGCAGAAGCGGCGGAAGGCTTGAGGCCGGAAGAGGCGGGCACGGAGCCCGTCTCCGCCGAAGAGTCGCCCGCAGACCTCGCGGACGAGAAGCCGCTCCGCTACATCATCCAGAACCTTGAGCGCACCTACGGCGTCCCCGTCAACCGGAGGGGGCCGCGCGCCGACCCGCTCGACATGCTCGTCGGCGTCATCCTCTCGCAGGCGACGAGCGACACCAACAGCGAACGCACCTTCGCCGCTCTCAAGAAACGCTTTCCCACTTGGGATGCCGTGCTCCGCGCGCGCCAGTCCACGCTCGCCGACACCATCCGCTCCGGCGGCCTCGCCAACCAGAAGGCCGCCGTCATCCGCGAAGTGCTCCGCCAGATTAAAGACGAGCGAGGCACGCTCGACCTCTCGTTCCTCCACGACCTGCCGACCGCGGAGGCCGTCCGCTATCTTTCACAGTTCCGAGGCATCGGCCCGAAGACCGTCGCCTGCACGCTCCTCTTCGCCTGCCACAAAGACGTGTTCCCGCTCGACACGCACATCTTTCGCATCCTCCGGCGCGTCGGCCTCGTCCCGCAGAAGTGCTCGGACGCCCGCGCTCACGAGCTTCTGACCCGCCTCGTGCCCGAAGGAAAATTCTACTCCTTCCACGTCAACCTTATCCGCCACGGTCGCGCGCTCTGCCGCCCCCGCGACCCTCTGTGCGAACAATGCCCCATTGTCGAATACTGCGACTACGGGCAGACCGTCATCTGAAGCGGCGGTCGTGCTATAAGGAAGGAGGTAAGATAACTTCTTCTTCGTCTGCTGTTCCGAGAGCAGGAGACGTAACGGCGCATGGCTCGACAACTCAAGACGCATCTGCTTATCGGGATACCGATTGCCGCGACGCTTCTGCTCGGCGCGGCGGCGGTCTATTGGCATCACGTCTTCTTCCCGACACGCTTCAGCGGGTGGGGCGAGGTGACGGCGGCGCGGACGATTTCCGGTTGGGTGGTTGACAGGGCCGGGGCTTCGAGGCCGGTCGAGGTGCAGCTCTACATTGACGACCGCTTCGCGGCGCACGGCTTAGCCGACCTCCCGCGCCCCGACGTGGCGGAGGCCGGTTGGACGAAGGACGCGCGCTGCGGCTACGACTTCAAAGTCCCGGTGCTCGCCGCCGGAGAGCACGAGGCGCGCATCTACGCCGTCCACCGGGTCGGCGACGGTACGCACGTCACGCTGCAAGCGACGGGCAACCCTCTGCGCTTCCGCGTGGAGGCGGACGGGACGGTGCGAGCGTCGGATTGAGAGACGGGATTGATGACGCGTTTAGTTGAGGAAGGCTAACCGAGGCGGTCAATCCGCCCGCGCTCGACGGCGCGGCGGGCCAAGTCGCCGCACGCCTTGACGAGTTGGCCGAGCCCGGCGAAACGCGCGTCCTTCGTCAAGCCCTGCCGGTAGCGGAAATAAATCTGCTGCACGATGACGGCGATTTTAAGAAGCCCGTAGGCGTAATAAAAGACCGGGTTGGGGAGAGCGCGCCCGCTGCGGCGCTCGTAAAACTCGACCACTTCGCGGCGGCTGAAACTGCCTTCGAGAGTTGTCAGGCCGAAGCCGAAGCGCCGCCATTCTTCGGGGTCGTCGGCGTCCACCCAGTAGCCGAGCGTCGTCCCGAAGTCCATCAACGGGTCGCCGACGGTCGCCATCTCCCAGTCGAGCACGGCGAGGATGTTTGAGAGGTCGCCGGGCGCGAGCACGACGTTGTCGTACTTGTAGTCGTTGTGAATCAGCGCGCCGCGTGCGGAATCCGGCGGCGCGTGTTCGTCGAGCCAAGAGGCGAGACTTTCAATCGCAGGCACGTCGTCGGTGCGCGCGTTGAAGTATCTCTTCGTCCAGCCCTCGACCTGCCTGCGGACGTAGCCTTCGGGACGGCCCAACTCTCCGAGCCCCGCCGCCTCGTAATCAACCCCGTGAATCTCGACGAGGTTCTCGACGAACGCTTCCGAGAGTCGCCGCATCACTTCGGGCGTGAGGCTCAAGCCTTCCGGCGGTCGCGCGCGGAGGATGATTCCGCGAACGCGCTCCATCAAATAGAAAGGCGCGCCGACGACCGTTTCGTCTTCGCAGAAGAGGACGGGGCGCGGGACTTTCGGGAAGACCGGGCGGAGGTGAGAGAGGATTCTGAACTCGCGCGACATGTCGTGAGCCGTCTTGATCTTCGCCCCGACGGGCGGGCGGCGCAGCACGAACTCGCTTCCACCGGCGCGCACGAGGTAGGTGAGATTCGAGAAGCCCGAAGGGAACTGCTCGACCACGAGCGGCCCTTCGAGTCCGGGCAACCGCGCGCGCAGGTACGCGAGGAGCCGCGCGCCGTCGAGCCCTTCGCCCTCGCGGACGGCCCGCGAACTGTCTATCAAATCTTCGCGCGCGTCGGTCTCCGAGGCCATAGGTTTAAGACGACACCTCGACGCCGTACTTGCGGAGCACGCTGCGGGCGACGACCGTCTTGTGTACCTCGTCCGGCCCGTCGTAGATGCGCGCCGCGCGCTCGTGCCTGTACCAGTAAGAGAGAAGCGTGGCATCGGTCAGCCCGCGCGCGCCGTGGACTTGAATCGCGCGGTCTAAGACTTTTTGCAGGATGCCCGCCACGAAGAATTTGATGAGCGAGATGTCCTCGCGCGCCGCCGCCGCGCCCTCCGCGTCAATCCGCCCGGCGGTGTGCAGCACGAGCAGCCGCGCCGCGCTAATCTCGGCGCGGCTCTCGGCAATCCACTCCTGCACGCTCTGGCGGCTGCCGAGAAGGACGCCGGGCGAAAGCTCCCGGCGCGCGGCGTAGTCGCACATCAAATCGAAGGCCCGCTCGCAGATGCCGATCCAGCGCATGCAGTGATGAATGCGGCCCGGCCCCAGACGCTCCTGCGCGATGAGGAAGCCTTCGCCCTCGCGCCCCAAGAGGTTGCTTCGCGGGACGCGGCAGTTCTCGTAAAGAATCTCGGCGTGGCTCGCGTAGTCGCTCCCCTCGTCGCCCATGACGTTGACGTTGCGGACGAGGCGGAAGCCCTCCGTGGCGGTCGGGACGATAATCTGGCTCGCCCGCTTGTGAGGGCTCGACGCTTCGGGGTTCGTCACCGCCATCACGATGGCGAAGGCCGCGCCCTCCGCCGAAGAGGTGAACCACTTGTGACCATTGATGACGTAATCGTCGCCCTCCTTCGACGCCGTGGTGCTCATCCAAGTGGGGTTCGAGCCGGGGTGTTCGGGCTCGGTCATGGAGAAGCAACTCCGCACCTCACCACGGATGAGCGGCCAGAGGTACGTCTCCTTCTGCTCTTCGTCAGCGTGGGCCGACAGGACTTCCATGTTCCCGATGTCCGGAGCCTGACAGTTGAAGAGGTAGTGACCGACGGGCGTGCGCCCCAACTCCTCGCTGACGAGCGCGAACTCGGAGAGCTTGAGTCCCGGCCCGCCGTACTCCTGCGGCAGGTGCGGCGACCAGAGGCCGAGAGCCTTCACCCTCTGCCGCTTCTCTTCGAGCGCGGGCACGAGTTCGCGGAAAGGTCGGCGCAGGAATTCCGCTTCGAGCGGATAGACCTCGTCGCGGAGGAATTGGCGCACCCGCGCGAGCATGTTGCTCAGTCTGTCTTCGGGAGAATCCGTCATCGAAGTCGCCACCCGTCCTCTCGGCGGCGAGCCGCCGTGGCCGTGAGCGACTTATTCATACCGCAGTGCGACCATCGGATCAACCTTCGTGGCGCGTCGCGCGGGGATGTAACTGGCGAAGAACGCCACGCCGATGAGCACCAGAGAGATGACGGCTAAGGTCGCCGGGTCGGTGGCGCTCACGCCGAAGAGCAGGCTCGACATCACGCGCGTCAGGACGAAGGCCGCCGCCAAGCCGAGCGCGACGCCGACGAGGACGAGCTTTAAACCCTGCCCGACCGCGAGCTTCAGCACGTCGCTCCGTTGCGCGCCCAAGGCCATGCGGATGCCGATCTCGTGCGTCCTCTGCGCGACCGAATAGCTCATCACGCCGTAGATGCCGACCGCCGCCAGCACCAGAGCCACCGCCGCGAAGATGCCGAGCAGGAGCATGCTGAAGCGCTGCCGCGAGATTGATTCGGAGAGCACCTCTTCCATCGTGCTGATGTTCGAGACGGGCTGGTCTTTATCAATCTCCCACACGGTCTTACGCACCGCCGACGCGAGGCCGCCCGGCTCGACCTCGGTCTTCACGATGAGGTGGCTCGGACGGAAGAAGACGGGCTGCTCGAAGGGCACGTACATCTGCGGCTTCGGCTCGGCGGTCAACTCGAACTGCCGCACGTCCTTCACCACGCCGACGACTTCAAGCCACGGGACGGGCGCGCCTGCCGGGCCGCCCATCGTGACGCGCTTGCCCAGAGGCTCTTCGCCGGGCCAGAACTTGCGCGCCATCGTTTCGCTGATGACGATCACGCGCGGCGCGTCCGCCCTGTCCTGCTCCGTGAGTTGACGGCCACGCAAAAGCTCGATGCCCATCGTCTGAAAGTAGTGTGGGCTGACGACGCGCGTCACCACGCTCGGATTCTGGCCGGGCGCGGGCGCGGGTTGCCCCTCGATGGCGATGCCGGACGAGTCGCCCTGTTTGACTAAAGGTATCCAGTTCGCGACCGCCGCCGAGTTGACGCCCGGCAAAGCCTCGACGCGCCGCACCAGCTCCGCGTAGAAGGCCGAGCGCCGCGCCTGATCCGTGTACTTCGTCTCCGGCAGCATGACGCGCATCGTCAGGAGGTTGTCCGTGCGGAAGCCGGGGTCAACGCCGCGCAGCCGCAGGAAGCTGTTAATCAGAAGCCCCGCGCCGATTAAGAGGACGAGCGAGACGGCGACCTCCACGACGACCAGCACGCTGCGGATACGGTTGCCGCGCCGCCCCGAAGCCGAGTCGCGGCCTCCCTCCTTCAGCGTCTCGTTGAGGTTGAAGTTCGACGCCTGCGTCGCCGGGGCCAGACCGAAGATGAGCCCCGTCAAAAGAGAGACTAGAGCGGTGAAGCCGAGCACCCACCTGTCAATTGCGATGTGTCGGGCCTGCGAGATGTTCTCCGGGATGAAAGCCTTCAGAAGATTCACCCCCCACAGCGACAGAAGCAGCCCGACCACGCCGCCGAGCGCGGCCAGCAGAAGGCTCTCGGTCAAAAACTGCCGGACGAGACGGCCACGGCTCGCGCCGAGCGCGACGCGCAGAGCGATCTCTTTCTGCCGCGCCGCCGCGCGCGCGAGCAGGAGGTTGGCGACGTTCGCGCACGCGACCAGAAGGACGAACCCGACCGCGCCCAGAAGGATGAGGAGGGCCGGTTTGATGTCGCCCACGAACTGTTCGTGGAGCGGGACGACCGCGACGCCGAGGTCTGTATTCTCCGGATACTGCTGTTGGAGACGCGCGCCGATGGTGCTCATCTCCGCCTGCGCCTGCTCAATCGTGACGCCGGGCTTCGTGCGCGCGATGACCTGCAAGTAATGGCTCTGGCGCGCAGCGGCCTGCTGCGGAGTAAAGGCGATGGGAACCCACAACTCGTCCTCGCGCGTGGGGAACTGGAAGTCGGGCGGCATGACGCCGACGACCTCGTGGCCGACGCCGTTCAAGGTGAGCGACTTGCCGAGTATCGCCTTGTCGGAGCCGAAGCGTCGCTGCCAGAGGCCGTGACTCAAGACGACCACGCGGGCCGCGCCGGGCTCGTCTTCTTCGGGCAGAAACCCCCGGCCCAGAAGCGGCTCGACGCCGAGGATGTTGAAGAAGTTGGCCGAGACGCGCTTGCCTTCAAGCCTCTCCGGCTCGCCCGCGCCCGTCAGGTTGAGGCTGTGCGTGGCAATCGCCGCCATGCCTTCAAAGACCTGATTCTGGTCGCGCCAGTCAACGTAGTTGGCCGGGGCGGGCGTGTCGCGCGGATAGCCCTTCGCGGTTCTGTCCTCCCAGACCATCACGAGCCGTTCGGGGTCTGTGTAAGGCAGCGGGCGCAAGAGCACCGTGTTGACGACGCTGAAGATGGCGCTGTTCGCGCCGATGCCGAGGGCCAAAGCGATGACGGCGACGATGGTGAAGCCGGGATTCTTCAGAAGCATCCGCGTGCCGTAACGCAAGTCCTGCCAGAGACCATCGAACATGTTCATTCCCTTTCCCGCGCCCGGCGTCAGAGGCTCGCGCCCGCCGGGGCGCTCGACCCGTCGCAGTTCCTGAGCCAGCAAATCGCTCTCGGTTAATTCGTGCAGCGCCGCCTGACGCGCTTCCTCCGGCGTCGCGCCGCCGCGCAGGGATTGCTCGTAGCGGTCTTCGAGGTGCTGGGCCAACTCCTCGACGATCTCGGCCTCGCGCGGCGGCGGCAGCCCCGACTTCGCCAGACGCCTCCTGATGACTTCTTTCCAGTCAGGCATGTTCGATTCCTATAATGCGGTTGATGGCCTCGACGAATTCCAGCCACCCGCTCCGCTGCGCCGCCAAGACCTTCTTGCCCTCCGGCGTCAGACGGTAATAACGACGACGACGCTGGCCCGCCTTCTCCACCCAGCGGCCCTGAATCCAGCCGCGCTTCTCAAGACGGTAGAGCAGCGGATAGAGCGAGGCGACGTTAAAGCGCAGCACGCCGCGCGAGCGCTGCTCGATGAGGCTGCCGATGTCGTAGCCGTGGCGGGGCTGGTCTTCGACCAGCGAAAGGATCAACAGCTCGGCGCTGCCCTTCTTTAACTCCCGGTCGAGAATGTGTGAGCCTATATATGACATAGCCATATATTATTGAGAAGCACATCATCCGTCAATAACGCATTTCGTCCATCCGGCGAGATGGACATCCGTCCGGTTTCTCGTCCGCGTCGCGCGCCGCCGACGGGCGCTTAAAAAGGGTCTCGGACTCGTCAATGTTAATACCCCGCCGCCGACTGATTTGTGATACTAATCACCGTGCGCCGAGGGTTTCCGGGCTTTTCGACTCTCAGGAGTCTCGAAGTCGAACGCCCCGCACGCGCGGGGCGGGCGGGGGCGGCCAAGTCGCTCGAAGTTTTTTTGCGCGGAGGTTTTGAAAATGAACTGCTTGAATTGCGGCGGCGCGCTGCCGCCCGGCGTGAGGTTCTGCCCGAAGTGCGGGAGCCCCGTGGCGCAGCCGCCGCCGACCGCGCCGCAGGCTTACGTGCCGCCGGGCGAGCAGATGCAGACCTCTTGGGAATTGGGGCCGTATGGACAGTCGCCGCCGCGCCGCAACTCGCCGCCGCGCCGCAAGTCGCGGGCGGGGAAGATTCTGCTCATCGTGTTGGTCTCGCTCATCCTCCTCGGCGCGGGCGCGGGGCTCGCGGTCTACTACGGTTACAAGCAGTTGGAAAGCACGCTCAAGTCTTCCGAGGCGTATCAACTGGCCGAGTCGGAGTTGCGGCGAAGCCGCGCGGTCGCCGAGAAGATGGGCGAGATTACGAACACGGGTTTCCCGGTCGGGTCTTACAAGGTGGAGGCGGACGGCTCCGGCTTCGCCACCTACACAGTGTCGGTCGAGGGGACGAAGGCAAGCGGTCGTTACTTCGTCACGATGACGCGCGCGGCGGGCGTCTGGAACATCACGCGGGCCTTCGTCCAGATTAAAGACGGCGAGTCGGTGAGCGTCGTCGGCGGTTCCGAGGAGGGCGAACAGGCGAACGCGGAGGAAGCCGTCGTCGTGGACGACGCCGGGGCCGCGCAAGCGGACGAAGACGCTTCGGCGACGACGGGCGGCAAGGCGTTGAGCGCGGGAGTCTTGAACGGCAAGGCCGTCAGCAAGCCCGCGCCGCCTTATCCGCCGATGGCGAAAGCGGCGAAGGCTTCCGGGACGGTGGTCGTCTCGGTCGAGGTGGACGAGAAGGGCGTGGTGACTTCGGCGCGCGCGGTGAGCGGTCATCCGCTTCTGCGCGCGGCGGCTGAAGCGGCGGCGCGGCGGGCGCGATTTTCACCGACGCTGCTTTCGGGGCGGCCCGTCAAAGTGCAGGGCGTGCTGACCTACGATTTCAGGTTGGAGTAATCGTCAGGGTTCCGGGCCGTCGTCGTCCGGAGAGTTGAACTCGGAGAAGTCGCGGGCGTGTCTTACCTCGTGGACGGCAACAACGTGATGGGGCAGCGCGTCGGGTGGCACCGCGACAAGGCGGGCGCGCGCCGTCGCCTGCTCTCGGAACTGGCGCGGCTCGCGCGCGCGGCGGGCGTGAGCGTCGAGGTGGTCTTCGACGGCGCGCCGGAGGAGCACTTCCCCGACGGTTCGAGCTTCAAGGGCGTGCGCGTCTTCTACGCCGAGCGCGGGTCGAACGCCGACGAGCGCATCAAGCGGCTGGTCGAAGCCTCGCGCGAGCGGCGGACGCTCAAAGTCGTGACCTCCGACCGCGCGCTGGCCGAGTACGTCCGCCAGTGCGGCGCGCGCGTCGTCCGCTCCGGCGAGTTCCGCCGCCGCCTCGACGAAGAGGCGAGCGAATCAAACGCGCGCTCTGAACCGGACGAGCGTTCCGGCGTCGCCGCCTCCGAACTGGGCGAGTGGATGAGCTACTTCGGCGTCGCCCCCGAAGACGACGAAGCAGAGCCGCCCGCCGAAGTCCGGCGCGAGTCCAAACGCCCGGCGCTCAAGCCGAAGAAGAAAAAGAAGCGGTGAGGAAGAAATGACGAGTGCGGAATGACGAGTGATGAAGGAGTCGCTGTTTGAAATCTCGAATCCCGGATTTGAAATTTCAAATCTGAAACCGGTCTTCATTCATCATTCGACGGCTGCGGCTCGGTGCTGACGAGTTCGAGGTCGAAGATGAGTTTCTTTCCGGCGAGCGGGTGGTTGCCGTCCACGGTGACGTGGGTGTCTGTGACTTCGGTGACGACGACTTCGAGTTGCTGGCCTTCGGGGAGCGGCATCAGGAGGTTCATGCCGACCTGCGGCTCGAAGGGGAACTTGGCGCGCTCGCGCTCGATGGTGGCGACGAGGCCGTCGCGGTGCGGGCCGTAGGCGTCGTCCGCCTCGATCTCGATGGTCTTCGACTCGCCGACGATCATGCCGCGCACGCCCTCCTCGAAGCCGGGAATGACTTCGCCCTTGCCGACGGTGAATTCCAGCGGGTCGCCGCCGTCCTTTGAGCTGTCGAAGACTTTCCCGTCCGCGAGTCGCCCCGTGTAGTGGACGCGCACGAGGTCGCCGTTTTTTGCAGGCTCTGCCATAATTTCTCCGTTCGGTTCGTGGTTCGTGGTCGGTCGAAGCATCGCACATCAGCCGTGTGAAATCCAGCCGGGAGACTGAAGCCGGGGGTCGCCAGCTCAGCCGAATCCCTGACCGTCGTCCCTTATTTTAAAACAGGAACTTCCGATGAAAATACTTGTCCCTCGCCTCCTCGCCGTCAGCCTCCTCATCACCTCGACGCCGCTCGCGCCGCTCCGCGCGCAAGTGCCGCAGCCTTCGCCCACGCCGCAGGCGCAGCAGCCGACGCCACAGCCTCCGGCGGAGGCGGACGACGACGACGTAGTACGCATCACGTCGAACCTCGTGCAGTTCGACGCCGTGGTCGTGGATAAGCAGGGGCGGCAGATCACAGACCTTCGCCCCGAAGAGTTCGAGGTCACGCTCGGCGGCGAGCCGCAGCAGATTACGAACTTCTCCTACGTCTCGAACGTCGGGGAAGGCGCAGCCGAGACGCGCCCGGCGGAGGCGCGTCGCCCAGCCGACCCCAACGCGCCGCCCGTGCCCCCGGTGCGTCTCAGGCCCGGACAGGTGCGGCGCACCATCGCGCTCGTCGTGGACGATCTCGGCACCTCTTTCGAGAGCACGGCGTTCGTCCGCCGCGCGCTCAAGAAGTACGTAGATGAGCAGATGGGGCCGAACGATCTGGCCGCCATCATCCGCACGAGCGCGGGGATGGGCGCGCTCCAACAGTTCACCTCCGACAAGCGGCAACTCCACGCCGCCATCGAGCGCGTGCGCTGGTACCCGTTCGGGCGTTCGGGCGTCGGCATCTTCCAGCCGCTCGAAGGGAAGCCCTTGGCCGATATGCCGAGGCCGGGCGGCGGGCGCGGCGGCGAGGAGGAAGAGGACACGCGGAGGGGCGAGAGCGTGGACGACCTCCGCGAGGAGGTCTTCGCCGTCGGGACGCTCGGCGCGCTGAACTTCATCGTCAAGGGGATGAAGGAGCTGCCGGGCCGCAAGTCAATCGTCATGTTCTCGGAGGGCTTCACCATCTATCGTGGCGAGGGCATGGCGCAGAGCACGCGCATGCTCGAAGGGATGCGCCGCCTCTCAGACCTCGCCAACCGCGCCTCGGTCGTCATCTACACGATTGACGCGCGCGGCCTCCAACCGCTCGGCCTGACCGCCGCCGACAGTACCGTCGGGATGACCGGGCAGGAGATCGAGACGGCGATGAGAAGCCGCTCCTCGCGCTTCTTTGAAACGCAGGACGCCCTGCGCTATCTCGCGCAGGAGACGGGCGGCTTCTTCATCCGCAACACCAACGACCTCGCGGGCGGCGTCTCGCGCGTCCTCGACGACCAGCGAGGCTTCTATCTCATCGGCTTCCGCCCCGACGAGGAGACGTTCGACCCGGTCAAAGGCCGCCGGCGCTTCAACCGCGTCGAGGTCAAGGTGAAGCGCGCGGGCCTGCGCGTCCGCACGCGCGGCGGCTTCTACGGCTTCACCGAAGAGGAGGCGGCCCGCCCCGTGCGACGGACGCGCGCCGAACAACTCATCGGCGCTCTGACCTCGCCTTTCGCTTCGGGCGACGTGCGGCTGCGCCTGACCTCGCTCTTCGGCGGCGACGCGCAGCAAGGGACTTTCGTCGCCTCTCTGATGCACATTGACATGAGCAAGGTGAAGTTCATCGAGCAGCCCGACGGCTGGCACAAGGCCGAACTTGACGTGATCGCCATCACCTTCGGCGAGAACGGAAACGTCGTAGATGAAGTCAACCGCACCGAGACCGTGCGCGCGCGCGGGGATTCTTTGCGCGCCGTCGTCGAGGGCGGGCTCGTCTATACGATGCGCGTGCCCGTCAAGAAGCCGGGCGCGTATCAGTTGCGCGTCGCCGTGCGCGACGCGGCGACCGAGAGCCTCGGCTCGGCGAGCCAGTTCATCGAAGTGCCAGACCTCAAGAAGAAGCGGCTCGCGCTCTCCGGCATCCTGATGGAGGGCGCGGCACACGCGCCGACGCAGGCGACCGCCGCCGCCTCCGCCTCGGCGCAGCCGCAGGGAACTCCGAACGAAGGGCAGGGGCGCGGCCCCGACCCAATGAGCAGTTCGGCGGTGCGCCGCTTCCGGCAGGGCACTTTCGCCGACTACTTCGTCAACATCTACAACGCTAAGCTCGACCGCGCGACCGCGCGACCGCGCCTGCGCGTCCAGATGCGCCTCTTCCGCGAGGGCCAACCGGCCTTCACCGGCCAAGTCCAGTCGTTCGACCCCGGACAGCAGAACGGCACGAGGTTCTTCACCACCGGCAACCGCCTCCGCCTCGGCTCAGACCTCCCGCCCGGCGAGTACGTCCTCCAACTCCTCGTCACCGACGAACTCGTCAAAGGCCGCCACGCCACAACGTCGCAGTGGATAGATTTCGAGATCGTGAAATAGTAAATGGTCAATGGTGAATGGTGAATGGTGAAAGACAGGTCTTATCTATTCACCATTTACCATTTACCATCTACTATTCACCCGCATGTCCCTTTTATTCGCCGCCACACTCTTCGTCAGCGCGTTTCTGTTGTTCTGGGTGCAGCCCCTCGCGGGGAAGATTCTGCTGCCGCTTCTGGGGGGCACGCCCGCGGTCTGGAACACGTGCCTGCTCTTTTTTCAGGCCGTGCTGCTGGCCGGGTACGCCTACGTCCTCGTCGTCACACGGCGGCTCAGGACGACGCGCGCGCAGGTGTTGCTGCACGGGGCGCTGCTCGTCGGGGCCGCGCTCTTCATGCTGTTCGGCGTCTCGGACGTGCTGGCGTCGGGCGATGTGCCGACCGGAGGGAGCCCGGCGGGTTGGCTGTTGAAGGCTTTGCTGTTGACGGCGGGGCCGCCGTTCTTCGTCGTCTCGGCGACCGCGCCGCTTTTGCAGAAGTGGTTCTCGCACACGCGCGCGGCCTCTGCCGGAGACCCTTATTTTCTTTACGCGGCGAGCAACGCGGGGAGCCTCTCGGCGCTGCTCGCCTTCCCGCTCCTGCTCGAACCGAACTGGACGCTTGCGGGGCAACGCGTCTCTTGGGCGTGGGGCTACGCCGCGCTCGCCGTCCTCATCGCGGCCTGCGCCGTGGCGGCTCTGCGGACTCGAACGACGTTCGAGACGGAGCAGGAAGGGAAGTCGGACGCGGACGACGAGAGAGAGGCGAGCGCGGAGGGCGAGCGAGTCGAGGTCACGGGCTCTTTGAGAGAGGCAGGCGACGGCGGCGACGAAGAAGCGCGGCGTGTGACTCTCAAGCAGAGAGCGCGTTGGGCGCTGCTCGCGTTCGTGCCTTCGAGTCTGGTGCTCGGCGCGACGACTTACATCACGACCGACGTGGCCTCCGCGCCTCTGCTCTGGGTCATCCCGCTCACGCTCTATCTGCTGAGCTTCGTGCTGGTCTTCGCGCGGCGGACGCTGCTCTCCTGGCGTCTGATGGCGAGGCTCCTACCGGGCGCGGGAATCATCATCACGCTCATCTATCTTTCGGGCGCGACCGAGCCCGCGTGGTTCCTCATCCTCTTTCACCTCGTCTTCCTCTTCATCGCCGCGATGGTCTGCCACGGCCAACTCGCCGAAGAGCGCCCTCCGGCTGCGCACCTCGCGGAGTTTTATCTCTTTGTCTCCATCGGCGGCGCGCTCGGCGGCTTCTTCAACGCCATCGTCGCGCCGCTGCTCTTCGACTCGGTGGCCGAATACCCGCTCGTCATTCTTCTCGCCTGTTATCTGCGCCCGGCGATGCGCGCCGGGAGGTTCGGCCTGCCGCGCTTCGGCGGGACTAAGAAGGGCATTGAGGTCGTCGAGGACGAAGAAGATGGAGGGGCTGCTGATTCGAGCGTCACTTGGCGCGACGTGGCGTACCCGGCGGGCGTGGGGATTTTGACCGCCGTGCTGATTGCGGTCGCCGTCGAGTTCGAGTTGGAGACGGTCGAGAAACTGGCGCTCACGCTCGGACTTCCCTTGCTCGTGCTCAACCACTTCTTCGCGCCTCGGCCTCTGCGCTTCGCGCTCGGCCTCGGCGCGGTGATGCTTGCGAGCCTGCTCATGTCGGAGCCTTCGGGCTGGACGCTCTACGCCGAGCGGAACTTCTTCGGCACGATTCGCGTGACGCGCGACGAGGAGGACTCGATGCGCCGCCTCTCGCACGGCAGCACGCTCCACGGGCGGCAGTACACGGACGCGCGGCGCGCGTGCGAGCCGCTCTCTTATTATCACCGGCGCGGGCCGCTCGGCTCGCTCTTCGAGTCGTTCGAGGCGCGGGCGGCGCGGCCCTCGAACGTCGCCGTCGTCGGCTTGGGGACGGGCGCGAGCGCCGCCTACTCGAAGCCGGGGCAGCGCTGGACTTTTTACGAGATAGACCCGGCAATCGTCCGCCTCGCGCAAGACCCGAAGCTCTTCACGTATCTCTCTACTTGCGCCGCCGCGCCCGTCGAAACCGTCGTCGGCGACGCGCGGCTGCGGCTGCGCGAAGCGCCCGCCGGTCACTACGGGCTAATTGCGCTCGACGCCTTCAGCTCCGACGCCGTGCCCGCGCATCTTCTGACGCGCGAGGCGCTGGAACTCTATCTCTCGAAGCTCGCGCCGGGCGGCCTCATCGCCTTCCACGTCTCGAACCGCAGCCTCGACCTCGAACGCGTCGTCGGCGGGCTCGCGCAACACGCGGGCCTTGCGGCGCGCGTCTTCACTGATAAAGAATACGAGCCGTCAAGCGGCAAAGAGCCCTCCGAGTGGGTCGTCGTCGCGCGCCGCGAGCAAGACCTCGGCGCGCTCGACGGCGACGTGCGCTGGCAACCCCTCGACGAAACACGCGGCGGATTCGTCCTCTGGAGCGACGACTTCTCCGACATCGTGAGCGTCTTCAAGTGGCTGTGAAAAAACGGTGAATGGTAAATAGTAAATGGTGAATGGATTCAAACCCGCCTTTCACCATTCACCATTCACCATTTACCATTGACCTTCTTATGCTTTCCATCATCGTCGGCACAGCCGGACACATTGACCACGGGAAGACGGCTTTGGTGCGCGCGCTGACGGGCGTGGACGCGGATCGTCTGCCGGAGGAGAAGCGGCGGGGCATCACGATTGATTTGGGATTCGCCGAGATGGATTTGGGCGACGTGCGCGTCGGGTTCGTGGACGTGCCGGGCCACGAGCGCTTTGTTAAGAACATGCTCGCGGGCGCGCACGGCATTGACGCCGTGGCGCTCGTCATCGCCGCCGACGAGGGCGTGATGCCGCAGACGCGCGAGCACTTCGACATCTGCTCGCTGCTCGAAGTCAAGTCCGGCCTCGTCGTCATCACGAAGACCGACACGGTGGACGAGGAGCTTCTGGAACTCGTGCGCGCCGAGGCCGCCGAGCTGGTCGCTGGGTCTTTTCTGGAAGGCGCTCCGGTCGTCGCCGCGAGCGCGCGCACGGGCGCGGGGCTCGAAGAGTTGAAGCGCGTGCTGCGCGAAGTCGCGCTCGCGGTTCCGGCGCGCTCTTCCGAGACGGTCGCGCGGCTCCCGGTTGACCGCGCCTTCACGATGCGCGGCTTCGGCGCGGTCGTGACCGGCACGCTCGTCGCCGGTGAGATCAGAGAGGGTCAGGAGTTGGAGCTTCTGCCCGCAAGCGTGCGCGTGCGCGTGCGCGGGCTTCAGGTGCACGGCGCGTCGGTGCGCGCGGCGGGCGCGGGGCAGAGGACGGCGGTCAACCTCGGCGGCGTCGAGGCCGCGTCGGTCGAGCGCGGGATGTTGCTCGCGCCGGTCGGACGCCTGCTTCCGACGCAGATGTTGGACGCGCGCGTGGAAGTTCTGAAAAGTGCCGCGCGCCCCTTGCGGACGCGGCAGCGCGTGAGAGTCCACCTCGGCACGGCGGAAGTCTTAGCGCGCGTCGCGGTGTTGGAGGAGGCGGGCGAGATCGCGCCGGGCGCTTCGGGCTTCGCGCAACTGCGGCTCGAATCGCCGGTCGCCGCGCTGCCCGGCGAGCGCTTCATCATCCGCTCTTATTCGCCGCAGCGCACCATCGCGGGCGGCGAGATTCTGGACGCGCACGCCGCGCGTCACCGCCGCCGCGAACACGAGCGGGCGCGCGCTCGCCTCTCGGCTCTGACGGAGGCCGACGGCGCGGGCCGCCTCTCTTTCTTCGTCGAGTCGTCGGGCGCGGCGGGCGCGCGGCACGCGGAACTCTCGGCGCGCACGGGCTGGCGCGACGAGGTTTTGGAGGCCGCGCTCGCCGAGGCGCTTGGGCGCGGCCTCTTGGTCGAGGCCGAAGGCGTGACGGTCAGCCGCGCGGTCTTCGAGCGCCTGAAGCGGAGGGCGAAGGAAGAGGTCGAGGCGCACCACGCGCGCGAGCCGCTCTCGCGCGGGATGGCACGCGAGACGCTGCGCGAGCAGGTCTTCGCGCACGCCGCGCCGGAGGTCTTCCGCGCCGCGCTGAAGGAAGCCGAGGAGCGCGGCGAACTCGTCTCGGAGCGCGAGCTGGTGCGTTCGAGTCGCCACAGCCTCGAACTCTCTCCCGCCGACGCGGAGCTTCGAGACCGTCTGGAAAACATCTACCGCGAAGCGGGGCTCGAAGCGCCGACGCTCGAAGATGCGCTCGCGCGCGCGGGCGGCCCCGGCCAGCAGCGGCCCGAACACGCACGGAAAATCCTCCGCCTGCTGCTCGACGCGGGCGCGCTCGTCCGCGTGCGCGAAGACCTCCTCTTCCACCGCGAAGCGCTCGCGGGACTCGTCGCCGCGCTCAACGATTACGCCGCGCGCCACGAACCCGAACGCCTCATTGATGTCGCCGCCTTCAAGGAACTCTCCGGCGTCTCGCGCAAGTACGCCATCCCCCTCCTCGAACACTTCGACCGCACGCGCGTCACGCGCCGCGCCGGAGACCGGCGGATAATTCTTTAAAGGCCGTCAATCCTGAATCATCAATCGTCAAAACTTGTCTTTGACGATTGATGATTCAGGATTGACGGCTTTTTAAAACCCTTGCTTCTCGCGGGGGAGGGCTGTAACATAGGGTCGCAAAAAAGCAGACCCAATGGCCGAAGCTTATCACCCGGCAAAATCTACAGAAGTCGTGAGCGGCTCGGTCTTCTGAAACCGACCTTTTCCGATCTAACGAACGCTGGAGGCTCGACATGAAAAGCATGTTAGACGTTCTGCTAGGGATTGTGGGATTGGCGGCGCTCGTCTTCGCGATCTATGAGTTCTACGTCTTCGCGTCCGCCGAGGGGAGCGAAGGCCCGCGCGCGAATCTCTATATGGCGATTGCCGGGGCCGTCGTGCTCGCCGTCTGCGCGCTCGCCCTCTTCCTCCGCCACTCCGGCGCGGAAGAAGAGATACACATTACGCAGTGAGCGACGGCGGCGCTTCAGCGTCGCGCGTGCCCGCGCGCACGACTCAGAGAGAGTCGGGCCGCCCGGAGGCCGTCGCCGCGACGCCCCCGACTTGATTCCGTGACGCCGTTTCGTGTTCTCCGGCGGTGAGGCCCGCCGGAGAGTGCGGGCGGCTTTTTCATGCCCGAACCTTTCAGGAGAGATTGCCCGATGCTCGACGCTTCGTTGCTGGCCTTGCAGGCTCAGGCCGATCAAGCCTACCGCGCCCCCGCGTATTTCATCCCCGTCGCGCTGCTGCTCCTGTCCTTAGGCGCGCTCGGCTGGCTGGTCGCGGCGGTGCTCGGCTTCACGCGGGCGCGCGTCTTCGGGGCCTCGGCGCGCTGGTTCGCGCTGGCCTCGGTGTGCCTCGTCATCTATCACTTGCAGTGGGTTCTGCTGGCGGTGGGGATTATGGATCAGGGCACGGACACGGTCTTGAGCGTCGGAGCCTTCTTCAACCTCTTCGTCGTCCTCGCCGCCATCTGCGCCATCGTCGGCTTCACGCGCTTCACCAACCCGAGACCGTAAGTCACAAACGATAAACGCGGAACGACGGGCGATGAACTGAAAGACAAGGCTCTTGCCTCTTCAGTTCAACGCACGTCGTTCCGCGTCCATCGTTTCCTCATCTCAGTTCTTTCGCCGCGTCCATCGCATAGTAAGTGATGATGATGTCGGCCCCTGCGCGGCGGATGCTCGTCAGCGTCTCCAACATCACCCGCTTCTCGTCTATCCAGCCGCGCGCCGCCGCCGCCTTAATCATCGCGTACTCGCCGGAGACGTGGTAAGCGGCGAGCGGCAGATCGAAGCGGTCGCGCACCATCCGCAGGATGTCGAGGAAGGCCGTGGCGGGCTTGACCATCAGGATGTCCGCGCCCTCCGAGTAGTCCAACTCCGCCTCCCTCAAAGCCTCGCGCGCGTTCGCCCCGTCCATCTGGTACGCGCGCCGGTCGCCGAAAGAAGGCGCGCTGTCGGCGGCCTCGCGGAACGGCCCGTAGAAGGCCGAGGCGTACTTCACCGCGTAAGACATGATCGCCACGTGCAAGAACCCGTCGCCGTCGAGCGCCTCGCGGATCGCGCCCACCTGCCCGTCCATCATCGCCGAAGGGGCCACGATGTCCGCGCCCGCGCGCGCCTGACTCAAAGCCGTCCGCGCGATCAACTCCAGAGACTCGTCGTTCAAGACCTCGCCGTCGCGCACCACCCCGCAGTGGCCGTGCGAGGTATATTCGCACAGGCACGTGTCGGCGACGACAATCATCTCCGGCACCGCCGAGCGCACGGCGCGGATCGCCTCCTGCACCACGCCCCGCCGGTCGTAAGCGCCCGACGCCGTCTCGTCCTTCGACTCCGGCAGCCCAAACAGCAGCACCGCCGGGACTCCCAAGTCGAAGGCCGCCGACGCCTCGCGCGCCACCTCCTCGACCGAGAGGTTAAAGACGCCCGGCATCGAAGGCACCTCCCGCCGCACGCCCGCGCCCGGACACGCGAACAGCGGCAACACCAGATTCTCCCTCGACACCCGCGCCTCCCGCACCAGCGCCCGCAAGCCCTCCCGCCGCCTCAAACGCCGCGGGCGATGCACAAGCTCCGTCATCGCCAAACAATCCCTCCCGCTTCCAAGACGTTCACCCTCCCCGCAATCATACGTGCCCCCTCCGCCGCCCCGCAAACCCGCCCGCCCCACCCGCCCTTAAATCCCCAACAACGAACGACGATTCAATCCCACCCACACTCCCCCACCTCCCCCGAACCCCCAACTTGACCTTTCCCCCCCAACCCTTATAATTAACCCCCTTATCCAGTGGCGGGGTAGCTCAGCCGGTTAGAGCGTGGGATTCATAACCCCAAGGTCGGGAGTTCAAGTCTCCCCCCGCTACCAATGCTTTCAAGCGTTTACGGTCACCCGCCTGGGTGGCCGTTTCGCGTCTTGTGACGCATTTGTGATGCGGAATCT
>DASTQX010000537.1:0-17435 GCA_035761505.1 Pyrinomonadaceae bacterium
GCCTGCCACCCGGCCAGCAGCGTCATGAAGAGCGTGCAGCCCTCCTCCTGCGAGAGGGCTGTGAGGTGGCTCGTCAGTTCCGCTGGGATGGTGAAGGAGTGGCGCGCCCCGCGATAGGTCTGGGCGGGCGGGCGTGGCCGATCGGTCGGCAACTCCAGCAGGGCCGGAGCGCCGCCCAACTGTGTGCGCCAGTAGGAGAGCTGCGCGTCGAGCACTTCGTCGCTCAAGTGCTGTCGCTGCCACGTGGCGTAGTCGGCGTATTGAATGGGGAGTTCCTCAAGCGGCGATTCGTCTCCGGAAGTGAAGGCGCTGTAGAGGGCAGACATTTCTCGGATGAAGATGCCGGTTGACCAGCCGTCCGAGATGATGTGATGCATCGTGACGAGGAGGATGTGCTCCTCTTCGCTGAGACGCAGCAACGTTGCGCGCAGGAGCGGCCCCGCCGCTAAATCGAAAGCCTTCTGACGTTCGAGCCGCGTCAGTCGTTGTGCCTCGGCCTCGCGCTCGCCTTCCGGGAGGTGGCTGAGGTCGGTCAGCGGCAGGCTCATCCGCTCGAACTCTTTGACGACCTGCGCGGGCTCTCCGTCAACTTCGACGAAGGTGGTACGCAAGACCTCGTGGCGGCGCACCACCTCGTCGAGCGTTCGACCGAGCGCCGTCGCGTCGAGGCGTCCGGTGAGCCGCAGCGCTGTCGGTATGTTGTAGGCCGCGCTGCCCGGTTCCAACTGGTCGAGGAACCAGAGCCGCTGCTGCGCGAAGGAGAGCGGCGAAGGGTTCTGCTGCGCGCGACGGGGGATGAGGGTGAATTCCTCGGCGGGCGCGGTCTGCTCTTGCAAGTGCTTCAGAAGAAGGGCGCGCTTGGTGGGGGTGAGGTTTTTCAGTCGTTCGAGGCGGTCGGCTGTCAGCATTTTCTTTTACCTTGGAGGGATGTGTTCGGCCAGCGATGCTTGAGAGTTTGAACCACAAACGAGAAGCTTTGCCGCGCGCGTGGCGTCGGCGACCGCCGCAGACTTCAGGGCGACGGCGCGGCGGCGCGGGAGTCTGCCTCGATCTTCTGCGTGAGCATGTACAACTCGCGCGACAGCACTTGCAGGAAGAAGGGCTGGCTGTCGTTGATGAAGAAGTGATTGCCGGGAAACATTCGCAGAGAGAAGTGGCCGGTCGTGTGCTCGCGCCATGCTTCCAACGACTGGCGGCTGACGCCGGTATCCTGCAACCCGCCGAAGACCGTCAGCGGACAGTCGAAAGGCGGTTCCGGCGAATAGTCGTAGGTCTCGCACAGCTCGAAGTCGGCGCGCAGGAACGGGGCCATCAGTTCCATCAGCTCCGGGTGCTGTAACACCTCCTCAGGCGTGCCCTCGTAGGCGCGAATCTGCTCGATGAACTCGGCGTCCGGCAGGTTGTGGATGGGAGCGGCGTCCCTCTCAGTCTGCGGGGCGGGGCGGCCAGAGAGGAACATGTGCGACGGCGCGAGGCCGTGCT
This sequence comes from Pyrinomonadaceae bacterium, assembly GCA_035761505.1. Lineage (GTDB taxonomy): Bacteria > Acidobacteriota > Blastocatellia > Pyrinomonadales > Pyrinomonadaceae > JAIVJM01. Next base: position 1,483 of record DASTQX010000537.1, read on the forward strand.
CGCGGCGGAGGAGGCGCGCCAACTCGAAACTGATGAGCGCGCCCATGCTGTGGCCGAAGAAGGCGAACGGCTTGTCCAGTTTCGGGAGCAGGTCGCGCGCGAGAGCTTCGACGAGCGCGGGGAGGCGCTTGACTTGCGCCTCTCTAATCCGCGCGCCGCGTCCGGGGAGTTGGACGGGGCAGACCTCAAGGTTCGGCAGGAGGTCTTTCCACCCGCGATAGATGTGCGCGCCGCCGCCCGCGTAAGGGAAGCAAAAGAGGCGCACGTCGGCCTGCGGGTTCGGTTTGTGGAAGGCCAGCCACACGGGGTCGGCTGGCGATTGTTTTGTGCTCGCGTCCATCATAGCGTTCTCATCCGACATCACCCGGCGCGCGGCGGACTTCAGCGCCCGCCGACCGGCGAAGGAGTCCCGAAGCGTCCGACTCCTTAGACCGACGCCAATGCGCCCGCCCTCTCCGAAGAGTCGAGCCGCCTGTCCGTTTCGATCAAGCCGTAGTCGAGTTTGACGAGGCGGTCGGCGACGTGCGTGTAGCGGTCGTCGTGGCTGATGATAATCACCGTCTTGCCTTTGGCTTTGAGTTCGGGCAGGAGTTCGAGATAGAAAACGTCCCGGAAGTAAGGGTCTTGATCGGCGGCCCACTCGTCGAAGACATAGACAGAGCGGTCTTCGAGGTACGCGGTCAGCAGCGCGAGGCGCTTGCGCTGCCCCTGCGAGAGTTCGGTGGTGGAAAACCTGTCGCCCTGAATCTCGGTCTTGTGGGTGAGTTGGAGCCGGGCGAGATACGCCTGCGCGCGCTCCGTCAGGTCGGACTTATCGAGCCCAAGTAACTCGAAGAGGTAGAAGTCCGAGAAGACGGTCGAGAAGAGTTGCCGGTACTCCTCCCGGTTGTGGTCGTCCACGGGCTTGTCGTCAACGAGAATCGTGCCGCCTTCGGGCGTGTACAGTCCGGTGAGGAGCTTGGCGAGAGTGGTCTTGCCGCTCCCGTTGCCGCCCATCAGGAAGACCATCTCACCGCGCTCGAATTTGAGGTTAATCGGCCCCAAGATGAAATTGCTCTCCGTCCCTTCGCGGTAATAAGTGTGGATCACCTCCGACAGTTGAATGCTCTTCCACTCCGCCTCCCGGCTCGCGCCCTCTGACGGCCCGCCGGAGAGTTCCTTCGGCGTGTCTTTGTCCAGCGAGAGCCCCAGCTCGTCGAACTTCTGGAGCGACATCTTCGCCTGCCCGAAAGTCGTAAAGAGGTCGAGGACGGAGACGAGCGGAGCCCGCAGGTAGAGCGCCGTGATGGTGTAGCCGGTGAGGGTCTGGACGCTCGTCTCCACCATCGAGGGGAGCATGAACAACAGGAACCCCATGAAGACGAAGTAGAGGGCGAAGCCCCACCCGCCCGAAAGCGCATACAACTGTCCGGCCTCTACCTGATGGTCGCGGTACGTCGCGGCGGAGGCTTCGAGCCGGGCGGCGACAAACGCCTCGCGGCGCGGGCGGTGGAGCCGGAGTTCTTTAATGCCGCTCGTGAGCGCGCGGAAATGGTCGAAGAGGGTGTCGGCCTCTTCGCGCGCGCGCCTCCAAACCTTGTCGGCCTTTCGCTTCGGCAGCACCAAGCCGCACATCCCCAGCACGAGGAAGACCAGCAGGCCGCCGAGGACGGTCGCCGAGAGCCAGCCGAGATAGACCAGACAGCAGACGACAATCGTGAGGTTGATGCAGAAGAACGGCAGGTCGAGAAAAGCGCGCGTGATGGTCGGGATGTCCTGCGTCAGGGTCGCCAGAATCCGGTGACTCCCGATCTCCTCAAGGCGGCGCAGCGGCGAGGCCAAAACCTGACGGCAGAGGTTCATCCGCAAATCGAAGATGGCCTGCTGCGCGATCCGGCTCAGCAACACTCTGGAGACGTAGTTGGAGACGAGCGTCACGCCGACTATGACCACGAAGTACCAGACGAGGTTCGGGTTCGAGGCCGCAGTGCCGCCGCCGAGCTTGGCGTTAATCAGCGCCATCAGCAACGCGCTGCTGGCACCGCTGATAATGCCGATGAGCGCGGCAAGGATGATGACGCCCTTCGAGTGCCGCATTAGAAAGTAAAGAAGTTTCATTGAATCTCGATCTCCTTCTCGATTAAGAACCGCCTCCGTCTCCGCCTCTGTGAGGGAACTGACTCCCCGTCACCCTCTCTGTTTCCGCGCCTCGCCCGCCTCCGCCGTCCCGCGCTCACGCGGGGCCGTCGTGGCTGGAAAGCAGGCTCGCCGCCTCTTCATCGTCCAGCGACTCAAGCATCGCCAGCATCTCGTCAAGCTCGGTCGAAGCCGTCTTCGCAATCAGGGCTTCTTCGATCTTCTCGGCGAGCTGCCGAACCGTCGGCGCGGCGAACAAGTCGCCGAGGATGACGTTCACCTGAAACGTCTCCCGGAGGCGCGAGATGACCTGCGTGGCCCGCAGCGAGTGGCCGCCCGACTCGAAGAAGTTGTCGCGCGCCCCGACCCGCTCCGCCCCCAAAACCTCCCGCCAGACCTCTGCCACCCTCGCCTCAACCCCCGCGCGCGGCTCCACGTACCCCGCCCCGCCGCCCGCGCCCGCGCCCGTCCACGCCGGGAGGCCCGCCTCGTCCACCTTCCCGTTGAGCGTCAGCGGCAGCCGCCGCAGGTGCACATACCCCTCCGGCACCGTCTCGCTCAAGACCCGCGCCCGCAGGTGCTCGCGCAACTCCGCCGCCTCGACCTCTCGACGCGAAACGTAGTAGCAGACCACCGCCGCCTCTCCGTCGGCCCCGCGCCGCACCACGACCACGCTGTCGCGCACCTCCGGGTGCTCGTTGAGCGCCGCCCGCAACTCTCCCAACTCGACCCTCACCCCACGCACCTTGATCTGCCCGTCGCCGCGCCCGACGTACTCCACTTCGCCGCCCGCCAGCCGCCGCGCCACGTCGCCCGTCCGGTACATCCTCGCCCCCGGCTCCACGGCGAACGGGTCGGGGACGAACCGCTCGGCGGTCAGCGCGGGGCGGCCCAGATAGCCCCGCGCCAGACACCCGCCGCCGACGTAGAGTTCGCCGTCCACGCCCTCGGCCACCGGGCGCAGCCCCGCGTCGAGCACGTAGATGCGCGCGTTGGCTCCGGGCCGTCCCGCCGGTACGTCCCGCCGCCCCGCGCCCCCGTCCCTGCCGTAGCGATGGAGCATGCACCCGACGGTCGCCTCCGTCGGCCCGTACTCGTTGCAGACTTCGAGGCCCGTGCCGAAGTACTCGACGGCCCGGCGTGCCAACTCGGAGGGCAGCGCCTCGCCGCCCACCACCAGCCGCCGCACCCGCGCCCCGGCGGGAGCCTGCCCGCCACCGGCGACGAGCAGACGAAGGTGGCTCGGCGTGAGCTTCAGCACCCCGACCTGTCCGCCACCGACCACTTCGTCGAGGACGCCCTCGCGGGCCGCGCCCGCGAAGACCAAGACCCGCCCGCCCGCCAGCAGGGGCGTGAAGAGCGAAGTCACGGTGAGGTCGAAGGAGAGCGAGGAGTAGAGGGCGAAATCCGCCGGGCCGTCGGCGGCGTACTCTTCGACGGCCCAACGCAGGTAGTTGGTCAACGAGGCGTGGCCGACGCCGACGCCCTTCGGCCTGCCGGTCGAGCCGGAGGTGTAGATGACGTAGGCCAGATTGTCCGGCCCCGCTCTGCCCGGCAAGTCTTCGCCACCGAAGGATGACAGCCGTTCGCGCTCGCTCTCTTCGTCAACGAGAATGACTTGAGCCGCCGTCTCCGGCAGCGCCTCCCTGAGAGAGACTTGCGCGAGGAGCACGCCCGCTCCACTGTCTTCGAGCATGAAGCGGAGTCGCTCTCGCGGGTACTCCGGGTCGAGCGGCACGTAAGCCCCGCCCGTCTTCAAGACTCCCAAGAGTGCGACGACCAACGCGGGCGACCGCTCCATCATCACGGCGACGAGCGATTCGGGGCCGACGCCCAACTCGCGGAGCTGCCGCGCTATCCGGTTGGCCCGCGCGTTCAACTCGGCGTAAGTCAACTGCTCGTCTCCGCAGACGAGCGCGATGGCTTCGGGCGTGCGCGCGACCTGCGCCTCGAACAACTCGCCGAGCGTGCCGCGCGGGTACTCGCGCCCCGTGTCGTTGAACTCGACGGTGAACCGGCGCTCTTTGTCACTCGTGAGCAGTTCGAGGTTCGAGATTTCGGTGTCGGGATTATCGAGCAGCCCCCGCAGAATCAGCCGGTAGTGTTCGGCTACGAACTCGATGGTTGCGGGATTGAAGAGTTGCGGGTTGTACTGGATGGTGACGACGCCCTCGCTCACGAGGAAGGCGAAGGTGACATCGTTTTTGAGGGTGCTGACGTATTGCCTGTTCTGCGGGGTGTCGAGAATCGCCACCGTGTCGAAGAGAGGCGCACGGTTGGCGACTTCCCGGACGCCGACCAAGTCGAGCACTCTGTCGAAGGGATACTTCTGCTGCGCATAGGCTTCGGAGAGCGTGCGCTTCACGTCGAGCAGCAGTTGCTTGCAGGTCGTCGCCCCGTCGAACCGGTCGCGCAAGGCCAGAATCTTGTTGAGTGAGGACTCGGAGCTGTAGCGCTCGTGCGTGGTCGTGCCGATGACGACATCGCCGACGCCCGTGTACTTGAAGAGGCAGATTTTCTGCGCCGCGATGAGGATGGCGAAGGCGAGCGACGCATTGCCCCCGCTCAGCTTGTGGAGGGCGCGCGCCGTCTCGTCGCCGAGCGTAAACCTGAAGTCGTGCTTCTCGCCCGTGGACGCCTCCGGCCTCGGATAGTCGAGCGGGAGGCCCGTCGTCACGAGCGTGCCGGAAAGTTTCTGCGACCAGTAATCTTTCTCCTGCCGCAGCTTGTTATCGAGAAACTTCAAGTTCGTGTGAGCCATGCGTTACCTCAAGCGGCGCGAGCGGTGAATCAAGAGAGCTTCGGCTGGCGTCTTCCGCAGCCGGGCGGCGGCTGGGTTCGGTTATCTTCCGCCCCGAAACTGTGCGGCGTATCTTCGGCAGGCGTGGGCGACGTTCCGGTCTCGAAGAGTCGTGCGCGGGTGGTTCGGGGTTGAGTCGGACAGCCGCCCCGATTGGTTTTCAGACGAGGGGCCGACGCCCGCGAAGATACCTGTCCGGAACCATGCAAGAGCAAAAGCCATACCGGCCCGGAAGCTGCGGGTGGTGTTCACTTTGCGGGCAAAGGCAGGGCGGAAAGCGGGCCGTTGGAAGGCTTAGGAGATAATTACCCTAGCGTCGCGCGGGGAGTCGTTGAACCCTCATATAAATGAGCCCCGGCGAGTAGGGCATTTTTGCCACAGGCGGGCGGGTAAACACCCTGCCCTTGACCCGCGCGGCCACACGCCCGTGGTCGTCTCTGAACTTTAAGCCGACGCTTCGACGCAAGACCGCGCTCAGAAGGCGAAGCTATCCTGAAATTCATCCAATTCGATGGTGCTTTCCAGCGACTCCATCTCCTCGTCCGTGAGCAATTCCAAGCCGTCGAGCCGTGCGTCCGACTGTTCGACAACGCTCTCCAGCAGCTTCTCGAAATGGCTCGACATGCGCTCGATGGTCGTCGCCTCGAAGAGGTCGCAGTTGTATTCCAGCCACCCGGCCAGACCCTGCTCCGTCTCGGCCATGTTGAGCACCAGATCGAACTTCGCCGTGCCGCTGTCCACGGGTCGCATCGTGAGCTTCAGTCCCGCGAGTTCGAGCGGCGGCACGGGCGCATTCTGGAGCGTAAAGACGGCCTGAAGCAGCGGCGTCCGCCCGGCATCGCGGCTAAGCTGCAATTCCTCGACCAGCTTTTCAAACGGCAACTCCTGATGCGCGTAAGCGCCGAGCGTCACTTCGCGGACGCGCCCCAACACTTCGCGGAAGGTGGGGTTGCCGGAAAAGTCCGTCCGCAAGACCAGTGTGTTGACGAAGAAGCCGATGAGGTCTTCGATCTCGGCCCGCGTCCGGTTGGCGATGGGCGTCCCGACGAGGATGTCCTCCTGACCCGTGTAGAGGTGCAGCAAGGTCTTGAAACCCGCCAGCAGCGTCATGAACAGCGTCGCCCCCTCGCGGCGGCTGAAGACCTTGAGATTCTCGGTGAGCTGCGGCGAGAGTTGGAGGCCGTGGTGCGCGCCGTGGAAGCTCGACGCCGCCGGGCGCGGGTGATCCGTCCGCAGTTCGAGCACCGGGAGTTCGCCGCTCAACTGCCGCTTCCAGTAAGTGAGTTGAGTCTCAAGGACTTCACCGCCCAGCCACCGACGCTGCCACTGCGCGAAGTCCGCGTACTGAATCGTGAGTTCGGGCAGCGGCGACGCCGCCCCGCGTGTGAAAGCCTCGTAGAGCGCCGCCACCTCTCGCACCAACACGCCCTTCGACCAGATGTCGCTGACGATGTGATGCACCGTGAAGAGGAGGACGTGCTCCTCCTCGGCGAGACGCAAAAGCCCGGCGCGCATGAGCGGCCCGCGCGCGAGGTCGAAAGGCGCGCGCATCTCCTGCGCGGTCAGCCGCTCGACCTCCGCCTCGCGCGCCGCCTCGGTGAGCGCGCTCAGGTCTGTGACGGACAGATTCAAAGGTCGCGGCGGGGCGATGACCTGCACCGGTGTCCCCTCCGGCGCGGCGAAAGTCGTGCGTAGAATTTCGTGACGGCGGACGACTTCGTCGAGCGCGCGCTCGAACGCCTGCGCGTCGAGTTGCCCCGACAGGAGCAGGACGGTCGGCACGTTATAGACGGCGCTGCCGGGCGTCAACTGGTCGAGAAACCACAAACGCTGCTGCGCGAACGAGAGTGGGAGCGCCCCGTCTCTGGGGATGCGCTCGATGTCGGGGGCGAGCTGCGCGCCGCTCGTCTTCAGCGCCCGCTCGACGCAGGCACTGAGGCCCGCCACGGTCGGCGACTCGAACAGGCTGCGCAACGGCAACTCCACCTGAAAGGCACGGCGCAGGCGCGAGATGACCTGCGTCGCCAGCAGCGAGTGGCCGCCGAGGTCGAAGAAGTTGTCCTCGACGCCGACGCGTTTGACGCCTAACACCTGCGCCCAGATGCCGCTCATCAACTCCTCGACCGGTGTCCGCGCGGCCACGTACTTGTCCCCCGTCTCCGCCTCCACGTCCTCGAAAGAGAGGAGCGCGCGGCGGTCAATTTTGCCGTTGGCCGTCAGCGGCATCTCTTCGAGCACGGCCACCAAAGAGGGCGTCATGTACTCCGGCAGCCGCGCGCGCAGGTGCGCCCGCAACTGCTCGCCGCTCACCTCCGCCCCGGCCTCGCACACCGCGTAAGCCAACAGCCGCTTCCCCCCGTCCTCCTCCTCGCGGCAGACCACCGCCGCCGCGCGCACCGCCTCGTGCTCGGCGAGCGCCGACTCGATCTCGCCCAACTCGATGCGGAACCCACGCACCTTGACCTGATCGTCAACCCGACCGACGAACTCCACCTCGCCGCCCGCCGCATAGCGCACCATGTCGCCCGTCCGGTAGAGCCGCGCGCCCGGCTCCGAGCCGAACGGGTCGGGCACGAAGCGCTCGGCGGTCAGCGCGGGGCGGCCCAGATAGCCCCGCGCCACCCCCGCGCCGCCGATGTAGAGTTCGCCGCGCGCCCCTGCCGGGACGGGCCGCATCGCCGCGTCGAGTATGTAGAGCCGCGTGTTCGCCACGGGGCGTCCGATGAACGGCGACGCCGACTCGCCCGTGATGCGCTGCACGGTGGCATCCACGGTGCATTCCGTCGGGCCATAGACGTTGAAGAAGGCGATGCCGGGATGGCCCGCCAGCAGAGTCCAAGTCGCCACGTCGAGCGCTTCCCCGCCGACGAGGACGAGTCGCGGATGGTCGCTCTCCTGCCGCGTCAAACCCGCCGCGAGCAGCAGTTTCAACTGCGAGGGCGTACAGTCGAGCACGTCGAGCCGCTCGTCCCGGACGAAGGCGAGCAGCGCTTCGCCGTCGGGTCGCACCTCGTCCGGGACGAGATGGAGAGAGTGGCCGCCGAGCAGTTGGACGATCTGCTTGACCGAGGAGTCGAAGCTGAAGGAGGCATTGACGCTGGCGCGCAGAGGGGCGCGGAGACCGTCATAAACCGACTCGCGCAAAGCGGTCGAGAGGTTGACGACCGAGCGGTGACTGACGGCGACGCCCTTCGGCCTCCCCGTCGAGCCGGACGTGTAGATGACGTAGGCCAGATTCTCCGGCGCGACTCGGCCCGGCGTGAGCTGCGCGCTCTCGCCTTCAATCTCCGGCCACTGCGCGTCGAGACAGATGGTCTTCGCGTCCGTGGCAGGCAGCGTGTCGAGGAGCCGCGCCTGAGTCAACAGCACCGGCGCTCGCGTGTCCGCGAGCACGAAGGCGAGACGCTCTTGCGGGTACGTCGGGTCGAGCGGCACATACGCGCCGCCCGCCTTGAGGATGCCGAGCAGCCCGACAATCATCTCGACGGAACGCTCCACCAGCAGCGCGACGGGCACGTCCGGCCCGACGCCGCACCGGCGCAAGTGGTTCGCCAGCCGGTTGGCCCGGCCTTCGAGTTCGCCGAAGGTGAGGCGCTCATCCCGGCAGGCGACGGCTAACGCTTCGGGACGGCGCGCGGCCTCTGCCGCAAACAGCTCGTGCACACATTGTTCGGCGGGATATTCTCTCCGCGTCTCGTTCCATTCGACGAGCAGGCGATGCTTCTCCCGCTCGCCGAGCACGTCGAGGAGCCCGACCTGCGCGTGCCGGTTCTGCGCCACGCCGCGCAAGAGGGTTTCAAAATACGACGCGAGGCGCTCCACGGCCTGCGCGCTGTAGAGGGCCGGGTCGTACTGGAACTCCAGAGAGAGAGAGCCGTCGCCGTGCGCGCAAGAGAGCAGCAGCTTGAAGCGTTCGGTGCGGGCGCGCGTCTGCCGGAGCGTGCAGACGAGACCGGCGAAGTTCTGCGCGGGCGTCTCCTGCTCCGAGGCGAAGCCGAAGGAGAGCGCATCCGCCGCTCCGGCGTCGTTGGCCGCCCCGCGCAACTGCTCCCAACAGTAATACTCCTGCCACTCGTTGGCGCTGCCGAAAGCCTCGTTCACCTGCTCAAGGATTTCGTTGAACTTATAATCCGCCTCGAAGATTGGCCGGATGAGAGGCCATCTGGCGTACAGCCCCATCCCTTCCGCCATCTCCTCGTACACGCGCCCGTGACAATGCACGTGAGAGACGACTTCGGGTTCGCCCGTGAGCCGCCAGAGAAGAGTCTGCCAGCAGGCGAGCAGGAACACCTCCACACTCGTCGAATGACTGGCGGCTGCCGCCGCGACCTGCGCCGTCAGCGCCTCCGCAACGTCGAGCGAGAGCGTGGCCGGTTCGGCAGCCGATAGTTCGTGCGGCTGCTGTTCGAGCGGCAACGCGGGCGGGCGCCCGACGCTCGCCGCGCGGCTCTGCCAAAACTCCCGCCCCGTCTCCTCCTCTTCCCCCTCCAACAGTTCATTCTGCCAGTCGGAGAATTGCCGGTACTGCACGACCTCTTCCGCCAGTTCCGCGCCCGCGCGAAGCGTCTCGTAGCAGCGACCGATCTCGGCGGCGAGGTTCCGCAGCGTCAACTCGTCGGCGCAGAGCGAGGGGAGTGTGATGATAAGCGCGTGCCTGTCTTGAGAGAGTATGAGCAGCAAACAACTCATCAGCGGCCCGCGCTCGAAGTCGAAGGCTTGAAGGCGCTCGGCGGACGCGTGCCGCTCGACGGACGGCTGTTGTTGCGCCGCGTCCTGCTCGCTTAAATCCTCCTCGCGCCACGTCGGCTCGCCGCTCTCGGAAACCACCTGCACCGGCACCCTGACGCCCGGCATCCGCGCGAACGTGGAACGAAAAATCTCGTGACGTTGAATGACCAGCGCGACGGCTTCGCGGAGCAGCCCGCCGTCGAGGTCGCCTTCGAGCAGGAGGACGCACTGCGCGTTGAAAGCGCCGCCGTCCTGCTGCAACAGCCAGAGGCGTTTCTGTTGAGGTGACAGCCGAGAACCGGCGACGATTTCCTGCGACATCCCCATACCTCTCACACGACCCCGCTTGATTCCCCGCTCGCGGCCTGTTGCAGCTCGGCCATTGCGACCGCGATTTTCCTCGGCCCGACGAAGGACGCGCGCCCGTGTGCGGCGAGCATGTTATCCAAGAGCAGCACGTCGCCGCGCTGCCACGCGACGGGCACGCTCAACTCGCTGTAAGCCTCGTTGATCTCCCGCAGCATCGAGTCTTCGATGACCGTCCCGTCGCCGAACAACGCGTTGATGTCCAGAGGAAACTCCTGATCTTCAACCGCCGCCAGCAACGACTCCCTCACTTCCGGCTCAAGGCTCGACACGTGATGGACGTGCGCCTGATTGAACCAGACCGTCTCGCCGGTTCGCGGATGCCGTGCGACCGCCGGTCTCACCTGCCACGTCCTCAGACGGCCATCGCCCCGCCACTCGAACCTCACGCCCGCGCGGCGGCAGTGCGCCTCGACCTCCGCCACGCTGTCCGTGCCGAACACAGTCTGCCACGGCAGCCCTAGACCTTCGCCGTAGTTTCTGACGTAGGTCACGCCCTTCTCGGCGAACCGCTCCCTGATCTTCGGGTCGAGCAGCCGGTAAACTTTCCGGCTGTCGGCGATGGGCGTTGCGCCGCCCTGCTGCGCCGGTTGAACGCAGCAGAACCAGAGCTTGAGCGGCCACGCGTGCGAGTAAGACATCTCGTTGTGGAGGCGGATTGACTGGCTCGCGGGGTACTCCGTGGAGGTGTAGATGCGGCTGCCGATGCGTGTCCGAGGGGTCGAAGGCTCGCTGTAGTCCAGCAACTCCGGGGAGAGCGCGCGGACGACCTGCCCGAAACCGTCCACGGCGTCAACCGCGAACCGGCGGAACAGAATCGCCCCGTGCCGCGCCAGTTTATCTTCGACGAGTGGCCGGTTGCTCTCGACCCACGGCGCGAGCGCCACGTCCTTGTTTTGCGGCTCCGCCAGAAGGGGCAAGCCCCCCTCTTCGTGTCCCGCGTCGAACTTGACCAACTGCTCGCGCGACAACACCGACGGCTTCTGCGCCATGCTCTTGAACTTGGTGAAGTTGGCCCGCTTGAGTTCCTTCTGTTGGCTGACGCGCCGTTGCTTTTCCGCCTCCGTCAATATCTCAAGGGCGTTGACGCGCGTTTCGGGCTGCGCGACGATGCTGCGCAGTAGCGTCGCGTAGTGCGCCTGCCAACGCGTGATGGTTGCGGCGTCGAAGAGGTCTGTCCGGTAAGACAGCGAGCCGCGCAACGCGCCCTCCTCCTCCGTCATGACGAGCGACAAATCGAACCTCACGTTCGACGTGTCGAAGGCCAGCGGGCGCGCTTCGAGGCCCGCGAAATCCGGGGCGGGCATCGGCGCATTCTGAAGGACGAAGACCACCTGGAAGAGCGGCGTGTGGCTGGTGTTTCGCTCCGGGCGCAACTCTTCGACGATCCTCTCGAAAGGCAAGTCCTGATGCGCGAACGCGCCGAGCGCGGCCTCCCGCACGCGACCGAGCAGCTCGCGGAACGTGAGATTCTTCGAGAGGTCGGCGCGCATCACCAGCATGTTGACGAAGAAGCCGATGAGCCCTTCGGTCTCCTCGCGATTGCGGTTGGCGATGTCCGTGCCGACGCTGATGTCCGTCTGCCCGCTATGCCGCGAGAGCAGGATTTGCCACGCCGCCAGCAGCACCATGAAGAGCGTGCAATTCTCGCCCCGGCTCAACTCCTTCAACGACTCGACCAACTCTCGCGGGAGCGTGAACTGGTGACGCGCCCCTCGATTGCTCTGGACGGGCGGGCGAGGCCGGTCGGTCGGTAACTCCAACAGCGCCGGAGCGCCGCCCAACTGCCCGCGCCAGTATGAAAGCTGCTGCTCCAATCTTTCGCCGCTCAAGTGTTGGCGCTGCCACGCCGCGTAGTCCGCGTACTGGATGGGCAACTCCGCGAGCGGCGAGGACTCGTCGCGGGTAAAGGCGCTGTAAAGGGCCGTCATCTCGCGCACGAGCACGCCCATTGACCAGCCGTCCGAGGCGATGTGATGCATCGTCACGAGCAAGACGTGCTCGTCTTCCTTCAGCCGCAGCAACGTCGCGCGCAGCAACGGCCCCGTGGCTAAGTCGAAGGGGCGGCGGGCCTCCTCGGTGGCTCGCCGAAAGAGTTCGGCCTCGCGCGCCGCTTCATCGAGCGCGCCGAGGTCTATCGGCGAGAGCAGGAGGGGCGCGGGCGGCCCGATAATTTGCACGGGCTCTCCGTCTCTTTCGGCGAAGGTGGTGCGCAAGACTTCGTGGCGGCGTACTACTTCGCTCAGAGAGAGTTCGAGCGCGCGCAGGTCGAGCCGCCCCGTCAGTCGCAGGTCGGCGGAGATGTTGTAAGAGGAGTTGCCCGGCTCCATCTGGTCGAGGAACCAGAGGCGTTGCTGCGCGAACGAAAGCGGGCACGGCGCTCCCGGCTCCCGGCGCGCGATGAACGGCGCGCGCGCGGTGCTGATGCCCTTCCGCCTGAGCAGCAGTTCGATGAGCTTCGCCTTCTCGACCGACAGCGTTTCCGGGCTTGTGAGGGTCTGGCCCATGGCGTTCACCCTCGCGGCCCGCCGTCGTGCGACGAAAGCAGGGCTTCGGTTTCAAAAGGCACGAGCGGCTCGGAATCGCGGCTCACGAGGAAATCCGGACGGGCATCCTCGCCCAGAGTCGGCACGTTCTCGACGCTGTTATAGGTGATGAAGACGATGGCGCGATTAAACGGCGAGATGTTGGCGGGCGAGGCGTGAACCAGATTGCTGTCGAAAAACAGGACGGAGCCGCGCCTCCCTTTGGGGGCGGCGAGGCCGTACTTCGTTGCCAGCCGCTCGACCTCGGCGTGGCCGACGGAATACCTGATCTTGGCCGTCAGATTGTTGATCCAGTCGGGGCTGTCCGAGTAGGCGGGCTGCGGCTCTTCCGCCGTCCGGGACGCGACCACACCCTCGTGGTGCGAGCCGGGGATGAGAAACATCGGGCCGTTAAATTCGGTAATGTCGTCGAGGAAGATGGCGGTGTTGACCACCCTCGCCGCCGGCATCCCGTCCTCCTTCAGCCAGAAGATAAAGTCCTGATGCCACTCCCACACGTCGCCGTCGAAGGCGGCCTTGGCGTTAATCTTGAACTGGTAGATATAGACCTCGCTGTCGAGCAACTGCCGCGCCGCCTCGACCAGCAAGGGGTGGCGTGACACGCGCCGGAAGACATCGTTCGTGGCGTGCGAGCCATAGACGGAGCGCACGACGCGGCCTCCCACTTCGGCCACCCGGCGCGGGGAGTTCTCGCTGAAGAGGGCCGGGAGTTCGCCCTTCATCAACTCGACCTCAGCCGCCGAGAAGCAGTCCGGCACGAGCACGTAGCCGTCTCTCTCGAAACTTTCCACTTGTCCACTCGTCAGGTGCATAGCAATAACCCTCACCTCTCGGCGCGTCTCGAAACCGGCGGAGTTTGAAGTTAATTCTCGCCGGTCTGTAGGGCAAGCAGAGCTTGCAGTTCGTCTGCCGAGAGCAGCTCCACCTGCTTGACGGTCTCGGCAATCTCCTCGACGATTTCGCGGCTGCCCCACTCCCTCGCAACGCTCTCGACCAGCCCCCGAACCGTCGGCGACTGGAAGAGGTTTCGCAGTGGCAACTCGACGCGGAAAATCTTGCGGATGCGCGACATCACCTGCGTCGCCAGCAGCGAATGACCGCCCAGCTCGAAGAAGTTGTCTTCCACCCCGACCCGCGACACGCCGAGCACTTCGGCCCAGACCCCGGCGGTCAACTCCTCGGCTGCCGTCCGCGCTTCCTCGAACTTCGCCCCGACCTCCGGGCGCTCGACGCCGGGTTCCGGCAGCGCGCGCTTATCCACCTTCCCGTTGCTCGTCAGCGGCAACTCTCGCAACATCACGACGGCGCTCGGAATCATGTATTCGGGCAGCACTTCGCCGAGCGCGGCCCGCACCTCGCGCCCGCCCAAACGCGCTTCATCCTCCGCCACGACGTAGGCCACCAGACGCTTCGGCCCGCCGCCCCACGTCCGCGCCAGCACCACCGCCTCGCGCACTCCGGCGACGCGCGCCAGCGCCGCCTCGACCTCGCCCGGCTCGACGCGGTAGCCCCTAATCTTTAACTGCTCGTCGGCTCGTCCGAGGTACTCGATCTGCCCGTCGGGCAGGTAACGCGCGTGGTCGCCCGTGCGGTAGAGGCGCGCGCCCCGTTCGCCGCTCACCGGGTCGGGGATGAAACGCTCGGCGGTCAATTCGGGGCGGCCCTGATAGCCGCGCCCCAGCGCCTCGCCGCCGATGTAGAGTTCGCCCGTCACGCCGAGCGGCACGGGACGCAGGCTCTTATCGAGGACGTGGATGCGCGTGTTGGCAATCGGCCACCCGATGGGCGGATACGTCGGCCACCCGGCGGGCGAGCCCTTCAGCTCGCACGCCGTTACGACGTGGCTTTCCGACGGCCCGTAGTGGTTGTGCAGGCGACAGTCCGCAAGGCGCTCGAAAAGACGCCGCACCGGCGCGGTGACCTGCAACTGTTCGCCCGTCGTAATCAACTCGCGGAGTTGCGGCGCGTCGCCCGAAGAGGCGAACTCGTCGGCCAACTGGTGGAGCACGACCACCGGCAGAATCACCTTCTCGATACCCTCTCGACGGATGAAGTCGGCCAGCGCGGGCATGTCGCGCCGCAACTCCTCCGGGATGAGTTGAAGAGTGCCGCCGCCGGCCCACGCGGCGAACATCTCGTGGAAGCTGGCATCGAAGCTGAGCGAGGCGAACTGTAGAAAACGAGAGCCGCGATACGGCTGCGCGAGGTGCCAGAAGATGAGATTAACGAGCGCGCGCTGCGGCAGGCAGACGCCTTTCGGTCGGCCCGTCGAGCCGGAGGTATAAATGACGTAGGCGAGATTGTCCGGCCCCACGGCGTTGGGCAAGTTCTCGCCGCTCAGACCTGCGACCCGCCCCCACTCCTCGTCAACACAGACGACATCGGCGGGCGTTGCGGGCAGCGCCTCGCGCAGGCGCGTCTGCGTCAGCAGCACGGCGGCCCGGCTATCTTCGAGCATGAAGCGGAGCCGTTCGCGCGGGTACTCCGGGTCGAGCGGGACGTAAGCGCCGCCCGCCTTGAGCACCGCCAGCACGGAGACGGCCATCTCCAACGAACGCTCCATCATCACGGCGACGAGCGATTCGGGGCCGACGCCCGACGCGCGCAGACGACGCGCCAGACGGTTCGCGCGCCCGTTCAATTCCGCGTAGGTCAACTGCTCTTCCGCGCAGATGATTGCCACCGCCTCCGGCGTCCGCGCGGCCTGCGACTCGAACATCTCGCCGAGTGATTGGCGCGGGTACTCGCTCCCCGTCTCGTTCCACTCGACGACGATCCGTCGCTCTTCCTCCGCGCTCAGCAGAGCAATGTCAGAGACGCGCCTGTCGGCGTCGCCCGCTACGGCTTCGAGCAGCCGCAGAAAATGTCCGGCCAGCCGCTCGACCGTCGCCGAGTCGAACAGGTCGGTGCTGTATTCCAGCGCGCCGCACAGTCCGTCCTCTGTCTCCGTCAGGCTCAACAGCAGATCGAATTTCGCGGCCTCGCTGTGATTTTTCCAGAGATGCAGTTGCAGCCCGGACACTTCCAGCGCCTCGCGCGGCGTGTTCTGCAACACGAACATGACCTGAAATAATGGCTGGTGACTCAGGCTCCGCTCCGGCTGCAACTCCTCGACTAAGCGCTCGAACGGCACCTCCTGATGCGCATACGCTCCCAACGTCACCTCACGCACCCGCCCCAGCAACTCCCGAAACGAAGGCTCTCCCGTGAGGTCTCCGCGCAACGCCAGCGTGTTGACGAAAAACCCGATCAGATTCTCCACTTCCGCCCGCGTCCGGTTCGCAATCGGAGTCCCCACCACCACCTCTTCCTGATTGCTGTAACGCGAGAGCAACGCCTGCCATCCGGCCAACAGCGTCATGAACAGCGTACACCCTTCGCGCTGGCTCAACTCCTTG
>DASTQX010000538.1:0-7010 GCA_035761505.1 Pyrinomonadaceae bacterium
CGCAACACGAGCATCGCCATCGAAGAGACCAAACTGGGCCTCGTTCCCTTCACCAACGGGAACGTGAAAGCCGCGGCGGACGGCGACGACGACGGCGGGCCTTCGGACAATTAGTGGAGAGGGTCTGACAGAGGCCACGAAGATGGACAAGCTGAGAGTCTATTTCAACCCTGAGAGCGCGCACACGAACGGCGGGCAGAGGGTCTTCTACAGCCGCCGCGAGGGCGGCCCCTTCTATCGCTGGCTCTTCGAGGAGGAGCGCGGGTGCTGGCACAGCTCGCGCGTCCACCCGCATCTCCCGACGCTCAAGACGCTGTGCGTCGCCAACTGGAAGATCGTGCCGCCCGCTTTGCAGGAGCGACTCGACGAGCACTATCTGCCGTAAGTGGTTCCGGGCCGGGCGAAGGCGCGAGCGCGGGGAGAGAGAGTTATGACCGCCGACTGGACAGACAAGCCTCTCACCGCCAGATTCGTCGAGGCCGAGCCGAACCTCGTTTTAGAGCTGACGAACACGACGGAGCAGACGCTCAAGTCGGTCGAGATTCTGACCATCTTCCTCAAAGACGAAGAGACTCCGGGCGGCCCTTCGAGGGCACACATTAAATTCGGGGCCGTCAAGTCCATCCGACCAAAAGAGACGGTCGTCCTCTCGCACCGCACTTGGGTTGACGGCAAACCGTCCGACCTTCATCAAAACCAACTGGAACGCCTCCGCGTGAGAGAAGGCGAACTCAAGCCTTACGTGCTCGACATCTCTTGGGAGGACGAGGACGGCAGGTCGCAGTTCCTCCGCATCCCCGTGGGACACTGACGGGCCGTTCAAACGTCACGCCCGCAGGGGCGGAAATCAAGATTGCTCCTGAAAGAAGAAAGGGCAGCCGCCGTGGCTGCCTTTCTTCTTTGACGAATCGTCACGCGCGCGCCGCTTCAGTCTCAGCCGCCGCGAATCGGGTAGGCGAAGAGGCGGTCTTTGCGTGCGACGTAGAGGAGGCCGTTAGTCTCGTCGGCGATGAAGCGCTCGTCCGGGTCTTCGAGCGGGACGGCGCGCTCGGCGCGGCCCGTGTGGATGCTCACCCCGGCGAGGCCGTGGCCGCCGCCCGCGCCCTTCAAGTCGGTGTAGAAGTACATCCACTCGCCGCGCAGGGTCGCCAGCCGCTCGCGCCGCCAGAGGAAGCGCGAGAGGCGTTCGAGTTGCCGCGCCGGGTCGAGTCGGTCGAGCAGGCGCTCTTGCACGTCCGGCGCGCGACGCGCGGCCAGCTCCGCGCCCGAAGGCACGCGCACTCCTCCGCCGAGATTGCGCGCCCGCGCCGCGAGCCCGAACGCGCGGAAGCGCCGCGCGCCGTACTCGCGCGCCGAACTCGTCGCCAGCGCTTGCAGGTTCGAGGCGGCGGTGCGCGCCGCGAGGCCGCGCAGGTTAATCGTCCCCGCCGCGCGCGCGAGTTGCGCGCCACGGAAGACGGTCGTCGCCAAGCCCCCGTAACGGAAATAGAGCGAGGCGGCGCGGGCCGCGACCGCCGCCACCGTCCGCAGGATGCCCCGGCCCGGCGGCGGGTAGCGCGCGCGCCAGAAGGCGCGGGCCGCCTGCGGGTCGAAGGCCGCAAGCTCTTCGCGCCCGCCGACGACCGCCTCGCCGCGCTCGTTGAGGATGATGAAGGCCGCGCCTTTGACCTTGTGCTCGATGCGCGCGCGCCGCTTGCCGGTCGCCGCGTCGAGCGCGATGAGGTCGTCGCGGTCGGCGACGAGCACGGTCGAAGAGTCTGGAAGCGCGAGGTTGGTGATTCCCTTGTCGCCTCCCTTCCAGCGCCAGAGAGTTTTGCCCGTGCGCGCGTCAATCGCGCTCACGCCGTAGGGGCCGCGCTCGGCGATCTCGCCGTCTTCGAGCCGCGTGAACTGCCCGCCCGTGCGGACGTAGAGGACTCGGCCCGCGAGCAGGAGTTCGGGCGTGAGCCCCAAGTCTTTCGCCTCCCACTCGACCTCGCCCGTCGAGCGCGAGACGGCGCGCACTTTTCCGCGTCCCGAAGTGTAGATAAATGCCTCGTCGGCGACGGGCTCGGCCTCGGTCAGAGCCAAGCCCTCTTCGTTGACGCGGAAACGCTCGCGCGTGCGCTCCTTGCCGGTGCGCGCGTCGAAGGAAGTCGCGCCCTCGTAGAAGACGTAGAGCCTGCCGTCGAGGAAGGCGGGCGGGCGGTAGTTGTCGAGCGTGTATTCCACATCGCCCCCGCCCCAGCGTGCGGGCATCAACTCGACCTCGCCGACCTCCTCCTTCCAAAGCTCTTCGCCCGTCGCGAGGTTGAAGACGTGCAGGTGCGGGCGGCGCTTGAAGCCTTTGCGCGCCTCACTCTCGGCGTCGCGCGCGAAGACGACGGCGAGCAGGTTCGAGTCCGTCTCGACGGCCACCTGCATCACCGCGCCCTTCACCTTGTCGCCGCGCCAGACGGTGTCGCCCGTCAGGAGGTCTGCGGCCTCGACGCGCGTCCGGTCGTCACGCTCAAAACTCAGCAGCAGGAGGTCTGTGCCGGGCACGGGCGCGACATCCGTCTCGCCGAGCCGCACGTCCTTGCGCCGCCAGAGCACTTCGCCCGTCGCACCGTCAAGCGCGTACAGAGACTTACTCGTCCCCGCGACGAGCACGCCCATCTCGGTCGGGAGGTAGAAGCGGACTTCGCCGTCGAGCTTCGACGCCCACTCCGGCGCGGCGGCGCGCGCCGTCGAAGCCGAGACGCAGAGCAGGAGCGCGACCAAAGCGGCGACGCGCCCGCAGGCCGAACGTGTGGAGAAGATTCTGGACATAAGATGCCTGTTGTTCATTTCCGTTAACGGCTGAAAAATTTCCTTCGCCAGCTTCGACGCCGCCGCGCCCGCAAACGTGCGCCGAATTTTTCGCGCGCGCGCCGCGGCGTCGGTGCTTGATTATCCAACGCCCTCTCGAACTCTGTCGAGAAGCGCCTCGCCCGTCCGTCCCGGAGTGCTGCCGCCGAATTTTTCACGAGCCGCCGCGCATTCGACATTTCTTCGGAGTAAGAGACGCCGGGACGAGTCGCCGCAAGGCGCGGAACTTCACACGGGCGACCTTCGGCGCGGCGAGATGTTGTCACCCCCGGCGGAATTCGAGTATGATTCTGGTCACTCCCCTTTGGAAATTCGAGCGGGCGCGAGCGGAGGCGAGCGCGATGGAAGAGAGACTGTCGTCCGGCAAGCCGGTGGTGATGCTGGTGGAGGACTTCGCCGACACGCGCGAGATGATGCGGCACGTTCTGGAGCGCGGCGGCTGCCGCGTCCTTGAGGCCGCCAACGGGCAGGAGGCCATCGAACTGGCGCAACGCGAGCACGTTGACTTGATCTTGATGGACTTGAACATGCCTGTGCTCGACGGCTTCACGGCGACGCTCCGCATCCGCGAGTACGAGTTGACGCGCGACGTGCCGGTCATCGCCGTCACGGCCTTCGACACGGCTGAGTTTCGCGCCGCCGCCAGCGCCGTCGGGTGCAGCGAGTACGTCGTCAAGCCGCTCGACTTCGAGCGCCTCGCCTCCATCCTCAAACAGTTCCTCTCGCGCTGCGCCCCGCCGCTCGCGCCGAGCGGCAGCACGGCCTGACGCCGAGCGCGCGTTAATTCAAAAATGAAGAAGGGCGGCCCACTTTTGTTGGCCGCCCTTCTTGCACCCGCTTGACACTGCCCCTCGCTCGTTCGCCCTGCTTGCCCTTTCCCCCCTCGGCTCGAAACCCTGCCTGCTCCGCCGTCACTCATTCAACTGCCGTGCCAACCAGCCGAAGCCTCCGGCTCCGCGCGAAAGGCACGGTTCGCCCGTCTCTTCCGACTTCGACCTGCACGAAATCGTTGCCCTCCGGCGGGTATCGTGTGGACGGAAAGTGACGGCCTTAACCTTCGTCGCCGCCGAAAATCGTGTCGCCTGTGGGGGCTGTGCCGACGCCGCCCGTGTTGTCCATCACGCCCCCGGCCCCGGCGTGCGTCGAGGTCGCGCCCGTCAGATCGCCCGTCTCTTCGACGCCCGTGTCGCCCACGGACGACGCGCCGGAGTCCGCCAGGCCGCCCTTGCCGACCTTGTCCGTCCCGCCCGTGATTCCCGCGCCGCCCGCGCCCGCCGAATCGTCGCCGCCGCCCTGCACGCCCGTCTCTCTCTCTTCAGCCATCTCGGTTCTGCTCCTTCAACTGTCTGAAAAAGTTTTGAACTTGCTTCGACCCGCCTTCAGCGTTCACAATAAACCATCCCGTCCCGGTTTACGCAAACGAAGCTCTTCGCAGCCCGACTCTACCCGGAGAACCGACGATGCTCTGGCGCATTCTTTTCATGCTCTCTCTCGCCCTTCTGATGTGCCGCGTGGCCGACGCCTCGGAGCCGCCGCAAACCCGCACGCCTCACGCAGGGCCGGGCGTCCCGCGCGAGCTGGCGCGCTGGCGAGCCGAGCACTACCGCGACGTGCGCTACGCGCTCCGAGTCCGCCTCGCGCCCGGCGCGGAGATGCTCGAAGGCTACGTCAAAATCACCGTCACGCTCGACGCGGCGGCTGGCGACCTCGTGCTCGACTGGCGGATGACGAAGAAGGAGACGGACGCCGCCCGGCTCGTCTCCGGCATCAAGGCCAACGGCCAGCCCTTGACGGACGCGCGCATCGCCGACGAGCACATCGTCATCGGGCGCGCGCACTTGAAGACGGGCACGAACACCGTGGAGATGAACTTCTCCTCGCCCATCAGCACTTCGGGCAGCGCCGTGACGCGCTACCTCGACCGCGAAGACAACTCCGAATACCTCTACACGCTCTTCGTCCCCTCGGACGCGAGCACCGCCTTCCCCTGCTTCGACCAGCCCGACCTCAAGGCGCGTTTTAAGCTCACCGTCAACGCGCCGGGGCAGTGGAAGGTCATCGCCAACACCGACGCCGAAGCGCGGACGGCGACCGAACTCTCGCACGGGGAGTCCGTCACGCGCCACGACTTCGCCGAGACCGAGCCCATCAGCACCTACGTCTTCGCCTTCGCCGCCGGGCCGTTCGAGGAGTTCACGGACGACGCCTCCCGCCACGGCACGCGCCTCTTCGTCCGCCGCTCCAAAGCCGAGGCCGCGCGCAAAGAGTTGAAGGAAGTCTTCCGCCTCAACCGCGACGGGATAAAGTTCTTCGAGGACTACTTCGCGCGCCCCTTCCCCTTCCCGAAATACGACCTCGTCATCATCCCCGAATTCCCTTTCCGCGGGATGGAGCACGCGGGCGCGACCTTCCTCCGCGAAGAGACCATCGTCTTCCCCTCCGACCCGACCGCCAACGACCTCTGGTCGCGCGCCGACGTGATGCTGCACGAGGCTGCTCACCAGTGGTTCGGCGACCTCGTGACGATGCGCTGGTTCGACGACCTCTGGCTCAAGGAGGGCTTCGCCACCTTTATGTCGAGCAAGGCCATTGACACGCTGATGCCGGAGTTCGACGCGTGGAAGGTCTTCTACCTCCGCACCAAGCCGCTCGCCTACGAGACGGACGCGACGAAGGGCACGACGCCCATCTTTCAGGAGATTGCGAACCTCTCGGCGGCCAAGTCCGCCTACGGCAACATCGTCTATCGCAAAGCGCCCTCGATGCTCCGGCAGGCCGAGTTCTACCTCGGCGCGCGCGAGTTCCAGAGCGCCGTCCGGCTGCTACTCAAAGAGCACGCCTACGCCAACGCCGAGTGGGCCGACCTCGTGCGCGCCTTCGAGCGGACTTCCAAGAGGAAGCTCACCGCTTGGGCCGACGCGTGGGTCAAGCGGCGCGGGATGCCCGACGTGCGCGCGCGTTGGACGACGGACTCGCGCGGGCGCATCGGGCGGCTCACGCTCGAACAGAGCGACGTGCTCAAAGAGGGCGGCGCGTGGCCGATGCGCGCCCGCGTGCTGCTCGCGGGCCGTGGCGGCGCTCCCGGCGAAGTCTTGAACGTCACCCTGCGCGGCGGCGGCGCGACGAACGTCAGAGAAGCCGTCGGCAAGCGCCGCCCCGCCTTCGTCTTCGCCAACTACGAAGACTACGGCTACGGCCTCTTTCTGCTCGACGACGAGAGCCGCGCCGAAGTCCTCCGCAGCATCGGCTCCATCGAAGACGACTTCCTCCGCGCGCTCCTCTGGGGCTCGCTCTGGGACAGCGTGCGCGAGGCCGAACTCCCGCCCTCGGACTTCATCGAACTCGCCGTCCGCCACGCCGCGCGCGAGCGCGACGACGTGACGCTCCAATTCATCCTCGCGCGCGTGCAGACGGCCTTCACGCGCTACCTCTCCGCCACGCAGACCAACCGGCTCGCGCCCGCGCTCGAAGCGATGCTCCGCGAAAGGATGCTCAACGCCGAGACCGTGGGCCTGCGCATCACCTACTTCCGCACCTTCCGCGACGTGGCGACGACCGCCGCCGCGCGACAGGAACTCATCAGGATTCTGTCGGGCGAGACGAAAGTGCCCGGCATGACTTTGCGCGCCCGCGACCGCTTCGACCTCGCCCGCGCTCTGATGTCGGGCGGCGATGGTCGCGCGCCGAAAATCCTCGGCGGGCTGAGCGCCGAGGACAAGTCGGACGACGCGCGGCGCTACGCCTACGCGGCGGGCGCGGCGTGGCCCGACGGCGCGGTCAAGCGCCGCTACTTCGAGCAGTACGTGGGCGACAAGGACTTGGCCGAGAGCTGGATCGAGGCGAGCTTCGGCCCCTTCAACGCGCCGCGCCAGACGGAGTTGACGCTTCAGTTCCTCGAACCGGCGCTCCGCGAACTCCCCACGCTCAAACGGACGCGCAAGATTTTCTTCGTCAACGGCTGGCTCGCCGCCTTCATCGGCGGCCAGTGCAGCAACGAAGCGCTCACGGTCGTCCGCGACTTCCTCGCGCGCGAGCAGGCGCTCGACCGAGACCTCCGCCTGAAAGTCTTGGAGGCCGTGGACGGCGTCGAGCGCTGCGTCCGTATCCGCTCCCGTTACGCCGCCGAAGCGCACAACCCGGCCCGCCCCGCGTCGTGATAAACTTGAGAAGCAGACACCCTC
>DASTQX010000539.1:0-14062 GCA_035761505.1 Pyrinomonadaceae bacterium
GCCGCGCCGCCCGTCTCGACCTACTTCGAGGCTTTGAGCGATCTCGTGCGCCTGCGGCAGAAGGCGAAGAAGGCGCGCGGCCCCGTGTTCCTCGCCTACACGGGCGCGACCGACTCGCTCGCGCACCTCGGCGGCGAAGGGATGCTGCGGAGCTTTCTGTCCAAGCTCGACGAGAGCCTCACCGACATCATCCGCGAGAGCGAAGGGCCGGTCACTATCACTGTCTTCTCCGATCACGGCAACCACTTCCGCAAGTACCGGCGCGCGGACTTGAAGGGGCCGCTGCGCCGCGCGGGCTTCGAGTTCGGTAAGGGCTTGAAGGACGAGCGGCGGCGCGTCGTCTTCCCGCAGTTCGGCCTCATCGGCTGCGCGCTCCTCTTCACGGGAGAGGAGAACGAGCGGCGGCTCGCGGAGACGGCCTCAAAGGTCAAGGGCGTCGAGTTCGCTTCGTTCGAGACGGAAGGAGTCGTCCACGTCCTCGGCCACGGCGGCGAGGCGACGATTGAAAGACGCGGAGAGCGTTTCAGGTATCGAGCCTCTGCGGGCGACCCGCTCAGGCTCGAACGCGTGATGCGGCAGTTGACGGAGAGAGGGAAGGCGGACGCGGAAGGCTTCGTCGGCGACGCCGATTGGTTCGGCGCGACGCGCGACGGCGAACTGCCCGACGCCGTGCGCCGCGTGTTCAAGGGGACGAGCGGCGAGGTCGGCAACCCCGCGAACGTCGTCGTCAGCTTCGAGGACGGTTACTACTCCGGCAGTTCCACGCTCGACCTCTTCGCCTTCCTCAAGGCCACGCACGGCAACCTCGGTCGTGAGCAGAGCTTCGGCTTTGCGATGAGCACCGGCATACATCTTCCGCCCCACGTCCGCGCCGCCGACCTCTGGCGCGTGTTCGGCTCGCCCGCTCTGCGAAAGAGCCACGCGCACGTGGCGGAGTGAAAAAGTCTCCGCTCACTCGCCCTCCATCCTGACTCTCTTTTCAGCCTTCCAGAATGTCGCCGCGAAAGAGCGACTGGCCCGCGAGCGACGTGTAGAAGCCGTAGCAGGCGAGCGCGAGCACGATGACGAGCGCCGGAACGAAGTCGCCCGCGTACCACGCCGTAAAGTCGGAAGTCATGGGAAAGAAGATGTTCAGGTGCAGGACGAAGATGGCCGCGGCGCTCGCCAACAGCCCGTAACGATACATGACCCACACGAAGAGGAACGCACTGAGGAAAGCGAACGGCACGCCCGCCGGCCCACGATTGCCGCCCGCGAGGCTGAGGGCGAGGGCGACGATTGCCCAGAGGGCCGCCGCCGCGAGCCAGTCCCGGCGGAGGATGATGTAGAGCAGGAAGAGGAAGAACAGCAGGATGAAGGGCTGCAACATGCTGGCGAAGATTTGCAGCGTGAAGCCCCGGACGAAAGAGCGAATACCGAGAAGCTGTGTCGCCGGGAAGTCAAACCACGGCACGTCGGGCGCGTAGCCGAGCCACCTCGGAACGAGGTTGGCGACGTAGAAATTGCAGAGGATGAAGCCGAAGCCGAAGACAATGCCGAGAAGCACGTCGCGCCCGACGAGCGGGTCTTGGAAACTCCCGGCCATGAGCCTGCTCCAGGAGATGATGCGCCCCGGCCAGCGCCGCCTGACGAACGGCTCGAACGCGAGATAGACCACCCAGAAGAAGCACGCCCAGAAGAGCATGCCCCGCACGCCTTCGATGAAGAGCAGCGCCTCGTACTCCGTCGGCACGTGATGCGACGTGAAGAGCCACTGGACGAAGCTGACGGCGAACGAGAAGGCGGCGAGGCGAAAAGCCCCCCGGCGGTCGCCTCGACCGAGCCGGAGGTTTCTCCACGCCAGCAGCACGCCGCCGACCATCGCCGTGATGAAGATTGAGAGCAGCAGAATCGCGAGCGCGCGCTCACTCTTATCACCCAGATACGCCTGCGGGTCGGGCGGTCGCTCCCACACGTCAATAATCTCGAAGTACACGGGCCGCGCGCCGTGTGCCGCCGCCTCGACGTGAATCTTGAACTCAGGCTGCTCCGGGTACACGCCCTCCCACGCGGCGCGCGACGTGTACGCGTGCGGCGGAACCCAAGTGGAGGGGACGGGCCGGAACTTCGACGGGTCGAGTCCGCTCTCGGCGAAGAGGTTCGACCAGTCCGGCTCCGAGACTTCTCCCGGCGTCGAGTCCGTCTGCGAGGGCATGGCGGAGAAGGAGCGCAGGCGTCCGAGCGTGTCGAGCGTCACCCTCGTCATGCCCGGCGTCGTCTGCTCAGGCAAATCCTCCATGACCTCTCCGTCCGTCAAATACACGTCGAACGGTCGCGGGCTCTGTCGCTGCCAGAAATAGATCGCGGCGGGCTGCCCGGTCTTCACCCGCTCCCAGCGCGCGGGCGAGCGGTCGTTATCGCGGATGTGTTGGAGATACCCACGGTCAATGCCCATGCCGTAAGCGCTGTCGCCGGGCCGCTCCGTGTAGCCGAGCCGCTTGACGATTTCGCTCGCGCGATTGCTCAACACTTCGGGCGACTTGTCCAGAGGAACCTGCTGATACAGATTCACCTCCTTCGAGAAGAAGCAGATGGTGCCGACCAACAGCAAGAGCGCGGCGAGGAGCGAGACGGCGACCGAGGGCTTGAGCGCGCCCTCCTTCGGCGCGGCGGCGACCATTTCGGGCGAGGGCGTCTCGCCCGCCGCGAGCGCCGCCGCTAAGGGGTCTCCGCCCGGCAAAGCCGCCGCCACTTGCAGCGCCGTGGCGGGCCGCCGCTCAGGGTCTTTGTCGAGGCAGCGGAAGATGACGCGCTCGATGAGCGGGTCGAGTCCGGCGACCAGCTCCGAAGGGCTCGTCGGCGTCGTGTCGCTCCGGCGCAGGCGCATCAGTTCAGGCAAGCTCGCCGCCTCGAACGCGCGCCTGCCGGTGAAGAGTTCGTAGAGCACGAGGCCGAGCGAATAAATGTCACTGCGGACGGTCAGCTCGCGCCCTTCGAGTTGTTCGGGCGACATGTAGGCGGGCGTGCCCGCCGTGGCCGCGCGCACTTCGCCCGCCAGCGCCGCGATGCCGAAGTCGGTGATGCGGACTTCGCCGCGCTCGTCCACCATCACGTTCGCGGGCTTGAGGTCGCGGTGCAGGATGCCGCGCTCGTGGACGGCGGCGAGCCCCGCGCACAACTGCCGCGCGATCTCTTTGGCCTTGTCTTCCGGGAGCCGCCCGATGCGCTTGAGCAGAGACGACAGCTCCTCGCCCCGCACGTACTCCATCGAGAGGAAGTGTTGACCGGCAGCCTCGCCCACGTCATAGACGCGGCAGACGTGCCGGTGCGAGACCTGCCGCGCGACGCTCACCTCCTGATAAAAACGGGCGAGCGCCGCCGCGTCGCCGTCGAGCCGACCGGCGAGAAACTTCAAGGCGACGGGCTGCTTGAGCTTGAGGTCGTCGGCGCGGTAAACCTCGCCCATGCCGCCGCGCCCCAGGAGGCCGACGACGCGATAACGCTCGGCCAAAACGTCGCCCGCGACGAAGCGCGCGTCGTCAATCGAGCCGGAGGACGAAGAGAACTGCGCGCTCCGCCCTTCGCCGCCGCCCCCCCCGGCGACGCGCGCCGCCGGGCCTTCGTCGGCGGTCATCAGGCGGGCGGCGAGTTGGAAGACAGGGGTCTCGATGAACTCCGCCGCCTTCTCGTCGTAGCGGAGCATCTCTTCCACCTCAAGGCGCAAACGGTCGTCGCCCGCGCACGCCGCGCGCAAAAATCGCTCGCGCTCGCGCGCCTCCATTTGCAGCGCGGCCTCGAAGAGTTCGTCAACACGACGCCAGCGTTCCTGTCTCATCGTTAGTCCCTTCCGCATTCGTTTCGACCGGACGGCGGCGCGGATTCTATCATTTTTGCGTGACGAGTCCGCCGGAGAAATCGGGGCGCGATTGCCTTGCGGCGCGCGCAACGGTTAGACTTGCGGCCACACCGAAAACTTCAGCGCGGGGTTTAAAGATGAAGGCACGTCTGGACGCAATCGTGAGGCCCGAACAGGCCGAGTATCTCGAACGACTTCTGCCCGCCAACACGGGGTTGCTCGCGGAGATGGAGGCTTATGCCGCCGAGCACAAAGTCCCGGTCGCGGACAGGGAGGTCGCGCGCTTCCTCGAAATCACGGCGCGGGCCTGCGGCGCGCGGCGCGTCCTCGAAATCGGGATGGCTATCGGCTACTCGGTCATCCACCTCGCCCGCGCTCTGCCGCCGGACGGCCTGCTCGTGACCATCGAGCCGAGCGAAGAGATGATTGCGCGGAGCGAAGATTATCTACGGCGCGCGGGCTTGCGCGAGCGCGTGCGGATCGAGAAGGGCTTGGCGCTCGAAGTCATCCCGACTCTCGGCGAGACGTTCGACCTCATCTTCCTTGACGCGTTGAAGGCGGAATACACGGACTACCTCGAACTCTCGCTGCCGCTCTTGCGCTTGGGCGGCGTGGTTGTGGCCGACAACCTCCTGTGGGGCGGGCAGGTCGCGGGCGAGATTCGCGCGCCCGAACAGACGGCCTCGACGCAGGCGCTGCGCGAATTCAACCAGCGTTTTGTGCGCCACCCGCAACTGCTCGCCGAAGTGCTTCCGGTCGGCGACGGCCTCGGCTACGCGATAAAGATAGCCTGACGGCTCGCAAGTCTTCGCCCCGCGCGCGAGCCTTCAAAAGTCTCCCGCTCCCGCTCTCACCGAATGTCTTCTAAGACAGAAGTATCAGTCACTACAAAAGCCGCGCGCGCGAGGCCGGAGCACGAACTCCTGCTCTGTTGCGCGCGCGTCCGCGCCGGAGAAGAGGTGAGGGAGAGAATCGTCGGGCTCGTCAGACAGAATCTCGACTGGGAATACCTCTCTCAACTGGCGAAGCGTCATGCGGTGCTGCCGCTCCTGTACCGGCAGCTCGACGCGAGCGCCGCCGCCGAGGTTCCCGCCGCGCCGCTCGAAAGACTCCGCGCCAAGTTCCGCGACAACGCGGCGCGCAACCTCTATCTGACGGGAGAGCTTGAGCGCATCATCACTTTGTTCAAAGCCGAAGGCGTGGAGGTTCTGCCCTACAAAGGCCCGGCGCTCGCCGCCGCCGCTTACGGTCAAATCTCTTTGCGCCGCTTCGTTGACCTCGACATCCTCGTCGGTAAGCGCGACATCCCGCGCGCGAAAGAGCTTCTGCGCGCGCGCGGCTTCCGTCCGACGCTCGACCTGAGCCCGGCGCAGGAGCGGCTGCTGCTGCGCGCGCAACACAATCTTCCTTTCGCGCGCGACGGCGGGCGGCTGCTCGTCGAACTGCATTGGGAAGTGGCCTCGAAGCAGTTCGCGCCCGCCTCGTTCGGCGAGGGCTTCGGCGTGGGACGAGAGACGGTCAAGCTCCTCAACCTCGAAGTCGAGAGCCTTTCGCCGGAAGACCTCCTCCTCTCGCTCTGCGTCCACGGCACGAAGCATCTCTGGGAGCGGCTGGCGTGGATTTGCGACCTCGCCGAGCTTGTCAGGTCGAGGCCGCGAATGGACTGGCAGGCGCTTTCCGAGCGGGCGCGGAAGTTGCGCGCCGAGCGGATGTTGAATCTCGGCCTCCGCCTCGCGCTCGAACTGCTCGACGCGCCGCTGCCGGACGAGGTGAAGCGCCGCGTCAAAGCCGACGCGGCGGCGGGCGAACTGGCGGCGCGCGTCAGGGAGCGGCTCTTCGACGACGAGTACGGCCCGGCGGGGCTTCTTCAGAGCATGAGTTTTAACCTCCGCGCGCGGCGCGACTGGCGAGACAAGGCGCGTTACCTCGGTTTCATCTTCACCCCGACCGACGGCGACCTCGGCGCGCTCAGACTTCCCGCCGCGCTCACTTTCGTCTATTACCTCGTTCGCCCCTTCCGCCTGCTGCTCAAAGGCGGGGGCGTCGAATAAGGCTCCTTCCCGGCGTCGGGCGGCCATTTTCGTCCGGGCCACCGGGTCGCGGCGGTGGCCTTCGCGGGCCGTGTTTGGCGACCCGGCGCGAATCGTTAATTTTTCAAAACAGGGTGCTTATGGGCGTGAGAGGGCGGCAGGCCGTTGACGATGCTGTTGATTTATGTTAGCTTCCGCTTGTCCGGTTCAAATACATGTAGGCTTCGACTTAAATCCTGCTATATTGTTGCCCGGTGAAGGCACACTTTCCTAAATGTCATCCAACGTGCCGGGATTTCAAGCACGACGCGGTCTCCAGAAGGAAATTATCTTTTAGCAATGACGTGTGACGGATTTTTGAACAGGTTGCGTGGTTTGAGTGTTTGCGGGTCGGCGCTGTTGTTGACGTTCGCGGCTGCTTCGGTCGTCGCGGCACAGCAGAAGGGCGGCCCGGAGGCGAACAGGGGCGGGACAGCGGCGGCGGCGGCGAGTGCGAGTAAGACCCCCGCGCCCGCCGAGAGTCAGGCCAAGCGGAAGGCGCAGTGGAGCGTTCGGATGAGCAAGAACACTCCGCGCACCTTCACCGTCAAGGCGAAAGACGCGCCGCTCGGAGAGATCACGGGCGAGTTGGCGAAGCTCCTGAAGATCCCCTTCGCGCTCAGCCCCGTGATGGCGAAGCAGCGCGTGACGCTCGACTTCAGCGCCATGAACCTCGAAGCCGCGCTGCGGCTCATGGCCCCGCACCCGTACATTGATTACGTCGCGGGCGGCGAGGACTCGATGGAGCCGAAGCCTTTGGCCGTCTATCTCCACGCCCTGAACGAGCGCGCGCCTTCGGCGACCGCCACCGTCAAGGGCAGTTCGGAGGCGATGCTCATCGAGGGCAACACCGAAGACGGCACCGACGGCGAGGTCGTCGAGAAGAAGGCGGACGAAGACCCCCTGAAGGTCACCTTCGCGGGGAGCTACTTGAGCGTGCGCGCCAAGAAACAGCCGCTCAGCATCGTCCTCTTCAAAGTCGCCAGCGAGGTCGGCGTCCCCTTCGAGATGCGTTACGACACGACCGAAGTAATTGACGTTGACTTTAGTAATTATTCGTTAGATCAGGCCGTGCGGACACTCTCCCCTTTCGTCCGATTTTACTACCGCGCGGACTTGCAGACTTTTGAAATCCAGCCGCTCCGCATCGCTTTAGTGGCACCGGCTTCGGGTCGTTCATAGACACGAAAGACAATCATCTGAGGAGGCATGTAACCTTGAGCAGCAAATCCCCGATTCAGCACACCGAGCAGTTTGCCGGGACGACAGAGCAGAGCGGAGAGACGGCGGCGACGACGACGAAAAAGCAATTCGTCGAACCGGAAGTCTCGTTCCCGGTGGACGTTCTCGAAGCGACCACCTTCTTCATCATCACCGACAGCAGCGGCACCGAAGAGGGAGGAGTCTAGGGCGTCGGGGAAATGTTCGGAGTTGAAGTAAAACCTCCGCCGCACCCCAGCGCGGAACCTGCGGAAAAGTCTGACCGACCGGCGCACGAGAGCTTTTACACGGTGGCCGGTCGGTCTCTTTGCGTCACGACGCAGGAAGAGTGGAGCGCGCGCCTCTTCGCCGCGCACTTTTCCGGCTGGCACTTCGCGCCCCGCAAGACGGCGGAGAGCCCGCCGCCCGCCGCCGTCATCGCCGTCCGCCCCGGTCAGAGGCCGCCCATCCCCGACGAGTTCGGCTCCTTCGAGGTCGCCGAGGGCGGGCGTTGTCACACCGACGGGCGGACGTATTTTTTTGAAGTCCACGGCTCGCTCGTCTGCGTCCGCGCGCAAGTGCCGCCGCTGGTCGAAGTCTGGATTAGTGACGCGAAGGATGCGCGGACGACGACGGCGCTCGCGCGCCTCGTCTTTAACGCCGCGTCGTCGGCGCTCAGGCGTTGCGGCCTCTTCGAGCTGCACGGCGGCGGCGTCGTCGAGCCTTCGACGGGCGCGGGCGCGCTCTTCATCGGGCCTTCGGGGAGCGGCAAGTCCACGCTCACGATGCAACTCGCGGCGTGCGGCTGGCAGTATCTTTCGGACGACACGCTTTTGTTGAGCGGCATCAATTCGGAGGTCGAGGCGTGGGCGCTGCGCCGCGCCTTCGCCGTCACCGAGCCAACGATTGCCGCGAGCAAACTCGAACGGCTCGAAACGCTCGCAACCGGCCCCGTGCCCTTCGACCCGCTCAAGCGCCGCTTCGAGCCCGAAAAGCTTTTCCCCGGCGGCTTCGCCGAGTCTTGCGCCCCGCGCGCGCTCGTCTTCCCGGTCGTCACGCGCGAGCCCTCGACGCGCGCGGAGCGGCTCTCGCAGACGGCGACGATGGCGCGGCTCTTGAAGATGTGCCCGTGGTCTTGCTACGACCAGCCGGTCGCGCGCGAGCACCTCGGACTCCTTTCGCGTCTGGCACGGCAGGCGGTCGCCTTCGACCTCTTCGCGGGCCGCGACTTGCTCGGCGACTTCGAGCGCACCGCGTCGCTCCTCGCTTCACTTTTGAGGGACGGAAAGAGATGAGCCGACACGAACCGTCGACGGGCAAGGAGTACGGCCAGCCGCGACTCGTCGTCGAGCTGACGAACCTCTGCAACCTCCACTGCGGCTACTGCCTCCGCGACGAGGAATCGCTCTACCACAGCCCGGCGAACTATTTCTCGCCCGATCTGCTGCGCCGCGTCGTGCGCGAGGCGCGCGCGGCGATGGGCGCGAGCCACGTCATGTTCACGGGCGGCGAGGCCACGCTCCATCCGCGTTTCCGGGAGATCATCGAGACGGTCGGCGGCGAGGGCTTGAAATCGAGCTTCGTCACCAACGGCTGGCACTTCGAGCGCGTGTGGCCCGCCATCCGCGACAACCGAGAGGCCGTCAGCCACGTCGCCTTCAGCCTCGACGGCGCGACGCGCGAGGCGCACGACCGCTGGCGGGGCGAGGGCTCGTTCGTCCGGCTCGCCCGCGCCTTCTCGCGCTGCCACATGTCGGGGCTGTCCTTCGTCATCAAGACGGGCATCCGCCGCGACACGCTCCCGCAGCTCGAACAGCTCGCCATCTTCGCCGCGCGGATGGGCGCGTCGGCGCTCGACTTCTCGCACCTTCTGCCGACCTCCGGCGCTTACGAGCAGGAGCTTGCGCTCTCGCTCGAAGAGCGCGCCGAGGCCGAGCGCGAGATCGCCTCGCTCGCGCGCATCTTCAAGATGAAGGTGCGAATCGAGGTCGGCTACTACAACACAGACCCCGACCCGCCGTGCGCCTCTCTGGCGGGCGTCAGTTGCAGCATTGATTACAAGGGGCGGATGTCCCTGTGCTGTAACCTTTCGGGCTTTCGTGGCGCGGCGGGCGAGGAAGACGTTTTGGCCGACCTCAATGAGGTGAGCTTCACGGAAGCTTACGGCAAGTTCCGCGCGCTCGCCGACGCACAGCTCGAACGCCGCCGCGCGGCGCTCGAAGCGCTCGCGGCGCGCGGCGAGAAGCCGGACGCCTACACGGGCTCGCCGTGCCTCTTCTGCTTGCGGACGTTCGGCAAGATACCGTGGCACGGCGAGCCCTTGAGCGTCACGCGCACGCTCCCCGTCCTGCGGGGCGCGTAGGCCGTTGTAATGACGAAGACATTGTTGGTGAGTGTGAGCGGCGTTTGCGGTTGACGCTTCGGAAGTTTATCTAAGGGCGGAGAGTGATGGATTCAGTCGAGCTTATCCCGTATGACCATATCGTGTTCACGGAGTTTGAAGGGGGCGAAGGCGTCCTCATCGATCTCGACACGAAGAAGTACTTCCAGTTGAACGAGACGGCGATGTTCGTCTGGCGGCGTTTGGAGAAGGGCTTGGGCGTCTCTGAAATCGCGGGCGAGTTGGCCGCCGAATACGACGTGACGCCGGAGCACGCCGCCGAGAGCGTGCGACGACTCCTCGAAAACCTCCGCTCCTTCAAGCTCGTGCAGGCCCGCGCGTAGAAGCGTTTCAATCTTAAAGTAGTTCAAGACGGTCGCGCGGCGCACTTTTCCGTTGAAGTGCGCCGCGCTCTTTCTTGCTCGTCTGTTCGTGCGGCGAGGCTTAGCTCGGATGGCTGAAGGTGACGGTGTAGTTGGGCGCGTTGGTTTCGAGCAGGGGCTTTCCTTCGGCTTCGAGCCACGCGTGGCCGTCGAGTTCGCGGCGCTCCTCCTGCCTCACGCCGAAGACGATGCGGGTGTGGATGCCTCGGAGCGCGAGGAAGCGGTGGAGGACGGGCGCGCGCTTCCAGCAGGTCGGCGTGAAGACCCAGAAGTCGGTCGCAAGCAGTTGGTCGAGCAGGCGGGCCAGTTCGGTCTGAATCTCTTCGCGGTCGGCGGCCCGGCGCGCGGGCCTCGCGCGCGGCGTCAGCAGCCGCAGCGCGACGGGGAGAGGCCGGAGCTTCATCAACAGAGTCAGCGTCGCCACCCAGAAGGCCATCCGCAGGAGCAGCAGGGCCGAGCGCGGCTCGCGCGCGGCGAAGCTCACGGCGCGGTTGGCGACGCGGAGCGCTCTGCTCAAACTCGCCCGCAAATTACTCATCGAAATCTTGACCCGCCGGCGCAAGGCTTTGCTAACATCAGAAGCATCGTGGAGAACTCGGAACAACTCATCATCGCGGACGGGCCGCAGGCGCGGCGGAGGGCCGCCGAGTCGGTCGCCGCCGGGGGCGTGGTCGCGTTCCGCACGGACACATTCTACGGGCTCGGCGTTGACCCGTTCAACGCGGGCGCGCTCCGAGCGCTGAACGAATTGAAGGGCAGGGAAGGCAAGCCCATCCTCTTGCTCGTCGCCGAAGAGGCGGGCGCGGGAAGGTTCCTGCGGGACGACTCAAGGCTCTTCCGAGAACTCTCGGCGCGCTTCTGGCCGGGTGCTCTGACCATCGTCGCCGGGGCGCGCGCGGAAGTGCCTGAGCTTCTGACGGCGGGCACGGGGACGGTCGGCGTGCGCCTGCCGGGCGACGAGGCCGCGCGTGAAATCGTCCGCGCCTGCGGCGGCGCGCTCACGGCCACCAGCGCCAACCCCGCCGGGAGCGACCCGGCGCGCACCGCGCTCGAAGCCGCGCGCTACTTCCGAGAAGGGCTCTCGCTCGTCATAGACGGCGGCGAGTCGCGCGGCGAAAGCCCCTCGACCGTCATCTCCGTCGAAGGCCCGGCCCCGCGACTGATACGCGAAGGCGCAATCACGCGGACGGAGCTTGAGCGTGCGCTGAGTCGAATCGGCGTCTCTCTCGCCTGACGCAAACCCGCCCCGGCGGCACAACGCCGCTCACTTGTTCCCGACCGTCACACTCCGCAAGAAGCTGTAGTCGTTGCTCGGATCAACCTTGATGTTGCCGACCGAGCGGCGCGCGATGACCATCACGTCCGGATACCAGAGCGGGAGCATCGGCACTTCGCTGCTGATGATCTGCTGGGCGCGGACGTAGAGTTCGCGCGCCTGCGCGCGGTCGGAGGTGTTGATGACTTTTTCAAGTATGGCGTCGAGTTCCGCGTTGCGATAGCGGCTGCGGTTGAAGACGTTGGGGCGCGCGGGCGTCGGGATTTCGCGCGAGTAGAAGAGGTCTCGGAGGAAGATGGGGTCTTGGTTGCCGCCGATCCAGCGCAGGGTCGTCATCTGGAACTGGCCGTTGCGGAGTTGCGGGAGCAAGGTGTTGGTCTCAAGAGTCTCAATCTCGACGGGCACGCCGACGGTCTTCAAGGCGTTCTGGATGACGCCCGCGAACTGGCTCGTCGCGGCGTTGCCGGAAGTGATTTTGAAGACGATGGGCCGTTCAAAGCGCATGCGCGGGCCGTCGCCGTCCGGGTCGGGGAAGCCCGCCTCGTCGAGCAACTGGCGCGAGCGCGCGAGGTCTAAGGTGTACTTCTGCCCGGCGTCGTAAGCCCAGGAGGCTTCGGGCAGAATCGAGTGCGCGACGCGCGCCTGCCCGAGCAGGAGGTCGCGGACGATAGTCTCGCGGTCAATGGCGTAAGAGATGGCCTGCCGGACTTTGACGTTGTTGAGCGGCGGCTGCTCGGCGTTGAAGCCGAGATAGACGATGTTCGCGCCGGGGAACTGCTCGACCTTGACGTTGGGGTCGCCTTCGAGGAACTTGTAGAAGTCGGGCGAGAGGTTCGCCGCGCCGCTGATGAGGTCAATGCGACCGCTCTGCAACTCGGCCTGAAGCGTGTTGGCGTCGAGGATGGCGCGGACGCGCAGCTCCTTGATGGCGGGCGCGCCCTGCCAGTACTTGTCGAAGCCCAGAAGGTCAACGACCTGCTGCGACTCGTCGTAGCGGACAAAGCTGAAGGGGCCGGAGCCGACGGGCTTCGACTTCTGCGAGTCGGCGCTCCCCTGCGGGATGACGGGCACGGAGACGAGGCTCGGCAGCAGTTGAAGCCAGGGCTTGCGCAGGCGGATGACGAGCGTTAAGGGGTCGGGCGTCTCGACGGCTGAGATGTAGGACTCCGGCTTCGCGGCGGCGGGCGGCGTTGCCCCCGTGCTGCTCGCGTTCGTATTCGCGTTCCCGGCGGCGGGGGCGGCGGGCAGAGACTCGAAGAAGGGCGCGGCCTTCTTCTTGTTCGAGGCGAGGAGATGTTCGAGCGTGTATTTGGCGTCAGCCGAGGTGAGCGGCTTGCCGTCGTGGAAGGTCACGCCCTCGTGCAGCTTGAAGGTCGCGGTGCGCCCCTCGTCCGTCACTTCGTACTGCGCGGCGAGGTCGCCGACGTACTCGAACTTCTCGTTCTTGCGCAGCAGCGCGTTGAACATCAGTTGTTGGAGGCGATAGCTCGAAGCGTCCGTCCCGTCCAGAGGGTCGAGCGTCGCGGGGTTGGCGTCGAGCACGGTGACGAAGGGCTGGGTCGCATCTCCGCCGCCCCCGCCGCCGCAGTTCGAGAGGAGAAGAATGGACGACAGAAGAATCAAAAAGACGGATGTGAAACGTCTTGGCCGCATTTAAATTTTGCCTCCGTAAACGTAATTGAGCTTCCGGTTCAGCTCCGCGACTTCCAGAGAGATTTCGCGCAGCCGCGCCTCGTCGAAGGGGAGTGGAGGACTGGTTAAAGCTTTGAAGGCCGCAATGCGCCGCAGAGATGCCTCGATGCGCTCGGCGCTGATCGTGCCTTCGCGCGCCGCGCGGAGCAACGCCTCGTAAGCACGTCGGATGAGGTCGGGCCGCGCGCAGACGAGGAGCATGTCCTCGCCCGCCTCGACGCCGCGCAGGACGGCATCTTCGATCTCGTAGTGGCGCGCGATGGCCCCCATCTCCATGTCGTCGGTGACGACGAGCCCGCCGTAGCCCAACTCTTCGCGCAGGAGCCGCGTCACGATCTCGTGATTAATCGAAGCGGGGACGAGCGGCCCGCCCGCGATGCCTCGATGGATGTCTATGTTGGGGAACCCGCCGTGGCTCACCATCACGGCCTTGACCATGTTGTCTTCGCGCTGGAAAAGCTCGATGTATGGGGCGAGGTCTTGCGCCAAGAGGTCGTCGTGCGTGAGGTGGATGATAGCCATCTCCTCGTGCGTGTCCACCTCGCCCGCGCCGATGCCGGGAAAGTGCTTGGCGCAGCCGAGACAGCCCATCCCTTGCAGGCCGCGCAGATAGACCATCGTGTAGCCGAGCACCTCGCCGGGCGAGCGCCCGAACGAGCGCGAGTAGAGGCCGTTCGAGAGCAGGTCGCGGTCTTCGGTCATGATGGACATGACCGGCGCAAAGTTTAAGTTAAAGCCGAGGATGCGCAGGACTTCGCCCGTCAGACGTCCGAGCGTGCGCGCGCCCGCGAGGTCGCCGTGCTGACGGATGGCGCGCGCGGCGGGCATCGGCGTGCAGATTTTGCGCAGGCGGTCAACGAGCCCGCCCTCCTGATCAATGCCGACGAGCGGCTCGACCTCGACGAGCGAGCGCGCGCCCTCGATGAGCGAGCGGAGTTGTCGCGGCGAGGTCACGTTGCGCCCGAAGATGATGATGCCGCCGGGCCTCACCTCTTCGACGAGCGCGCGCGCTTCGGCGTCGAGTTCCGGGCCGGGCAGGCCGATAAAGAGCAGTTGTCCGATTTGCTGTTCGAGCGGGAGTCGAAGAAGAGTTTGGAAGTCGGTCATGTAAAGAAGGCTGCTTCAGACGAGACGTTTCTTGAGGCTGAGCAGGAGCCGCCGCGCCTCCTCCGCCGAGAGGGTTTCTACATCATGCGCGCGAAGCTCGTCAAGGAGGCTCTGATTCAC
>DASTQX010000540.1:0-5952 GCA_035761505.1 Pyrinomonadaceae bacterium
GACTTACAAGGAGACCGTCAAGACGGCCCGAACGATGAAGCAGGCGGAGGAAGCCGAAAGGCAGGCGCGGCAGGCCGTTCACGACGGCGTGTACGGGGTCAGGGGCAGGCAGATGCGCTTCTCGCAATTCGTGGAGGAGAGCTACCTGCCGTGGTCTGAGCAGAACTGCCGGGCTTCGAGCCACGACCAGCACAAGATACACGCCGCGATGCTTTGTGAATACTTCGCGGGGAGGACGTTGGGCCAGATCGCAGGGCTCGCCGTCGAGCGTTTCAAGCGCGACCGCGCGGCCACGGCGACGATGCACGGCGGCACCCGCTCGCCCAACACCGTCAACTCCGAACTGACGACGCTTTCGGGGATTCTGTCCCTCGCCGTCACGCACAGACTCATCCGGGAGAACCCCTGCGTGAAGGTGAAGCGTCTCCAAACCGAGGAAGGCCCGTCGAGGCGGCTGACCTCTGACGAGGAGCAGGCACTATTGGAAAGCGCCGAACTCGAACGCCCGTTCCTCAAGCCGATGATTCAGCTCGCGCTCTGGACCGGACTCAGGCAGGGGGAGTTGATTGCCCTCACGAAGTCGGCGATCAGCTTCGAGCGCAACCGCCTCTTCGTCGTCAACCCGAAGTGGCGCAAAGACAAACGCAAGACCGAGGGGAACCCGATGAGCGCCGAGGTGAGGAGCCTACTCTCGGAGCTTTGCGCGCAGGCGACGGGCGACCTCTTATTTCCCGCGAGGGACGGCGGCAGGCTCGACCGGAGCACAGTCCTCTTCCTGTTTCGTAGCGCCTGCGCGCGGGCCGGGATTGTGGGCCTCCGGTTCCACGACCTGCGGCACGAATACGGCTCGCGCCTCGGCGACGCCGACGTCAACCTGAAGAAGATTTCCCGATTGATGGGACACTCGAACACCAAGCAGACGGAGCGCTACGTCCACCCGACCGACGAGGGGTTGCTGGCGGCCACCGAGGTCGCGGCGAAGCCCGCCCGTTCCACAATCGTTCCACACGGGCTCAAGCGGGTGTGCTAAAATGAGTGCTAAATTGTCAGGGCGCAAGGTGTTAGCGCCCGCCGGAAGGTGAGAACCGGCGTATGTGCGGCATCTGCGGAGTCTGGGAGTACGGCGCGGCGTCCGGGGGCGTCGGGCTCGCGCTCGTCGAGGGGATGCGCGACACAATGGCGCACCGGGGGCCGGACGACGCGGGCGCGCAACTCTTCGACGAAGGCCGCTTGGGGCTCGGACACCGCCGACTCTCCATCGTTGATCTCTCGCCCGCCGGACACAACCCGATGCGCGGGTGCGCGCCGCGCGACGTGTGGACGGTCTTCAACGGCGAGATTTACAACCACGCCGAACTGCGCGCGGAGTTGGAGCGCGGCGGTCACGCTTACATCTCGCGCACCGACACGGAGACTCTCCTTCACCTCTACGAAGAGCGCGGCACGGATTTCGTCCACGCCATCGAGGGCGACTACGGTATTGCTCTCTGGGACGGCAAAGCGGAACAACTCGTCCTCGTCCGCGACCGCGTGGGCGTCAAGCCGCTCTACTTTTACCAGCGTGACGGGCGCTTCATCTTCGCCTCTGAAATCAAAGCCATCCTCGCGCACCCCGCCGTGACGGCGGAGGTGGACGAAGAAGCGCTCTATCACTACCTCTCTTTCCTCACCACTCCCGCGCCCCGGACGCTCTTCCGCGACATCCGAAAACTCCCCGCCGGGCACGTGCTCGTCCTGAATCGTGATGGCGAGGCGCGCATCACGCAGTACTGGGACGCGCTGCCGCCGAAGGCTTCGGAGGCGAGCCGCGCGAGCGACGCGGAGCACCGCGCCGAAATCCTCCGGCTGCTCCGCGCCTCCATCAAGAAGCGGATGATGGCGGATGTGCCCTTCGGCGTCTTCCTCTCCGGCGGCGTGGACTCCTCGGCCAACGTCGCGCTCATGGCCGAGCAGATGTCGCGGCCCGTCCGCACCTACACCGTGGCTTTCAGCGACCACGAAGAACTCAACGAACTCGACGCGGCCCGCCAGATCGCGCGGCGCTTCGGCACGGAGCATCAGGAAATCTTAATCGGCGAAGAGGAGATGCGGCGCTTCCTCCCCGAACTCATCTTTCATCAGGACGAGCCCATCGCCGACCCGGTCTGCGTGCCGCTCTACTACGTCTCGAAGCTCGCGCGCGATGACGGGACGGTCGTCGTGCAGGTCGGCGAGGGCGCGGACGAGATTTTCAGCGGCTACGACAAATACGTCCGCTACCTCCGTATTCAGGAACGGTTCTGGCGTCATGCCGAGCGCGTGCCGCGCGCCGCCCGCCGCGCCGCCTCGGCGGTCGCCAGACCGTTGATGGAGAAGACCGTCAAGCAGCGGATGGCGATTGAGCTTGTCCGTCGGCTCGGCGCGGACGAGTCGCTCTTCTGGGGCAGCGCTATCGTCTTCGACGAGACGCTGAAGCCGCGCGTCCTCTCGCGCGAGATGCGCGCGCGGCACATCGGACTCTCTTCCTACGACGTGGTGCGCGAGTATCAGGAGCAGATCGCGCGCGCGCGGCCCGCCTCCGACTTTCTCGCGCGGATGACTTATCTTGAGTTGAAGCTGCGCCTGCCCGAACTGCTCCTGATGCGCGTGGACAAGATCACGATGGCGACCTCCGTCGAGGCGCGCGTGCCCTTCCTCGACCACCATCTGGTCGAGTACGCGCTCTCGCTCTCGCGCGCGCTCAAAGTCGAGGGCGCGAGCGGCAAGCACGTCCTCAAACGCGCGCTCGAAGACGTGCTCCCGCATGATGTGCTCTACCGCCCGAAGCGCGGCTTCGGCGCTCCCATCCGTGGCTGGCTCAGAGGCGGCGACGCGGCGCTTCTCGACGAGCACCTGCTCAACTCGCCGTTGCGCCGCCGCGCCTTCTTCGACTACGCCTTCGTCGCCCGCCTCGTCGAAGAGCACCGGCGCGGCGCGCGCGACTGGAGCTTTCACCTCTGGGCGCTCCTGAATCTCAGCCTGTGGTACGAACGCTGGATCAAGTGACGGAGGGCGGGTTGAAAAGTCGGACGGTTCTTTCATCCTGATGCGAAGGGGGCGCGTATCGCCTTCGTGGACGCTTTGAACTGGGTCTCCATCGGCTTTCACGCCGCAGTCTTTGTCGCCGTGGTCGTCATCGTGCTGGCGATTCAATGGCTCTTCGACCGCGGGGGCGGCAGGCCGTAAAATCCGAGCCCCCGAAGGGAGCGGAAGAACGAGGCCCACGGCTCGCGTCGTGGGCCTCGTTCTTCCGCCCCTTCCGGGGGCTCTCACTTCTCCGTCTGCCGGGCCGCTATCCCTTCAACTGCGCGTCCCTGTGCCGCGTGCCCGCGCGCCGCTCTTCCAAGACTTCCCAGCTCTCTTTGACGCGCGTGTAGATGCCGTCGGCGTCGAGGCCGTATTTGGCGAGCAGGAGTTTCGGGTCGCCGTGCGTGATGATGCGGTCGGGGACGCCCATACGCACGAGGCGCACGGAGTCGAGCAGGCCGTTCTCTTCTAAAAGTTCCATCACCGCCGCGCCGAAGCCGCCCGCGAGATACGCTTCTTCGACGGTCACGATGAGCCGCTTCGTGCGCGCGAGCGCGAGCAGCAGCCCGGCGTCGAGCGGCTTGACGAAGCGGGCGTTGACGACCGTCGCTTCGATGCCGCCGCGCGCCAACTGCTCGGCGGCCTGCGCCGCCGGGTGCGCCATCGAGCCGTAGGCGACAATCGCCACCTCTCCGCCGTCGCGCATGATCTCGGCCTTGCCGATTTCGAGCAGCGCGGGCTCGCGCCGGATGTCCGCGCCGACGCCGTTGCCGCGCGGGTAACGCATCGCCGCCGCGCCTTCGTGCTCGATCATCGTGCGCAGCATGTCGCGCAACTCGCCCTCGTCCTTCGGGGCCATCAAGACCATGTTCGGCACGCCGCGCAGGTACGCGATGTCTAAGAGGCCGTGGTGCGTCGGCCCGTCGCCGCCGACGATGCCTGCCCTGTCCATGCAGAACTTGACGTTGAGGTTCTGCAAGCAAACGTCGTGGACGATCTGGTCGAAGGCGCGTTGGAGGAAGGTCGAGTAGATGGCGCAGACCGGCTTCAAGCCCTCGCAGGACATCCCGGCGGCGAAGGTCACGCAATGCTGCTCGGCGATGCCGACATCGAAAGAGCGTTCGGGGAATCTCTCCAAGACCTTATCAATGCCCGTCCCGTCGGGCATCGCGGCGGTGAGCGCGACGATCTTGTCGTCCTTCGCCATCAACTCGCACATCGTCTCGCCGAAGACCGCCGTGTACTGCGGGGGCGAGGGCTTCGACGGCTTGATGGCCGCGCCCGTCGTCAACTCGAAAGGCCCGGTCGCGTGCCACGCGTAGTAGTTCTTCTCGCGCGCGGGGAAGCCTTTGCCCTTCTGCGTGAGCGCGTGGACGATGACGGGGCCGTCCTTGACCTGCTTCGCCTCTTCGAGCGCGCGTACCAGAGCGCGCGGGTTGTGGCCGTCCACGTAGCCGATGTATTTGAAGCCCAGCTCGTTGACCAGAGCGCCCGGCAAGACCGCCGCCGCGATGGCGTCCTTGACGGTCTTCGCCGCGTTGTAGAGCCGCTCGCCAAACGAGGGAATGTCGTGCAGGAGGTCGCCGACTTCGTCTTTGAAGCGGTGGTAGCCTTGCGCCTCGCGGATGCGGTTGAGGTAGCCGGTCAGAGCGCCGACCGCCGGGGCGATGGACATCTCGTTGTCGTTGAGGAGGACGATCAGACGAGTCTTCAAGTGGCCCGCCTGATTCACCGCCTCCATCGCCATCCCGCCCGCCAGAGACGAATCCCCGATGATGGCGACGACGTGATGGTCTTCGCCGCGCTTGTCGCGCGCCACGGCCATGCCGAGCGCCGCCGACAGAGAAGTCGAGGCGTGCCCCGCGCCGAAGGTGTCGTAGTCCGACTCGTCGCGCCGGAGGAAGCCGGAGATGCCGCCGTACTGCTTGATGGTCGGCAGAAGATCGCGCCTTCCGGTCAGGATTTTGTGGCCGTAAGCCTGATGGCCCACGTCCCAGACGAGCCGGTCGCGCGGCGTGTCGAAGGCGTAATGGAGCGCGACCGAGAGTTCGACCGCGCCCAGACTCGCGCCCGTGTGGCCGCCGATGCGCGACATGGTTTCGAGGATGTACTGGCGAATGTCGTTGGCGACTTCCTGCAACTGTTCCGGGCGCAGGCGTCGCAAATCACCCGGCGCGTTAATATCCTGTAAAAGTTTCATCGGGCGCGTATTGTAGCGCGGCAGGCGCGGTTTTGCCATTGCTTCACAGGAGTCAGAAGTCAGGAGTCGGAATCCGGAATAAACCTACGACCGCCTTTCTTCTGGATTCCGACTCCTGACTCCTGACTTCTTCCTTTCATCTTTTCTCAACCAGAAGAACGAGGCGCGCGTCTAAAAGGTTCGTGAGTAAGCATCCGCGCTCTCGCCAGCACCCGCCGGGCGCGAGGCGTCGGCCCGGCATCTTCCAGTCATTCTCAGAAGGAGTTTCCAGTATGAAGAGATTTATCGGCGGCGTCGCCCTGACGCTCGCGCTCTCCGCCACGGCCTTCGCGCAGCAGACGCCCGCGCCGGAGCAGCCGCAAACGCATCCCGAAAATCCCGTCCGGCACCGCCGCATGGGCCGCGCTCACGGCCCGCGCATGGCCCGTCACCTGCGCGCGCGGCGCGGCTTGCGACGGCTCGAACTAAGCGACGCGCAACGCCAGCAGTTCCGCTCGCTCCGCGACAGCCACCGCCAGCGCACGCAGGCGCAACGCGCAGAGCTTCGGCAGTTGCTCCGGACGCGACGGCAGGGCGGCACGCTCAACGCCGAACAGGAAGCCCGCGCCCGTCAACTCCAACAGGAGTTGAGGCAGACGGGCCAGTCCGTCCACGGCGAAATGCTCGGCGTTCTCACCCCTGAGCAGCGCACGCGCCTCGAACAGCAG
>DASTQX010000541.1:0-11445 GCA_035761505.1 Pyrinomonadaceae bacterium
GGGCGGCCAGAAGGGAAGCCCGCCACCCTACCTAACCATCAGGAGAAGAATAGTTGACATCCCCAACTCGACGCACCTTCCTGCGGACGGGTGCGCTGGCCGCTGTCGCGGCTGGTATCGCACTGAGCCCCGCGCGTTTAGCCTTCGGGCAGGACACGAAAACCACCCCCTCGCAAGACTTTGAGATTCCCTACGAGGCCAAGCTCGATCCGGTCTTCAGCTACACGAAGGCGACCTTCGACCCCTACGTCGGCGGCGTCTTCACGACCCGTGGGACGGGCGGCAAGAGGGTCGAAATGACGCTCGTCGCCGTCCACGGCCAGAGCACGACGACGCGGACGGCTGTCCGCTCCGGCGAGACGGTGAGCACCGCGCTCACCTCGAAGGCCCGCCCGGTCGAGACTTTTACGCTCGTCTTCCACGCCGCCGGGCCGCTCTCCGATCTCTCGACGATCTACCAGATCGAACACGCCGCGCTTGGGAAGTTCTCGCTCTTCCTCGTCCGCACGAAAGACGAAAAGGACAAGGAAGTGTATGAGGCGGTCATCAGCCGCCTCGCGCAGTAAACCCTCGCCGGACGGACGGCAGCCACCACGGACGCGCCCCGGCCCCGGCCTCGCACGGAAGGGCCGGGGCGCGTCCGCTCTTTTCCGTCGCCCGAAAAATTCTGTAAAGACTTTTTAAAGACTCTTAAAAGGACAGGAGCCGAGAGACATGGACAACGACGGCGCACAAATGTCGCCCGCCGAGGAGCGAGCCGTCACCCTCCGCCCCGTGACGGCGGAGGACGAAGAGTTCCTCTATGCCGTGTACGCCAGTTCGCGCGAGGAAGAAGTCGCGCAGGTGCAGTGGCCGGAGGGGATGAAGGAAGCTTTCCTGCGCTCGCAGCTCGCCGCGCAGCGCAAGGAGTACGACGAGCGTCACCCGAACGCCGAGTACGCCGTCGTCCTCGTCGGGGGCCTCCCCGCCGGGAGAATCTGGATCACGCGGCCCGGCGACGAGATACACCTGCTCGACATCGCGCT
This sequence comes from Pyrinomonadaceae bacterium, assembly GCA_035761505.1. Classification (GTDB taxonomy): domain Bacteria; phylum Acidobacteriota; class Blastocatellia; order Pyrinomonadales; family Pyrinomonadaceae; genus JAIVJM01. The sequence goes on from DASTQX010000541.1 coordinate 1,026, forward strand.
TTTGCCGGAGTTCCAGAACTGCGGCGTCGGCACGGTGCTTTTGCGCCGCCTGATGGACGAGGCGCGCGCGGCGGGCCTCCCCTTGCGCCACTACGTCTTCATCCTCAACACCGAGGCGCTGCGCTTCTACGAGCGCCTCGGCTTCAAGGTCATCGGGGAGTCCGGCGGCGCTTACAGGCACATGGAATGGCTCCCGTCCGAGGCGGGCGCGGGCGACCGCGCGGAGACGACTACTCCTTGAAGTAGTTGAAGACCGACTCGTAGCGGAAGCCGCGCTCGGTGCGGGCGATGGGGACGATGAAGAGCGTGACCTCGCCCAACTGCTCGTGGTCGAAGGTGCGCGTGCCCTGCGTGACGAAAACGTCGGGCGGGCCTTCAAAGAAGAGCGAGAAGCGCGCCATCCCGGCCTGCTCGTTCGCGCCGCCCTGATAGCCCGCGACGCTCTCCAACTCCAACTCCACCGGCTCGCCGCCCTCCGGGCGGACGCGGAATTTCGTGTGCAAGTGTTTCGCGAAGTCCTCTTCCGAGAGTCTTTCCGCCATCCTCTTTTATTCTCCAGAAACGAAGTTGATGAGAGCGCGACGCGCCGCGCTCAAGGCGCGAGCGCCGCAAAGATTTGCCGCCGCAAGATAGCACGGCGGCCCGACGCAAAGCACCACGTCACGCCAAACGCACGCGCTCGGACTCTGCGAGCAGTTCTCGGATTTGGGCCGCGTCGGGGCGCGCGAAGTCTCCGTACCAGAGGCCGACGTGTCCGAAGGGTTCGGGCCACGCGAGGCAGACGAGCGCGTCGCACGCCGCTTCGGCGACGGCGCGGCTCTCCGGCGCGGCCACGGGCACGGCGGCCACGACGCGCACGGCCCCCGCCGCCCGCAGCGCGCGGACGCCCGCCAGCAACGTCAGGCCCGTGCGGATTCCGTTATCCACGAGCAGAACTGTCCGGCCCTTGAGGTCGAGCGCCGGTCTGTCGCCCCGGCACGCGCTCGCTCGCTCTGCGAAGTCGGCGAGCGCGTCTGAGATGAAATGTTCGAGCGGAGTCTCCGGCGCGTCACTTCGCGGCGGCAGCCCTTCATCTACGAAGAGTTTGCCGCACGCGTTCACGGCGCAGACTTGCGACTCCAACCCGCGCGGCACGAGCAGCCTCCGAATGAGCAGCACGTCGAGCGGGGCTCCGAGCCCGCGCGCCACCTCCGCCGCCACGGGCACGCCTCCGCTTGCGAGGCCGACGACAATCAAATCATCCGTCGCCGTATAAGCTCCGAGCCTCGACGCGAGCGCCCGCCCCGCCTCGCGCGCGTCGGCGAAGCGCCACCGACCCGCCTTCAAGCCTTCTCCGGACTCCGCAGAAGGCTCATGGATTTTCTTGTCGGATTGAATCAAAGGCGTCAGACCTCCGGGGACGAAAGCCATCATACACCCCCGGCGTCCGCAAGGCGCGCGGCCCACATTCAGACGCGCGCGGCGCAGAGGAGGAACAGCGCGACGAGCGACGCAAGCAGTGAGACGTACTTGAGGTTATGAATGGTGACGTTGCCGCCCGTGTGCGTGGTCGCGTTATCGTTCGAGTGCATAAAGGCTCCTTCCTTCCCGCCGTCCGCCGAGCTTAAGGGTTTTGATGTCGAATGACCTTCAACCTCTAACGCGCGCCCGCGCGCCGGATTCAATCACGCCCGTCGAAAAAAATGCGCCGGGCAGAGCGAGGGCCGCCCGGCGACGATTTAAAGAGCGCGTCAACCTCTTCGCTCACCTGCTTCGGACGGTGCGGAAGGGGCCGTCAGCAACCCCGCCAGAAGCATGACCGGGCCGAAGAGCAGCAGCCACATCATCGCTTCGAGCCCGAACCTCTGCGCGAACGCGCCGAGCGCGAGCGGCAGGAAGTCTCCGACGAGCCCGAAGAGGTTGCCGAGCGTCATCGCCGTCCCGCTCCGCTCCGGCAACTCCGAGTACAGGCGCGCCTTGAGAATCGCGTACCACCCCGCGTTCGCCAGTCCGAGGAGTCCGACCAGCACGAACTTCGTCAACAACCCGTCCGCGAGCAGAAAGGCCGGGAAGAGCACGAGCACGCAGGCCGTCGACACGCGCAGGTAGCTCAAGCCCCGCACGCGTTCGAGCAGAGGGATAAGCAGCACGTCGCCGGGCAGCACCGCGCACGTCCAGACGACGACGGCCAGCGCCGCCGTCGCCTCCGAAGTCCCCGCCACGTCCACGAAGTAGAGCGCCAGAAACCCGCGCAGCACGTCCGAGGTGAACTCGCCGAACCGCAGGAGCACGAGCCAACGCAAGACCTCCCGCCGCCTGAGCGCGCGCACCGCCTCGCGCACGCCCGCGGCGAAGCCGAGCCCTTCGCGCACGCCTTCGCTCGCGGCGGGCGTCGGGAACGGGAGCCGCCACACGAGCGCGAGCACCAACACGGAGAAGGCGGCGAGCCCCGCGTACAGCCAGCGCCAGCCGAAGCCGAACGCGACCGCCGCCCCGACGAGCAAAGGCCCCACGAAGTTACCGAGCGACCCGAAGAGCGTCCAGCGCGCCATGTTCTGCTCGCGCCGCGCGGGCTCGGCGTCCATCAAAGCCGCCTGCGAGAGTCCCACGAACGCGCCCGCCGCCGGGTTGAAGACGACGTAGGCCGCCAACAGCGCGAAGAAGTTTCGGCTCGACGCGACGAGCAGCGCCGACGCCGCGAAGAGCACGCCGCCCACGCGGACGAAGACGCGCCGCCTCCACACGTCGGCGAGGATGCTGAAGACCGGCTCGACCAGATTCCCGACGAGCGGCGGGATGCTAATCAGCAGCCCGATCTGCGTGTAAGTGAGCCGCAGGTCGTCGCGCACGAGCGGCCACGCCGCGCCCCTCACGCCGTCCAACACCTCGTCTAAAAACTCGACGAGCAAAAGCGTCAGGACGAGCAGCGACGCCACACCGCGCCTCGCGCGCGCGGACGGATGGCGACTGACGGAATGACTTCTGAATGACATTGAGGGTGATTCTCCTTATCCACGGAAGTGAACCGGACGTTTCTCTAAAAGTGAGCGAGAAAAACGTCCTCCGCGGAGGAGGAATCACCGAGCGCGCGAGCGCGTAACGAAGTCTTCGGCGGGCGGCGGGCACACGTCCGCCCCGCGTTCGCGGCGGCGAGGCCGCGAAGCCGTGCAGGCTTGCCCGTTCAGTCGGAGCTTACCAGGGAGGGAAGTTGGCGTGTTGGCTCTTCATCGGCTTCAAACTCTGAACCCGTTCGCGCGTGATGTCAAATTTCAAATTCGACCACTCGAATCTGAAACCCCGCGAGGCTCACGCGCCCGCCTGCGAGTGGCGCGCGCCGCCGCCGCGCACGCGCTCTGTCTCGGACTCGAAGATGAATCCCAGAGACTTGTAGATCAGCTTCGCGCAGAGGAAGGCCGAAGCGTCGAAGCCTTCGACGTAGGAATACTCGGTCAAGTCCATCCCGACGACGCGGCGCGAGCGCGCGAGCGTGCGGATGAGGCCGATGGTTTCGTACCAGCCCAAGCCCCCCGGCTCCGGCGTCCCCGTCTGCGCCACCAGCGAAGGGTCGAGGCCGTCTATGTCCACCGTCAGATAGACGTTCTCCGTCAGCCCCGCGACGGCCTCCTCCCACCAATCCGTCCGCCCCACGATGTCCTTCGCCCAGAAGATGCGCGTCGGCAACTGGTCGAGCGCGCGCGCCTCCTCCGCCGAGATCGAGCGGATGCCGACCTGCACCGAAGGGATTTTCAAGTCCCTCGTTACCCGCGCCATGATCGAGGCGTGCGAGTGCGGCGTGCCGTCGTAGGTGTCGCGCAAGTCGGCGTGCGCGTCTATCTGCAAGACGGAGAGGTTCTCGTATTTCTCCGCGTGCGCCTGTATGACGGGCGCGCTCACCGAATGTTCGCCGCCGATCATGCACACGAACTTGCCCGAAGCGACCAGCTCTCGCGCCCTCTCCAAAAGTGACTTCATCATCGCTGCGGGCGGCTCGACCGGCGGCGACTCTGCGAGCGTGTGGATGCCGAGCCGGTAGACTTCGGCGTCCGTCTCCTCGTCGTACAACTCCATGTTGCGCGACGCGTTGATGATCGCCTCCGCCCCGCGCCCCGTCCCCGTCCCGTATGAAACCGTCCCCTCATACGACACCGGCCACACCACGACGCGCGACCCCTCAAAACTCGAAAGCCCCTCCTCGGCGATCCCGCCGAAGTTCAACGGAAGTTCTGCTGATTCTGACATGCGGACAGTTTAAAGAGATGAGGTGTAGGTGACAAGTGGAGAAAAGTTCGCCGCCCCGGTGCTATAATCCCGCGCATGAAAATCCTGAACTTTACGGTTCTGATGATTCCTGATGAGACGGGCGGCTACGTCGTGACCTGCCCTGCCTTGCCGGGTTTAGTGACAGAGGGCGACACGCTTGAGGAAGCGCGCGAGATGGCCGCCGACGCCATTCGCGGCTACATCGAAAGCCTACAAAAAAACGGTGAGCCTATCCCGTCCGACATGCCTATAATTGAGAACGTGACCGTCGAGGTCGCTTGATTCCTACGCTCCTACCTACACCCTTCAAAGTAAATCTTTAAACCCTTCGATTGTCAGACCCGCCTGTTCAATGATGGACGCAAGTGTGCCCGGTTTCAGGTCTTTGTTGTGATAGGGAACAGTCACCCTCAAGTTTTCCTTCTTGAGGATGTAGTGACTCCCGCTCGTGTGATGAACCTGAAATCCACCACGCTCAAGCGCGTTAATAACTCTCTTCGGCTTTAGCACGGGTAATTTTCCGGCCATAGCGCTAACGCTCCTCCGCATTTCCACAGACGCGGAACGTCTAAAACAAAAAAAGCCCGCCGGAAAAGAAAATAGTTCGTTGAAGACACTACTCCAACGAAGCTGCTTCTTTTACAGCGGGCAGTGTTGCCTCATCTTTATATCGAAGGGTGAAATAAAGATGAGGTACGGCTGACCTTTATCAAACGCGTTACAAACGGGCTGGGCAGGCCCGGTCAAAATCTTACCGTAAGAATATCATAAAACTTTCCCACACAAGCTAAACAATCTGCCTACTGTCACGGAACCTCGACCGTCAGCTCTTTGGCGTTGAAGGTGAAGGTGGGGCGCTTGCGGCCCTTCATGTATTTGGCGGCGGTCTGAGAGAGGGAGGTGACGAGGATGGGGAGCGCGATTGTTGCGTCGCAGTTGACGTAGGCGGTGGCCGCGCCGCGTTGGAGCTTGCCGAAGACGAGCGATTCGTCGCTCATGTTGGGGCTCGTGCGCCCGCCGGGGTGCGGGGCTTCGGGCGAAATCTGGATGGCGTACTTGTGGCCGCGCGGCGCGGTCTTGATGATGTTGGTGGCGACCTCCATCTGCTGGACGAAGCTGCGAGAGGTTCCGCCGCCGATGTTGATGACGCCGGAGACGCGGGCGCGCGCGCCGATCTGCATGATGTCGAGGATGTCTTGCGCGAGGTCGAAGCAGAAGGAGTTCTTCTTCTCGAAGCGCGCGGCGGCGATGCCGACCGTGATCGCGCTGTCGGAGATGGTCGGGCAGAAGACGGGGATGCGCGCCTTGTAGGCCGAGGTCAGGATGCCGTCGTCGGTTGCGATCTCGGCCAACTCGCGGCCCAGCAGGTGGAGGAACTCGCGCGTCGAGTAGGCGCGCGTCTGATCCATCTGGTTGGTGAAGCCGCCGACCCACTCGTGCGCCTCGTGGTACTCCTCCTCGCTGGCGAGCACGTCCCACATGCGGCTGATCTGGGCGGAGTCCAATTCGGCGTCGGTCATCGAGGGGTGCGCCTGAAAGTGCTGGCGGCCCAGAGTCTCGTGGAGGTCGTGGAAGAGCATCGCGCCGGAGCAGACGAGCACATCCACGAAGCGGTTCTTGATGACGTAGGCGAGGAGCCGGCGCATCCCCGCCGGGATGAGCGCGCCGGAGGCGGCGACGACGATGGTCGTGTTGTCGCCGAGCATGTCGAGCCAGATGCGGTGCGCCTCGGCGAGTTGGCGAGCCCCGAAGCCCGCGCCCTCCATCTTCTCCAACAGCCCGGCCACCGAGCGGTCGCGGTCAACCTGCACGGGCCGGATCGGCGCGGTCAGATACTTCGTGGGTCGCGGTTTGCGTTGAGTAACCATAGTTTCTGAGTGATTAAGTGATGAGTGATGAGTGATGAGAAGTAGGAAGCGAACCGCCCTCTTCCTTCTTATCACTTAGTCACTCATCACTCGTCACTTCCTCCATTCATCGTCGCCTGCGCCGGTCGTCTTCGCCGTTGGCGGCGAGGTAGGTGTAAGAGTTGATGCGCGCCTCGTAGGACTCGACCATCCCCGCGCCTTCGGCTTCCGAGAGGTCTCCGCGCTTGACGCGCTGCGCGACGAGCCGGCGGAACCCCTCGTGCATTTGCCCGCGCTCGTAGCGCGCGCGCTCCAAAGCCTCGCCCACGGTCGTCCCCCGCACCACCTTCTTGATGAGGTAGCCGTCCTCGTCAATGTGGATGTGCGCCTCGTTGGGCGCGCCGAAGAGGTTGTGGTTGTTGCCCATCACCTCCTGATACGCGCCGACGAGCATGAAGGCGATGTAGTAGTCCTCGCCCTCGATGAGCTTGTGCAGTTCCAAGACCTGCTTCACGTCATGGAGGTCAACGAACTTGTCCACCACCCCGTCCGAGTCGCAGGTGATGTCGCAGAGCGTGGCGTACTCGGTCGGCGTCTTGTTCAGCCGGTGGATGGGGATGATGGGGAAGAGCTGGTCGAGCGCCCAGTGGTCGGGCACGCTGCGGAAGACAGAGAAGTTCGTCAGGTACTTGGCGCGCAGCAGGCGGCGCAGTTCCGTGAACTCCTCGGAGACGTATTCGTACTGCTGGGCGTACTTGTCAGCGCGCTCGCAGATGTCCCAGAAGAGCACCTCGCCTTTGGCGCGGTCTTCCAAAGAAATCAGACCGAGGTTGAAGAGCGTGAAGAGCGTCTCGCGGTGTTCAAGCGCGTCGTGATAGAACTCGCGGTAGTTCTTGACCGTGATCGTCTCGCGCAAGTCGCCCAGCTCGACCACCACCTGCGGGTCGTTCTCCTCGATCTCGATGGGCGTAATCTCTTCGACCTCGGTTTCGATCTCGCTCAAGACGTTGGTGACGAGAATAGCGTGGTAGGCGCTCAAGTAGCGCCCCGATTCCTGAATGATGGTCGGGTGCGGGACGTTCTCGTCATCGCAGACCTGCATGATGGTATAGACCACGTCGTTGGCGAACTCCTGCGCGGTGTAGTTCGCCGAAGAGTCGAACGCGGTCTTCGAGCCGTCGTAGTCCACGGCCATCCCGCCGCCCACGTCCAAGAGGTCAATCGGCACCTTCATCTGGAAGATTTTGGCATAGACGCGCGCCGCCTCCTTCATCGCGTTCTTGATGCGCTTGATGTCGGTGAGCTGCGAGCCGATGTGGAAGTGGAGCAGGCGGAGCATGTCAATGCGCCCCTCCTCCTGCAAGCGGCGGACGGTTTCGAGAATCTCGGTCGTCGTCAGTCCGAACTTCGCGGCCTCGCCGCCCGACTTCTCCCAGCGCCCGGAGCCCTTCGAGTAGAGCTTGACGCGGATGCCGAGCATCGGGAGGTTGCCCTCGCCGTAGTTCGCGGCGGCCTTCAAAACGTGGTCGAGTTCGTTCAACTTCTCGATGACGATGACGACGCGCTTGCCGGAGCGCGCGCCGAGGAAGGCCAACTCGATAAACTCTTCGTCCTTGAAGCCGTTGAGGACGAGGAGGCTGTCCGACGACTGTTCCATCGCCAGCGCGCCGTAGAGTTCGGCCTTCGACCCGGCTTCGAGCCCGAAGTCGTACCGCGTGCCTTCGCGCAGATACTCCTCGACGACGGCGCGGTTCTGGTTGACCTTCATCGGATAGACGCACATGTGCGAGCCCTGATATTCGTACTCGCGGATGGAGCGTTGGAAGGCGCGCTGGAGCTTGCGAACCTGCGCGGTGACGAGCTGCGGGAAGCGGAGGAGGACGGGGGTCTTGATGCCCCGGCGTTGCAGGTCTTCGATGATCTCCTTCACATCCGCCGCGCGGCTCTGGTCGGTCTCCGAAGGGTGGACGACGAGATTGCCTTTGCGATTGATGCCGAAGTACCCGGCCCCCCAGTTCTCGATGCCGTAAGTTTCAAGCGTCTGTTCGATGGCCGTGGTCAACTTCTAGCTCTCTGCCTCCCTCTAAAGGTTCGCATTTCCGGCAAAGTCAGTGCGGTCACCCTTTTCTTGGTTGAGTGCCTGTGCGGTTGAAGAATGCTGGATAGGAAATCTTAGAGGCGCAATGTAACAGAAAAACCGGGGGCGGTCAAAAACTATTTTCGGCGCGCTCGCGGCCCCGCGCCCGGCGCTAAGTTACGCACCCGAAAGGTTTAGCGGCGGCCCGGAGGCGACGTTCCGGCGGCGGGCCGGGGCGGCACTTTGTTGTGAAACGCGGCCACTTCCGTGTGAAACCTTGACAGCCGAGGATGCCGGACTATAATGCGAGCTTTTTACAGCGTCACCCAATGATTTACGACGCCCTCTCCGGTTCATTCCCAACATGCGGTGCGCTGCCATCCACGGGCGGCCAACCTCTTCCACCCCCTACAACTTCTCAGGAGAAAATATGGACTCGAAAACGGCCTTGAAGTATGCCGAAGACCACGGGGCGAAATTTCTTTCCCTGCGCTTTACCGACCTCATCGGCGCTTGGCACCACCTGACCTTTCCCATTCACGAACTCGACGAAGGCAAGTTCGAGGACGGCTTCGGCTTCGACGCCTCTTCGCTGCGCGGCTGGGCCTCGATCCACGAGTCCGACATGCTGCTCATCCCGGACGCCGGGCGGATGTGGATTGACCCCTTCTCCGAAGCCCCGACGCTCTGCCTCATCGCCAACGCCGTCGAGCCGATGACGAAGGAGGGCTACGGCCTCGACCCGCGCTCGGTGGCCCGCCGCGCCGAGAGCTACCTGCGCTTCACCGGCATCGCCGACATCGTCAACTTCGGCCCCGAAGCCGAGTTCTTCATCTTCGACTCGGCGAGCTTCCACAACGAGCAGAACTCCGCCGGCTACACGCTCGAATCCGACGAGGGCCACTGGTCGAGCGGGCGGGCGGGCGACGCGACGCTCGGCCCCAACCTCGGCTACCGCATCCGCCCCAAGGAGGGCTACGTCCCCGTCACGCCGACCGACTCTCTGAGCGACCTGCGCTCCGAGATTTCGTTGACGCTTGAGAAGGTCGGCATCACGGTCGAGTGCCATCACCACGAGGTCGCCACCGCCGGGCAGTGCGAGATTGACTTCCGCTACTCGACGCTCCTCGGCACCGCCGACAATTTGCAGCTCTTCAAGTACGTCGTCCGCAACACCGCGCACCAGTTCGGCAAGACCGCGACCTTCATGCCGAAGCCCATCTACGGCGACAACGGTTCGGGGATGCACTGCCACCAGTCGCTCTGGAAGAACGAGAAGCCCTTGTTCGCCGGTGACGGCTACGCCGGACTCTCAGACCTCGCGCGCTGGTACATCGGCGGGCTCCTCAAACACGCGGCGGCGGTCGTGGCCTTCGCCGCGCCGACGACGAACAGCTACAAGCGGCTCGTCCCCGGCTTCGAGGCTCCGGTCAATCTCGCCTACTCGGCGCGCAACCGCTCGGCGGCCATCCGCATCCCGATGTTCTCGCAGAGCCCGAAACTCAAGCGCCTTGAGTTCCGCCCGCCCGACCCTTCCTGCAACCCGTATCTGGCCTTCTCGGCGATGCTCATGGCGGGGCTCGACGGCATCCAGAACCGGATTGACCCCGGCGAACCGCTCGACAAGGACATCTACGACCTGAGCCCCGAACAGTTGAAGGACGTGCCGAGCCTCCCCGGCTCGCTCGACGAGTCCCTCAAGGCGCTCGAAGCCGACCACGAGTTCCTCCTCAAAGGCGAGGTCTTCACGCCGCTCCTCATTGACCGCTGGATCACCTACAAACGCGAGAAGGAAATCCAGCCCCTCCGCATGCGCCCGCACCCGTTGGAGTTCGGGATGTACTTCGACATCTAAGGGGGAAGGGGGAAGGGGGTAAAAGGGTAAAGGGGTAAAAGGGGAGAGCGAACCTCACGCGTAACGGCAAGGACTTTGACGCGTGAGGTTCGCTCTCCCCCTTTTCCCCTTTTCCCCCTTTTCCCTTTTCCCCTTATCTTCTTCTTCCCCGTGTCTCTTCTTGGATTAAATCCAACGCGCTGGACGCGGCGCGGAATCCTCACACTCTCTGGAACCTTTTGGGCTCGCTCCCGTAATACAACTTCTGCATCTTCGGTTGACCGTCTTCAAACCTTCAGGCGCTCCGGCGTCAGAATCCAAAAGGAGTTCACATGATCACAAGAGCGAAGAGACTCGTGTGGGCGTCGGCCCTCGCCGCGCTCGCCGTTTTGTCTCTGTCCGGCCCGGCGGCGGCGCAGATGC
>DASTQX010000542.1:0-2119 GCA_035761505.1 Pyrinomonadaceae bacterium
GCCGCCGCCGCGTGTCGGCGTCAATCCGCGGGTGCGCGCCGCGCTGGAGTTGCTTGGCCCTGAGGGCGGCGACGACGATCAACCTGTACCGTGAATCAATCCCCGGCCACTGCTCTTCGCCCTCCGCCACGTCGTTCAACATTCTGTTTTTTTCGTTCATAACGTCTTCAGGCTCCCCGAATCCTCTCCGGTCTTCACCAGTCGTGAGCGGCAGCGAGCCGGGACGCCGCGCGGTTGGGCTGTGGACTTCAGGGGGTCTGGGTGATTCCAGAGGGGCTGAGAAGAGAGTTTAGCTGTACTCGGTTCATAGAGAGTATATGGCAGCCTAGAAGATACGTCAAAAGAGGACGCGACGCAGACGACGTATGAACGAATCACCAGAAGTAACTCTGCGCGAGCAGGCAGCCCTTGAATTGCCCGTTCCGCGAGGGCTCGAACCGGATGCTCAAGCTCGCCTTTCCACAGAACACTTCCTGCGGGAAGAAGCAGAGTCTATCTATCGAAGGAAGATAAACGATGAGCGCGTCAACCTCATCCCTGCTGTAGCATCTCGCCGCGCCCTGACCCTTCTGTGAACGTAATCTGAGGAAGACGGCCCCGGCGGCGCGGCTTGCAAGGCAGCCACAGTATTTAATCTGCGTTCGATAAAGTTTGCCCTTGATGTCGAGGATGCAGTCGTAGCGGGTGCCTTCGACCGAAGGCTTATTGAAGACCACGCCCAGCTCTAAGGCGCGGGATTCGACCTTGAGACGAGCAAGCTCAGCCTTTCGCTGCTGCGCGGAGAGCATGTTGAAGTTTGATGAGAAGTAATGTTGGTGGAGCCGAGGGGGATCGAACCCCTGACCTCTGCAATGCCATTGCAGCGCTCTCCCAGCTGAGCTACGGCCCCATCTCGAAAGGAGGGTGAAATTGTGTCGGAGCGCTCGCGGCGGCGGGCCGGGCGCTCCGAACGAAGGGATAAAATAACAGCCCGCCCGTGAAAAGGCAAATAAGGGTTTTGCCGCTCGAAAGGGGGCGAAGCCTTTTGAATTTCGCGGCGGCTAACGCCGTCTGAGGGCGGCGAAGAAGGCCACGGCGGCACCGGCCAAGAGGAGCAGGAGGCCGCCCGCGACGCGCATCATGTTGGGCACTTCGCGCACCTGCGCGTCGCTGATGACGATGACGGCCTCAGGTTCGATGAAGAAGGAGCGGTAGGCGAGCGTGCCGCCGACCGCCGCGAGTGTGACGCCGATGATGATGAGAGCAATACGCACGCCGCGCGCTCCTTGGCCGCCGATGCCGCCAAACTTACCGACCCTTGAACTCGGCCTTGCGCTTTTCGAGGAAGGCCGAGACGCCCTCGTCCTTGTCCTCGCTCGAAAAGCAGAGGGCGAAGAGGTCAACTTCGCGCCGCAGCCCCTCGTCGAGGTTCGAGCGCGAGGCGGTCTTGACGGCCTCCTTCGCCATCCGCAGGGCGACGGGGCTTTTTTCGGCGATGCGGGAGGCGAGTTCCAGCGTCTTGCTTTCGAGTTCGGCGGCGGGGAAGACCATATTGACGAGGCCGATCTGGAAGGCGGTCTGCGCGTCAATGATGTCGCCCGTGAGAATGAGTTCCATCGCCTTGCCCTCGCCGACGAGCCGCGTCAGTCGCTGCGTGCCGCCGCCGCCGGGGATGATGCCGAGGTTGATTTCGGGCTGGCCGAAAGAGGCGCGGTCGCTCGCGACGCGGAGGTCGCAGGCGAGGGCGAGTTCGCAGCCGCCGCCGAGGCAGAAGCCGTTGACCATCGCGATGACGGGCTTCGGGAAGGTGTCAACGGCGGTGAAGAGCGAGCGGCCCGTCATCACGTCGCGCTGCGAGACGGCGGTGCGATCCTTAAACTCGCCGATGTCCGCGCCCGCGACGAACGCCTTGTCGCCCGCGCCCGTGACGACAACGACGCGCACCTCTTCGTCCGCGCGCAACTCGTCCAGCGCCGCCGCGCCCTCCTCGCGCGTCTTGATGTTGAGCGCGTTCCGCTTCTCCGGGCGGTTGATGGTCAACACCGCGACGCGCCCGCGCCGCTCAACCAGAAGTGTCTCGTAAGATGAAGACATAAACTCTCCTTTATGAACTGAAATTAAAAGGCCGTGAACCGTCAAC
>DASTQX010000543.1:0-1643 GCA_035761505.1 Pyrinomonadaceae bacterium
GCCGCGCCCGGCAAGGGCGGCGATCAGGCCCCGCGCTGCTGCTGCGGCAAGGCGATGGAGAAGGTCGGCTGAGCCGGCGGGTGAGACGACCGGCGGGGCGGCCCCGAACGAGCCGCCCCGCCGGATAATTTTCGCGTGGCACTGATGAACCCTTTTGATTTCTTCGAGAGCGTCTCGGCTTCTATCGAGCAGTACCCGTCGTTTGCGCTGCTCGTCGCCTTCGTCGGCGGCCTGCTTTCGACCAGCACTTGACCCTGCACACTCCCTGCGGGCGTAGGGGTCGTCGGATTCGTCGGGTCACAGGTCGAGGGCGCGCCGGAGGGCAAGCGCCGCCGGAGGGGCGTGCTTCTGTCGCTCTCTTTCTTCGTGGGTATGGTGTTGAGCCTGCTCGCCCTCGGCGTGGCCGCCTCCTACGCGGGTCGGCTGCTCGCCGGGTGGAGCGCGGCCTTCGCCGTCGGCGCCGCAGTGTTCTCGCTCGTGGCGGGAGTGGCGGCGTTCTTCGGCCCCGCGCTCCGCCGCCGCGTCCCCGACCCGGAGATCAGTAAGCGCGGAGGTATCGCGGGTGCGTTCCTCTACGGGCTTCTTTACAGCGTGGCGACCGTCACCACGTCGGCCGGCCCGCTCCTGTTATTACTGACGATTGCCGCGGCGGTCGGACGCCCCGTGTACGGGGCGGCGCTCTCGCTCTCGTATGCGGTCGGGCGCGGGGTGCCGTTTCTGCTGCTGGGGTTGTTCGCCGGGACGGTGGGCGCGTGGCTCGCGCGTATCGGTCGGGCGCGTCGCGTCGCGGAGGTGGTGAGCGGGGTCGCGCTCGTCGGGCTGGCCGGCTACTTCGCGTGGCTCGCCCGGACACTATGAAGGGCGTGCCCCGAATGCCCGGGCACGCCCCTTCTTCAAAACCCGCCTCGAAGCCTCTTCAGCCTTTGACGCTCGCCTTGTAGCCCATGTTGTTGACGGCCTCGACGAGCTTCTCCCGCGACGTGGCCGACGGGTCGAACTCCACGTCTGCGCGCTTCTCCTCGTAGCTCACCTCGGCGGAGATGACCCCGGGCGTGCGCTTCAGCATGGCCTTGACGCCGCTGGCGCAACCGCCGCAGTGCATCCCTTCGATGCCGATCACCACTCGCTCGGCCTTGGCCTGGGCTGCCTCGGCGGCTTGAGGGGTCGGCCTCTGCGCGCGAACTATAAGACCTAGAGCACTCGCCGCGGCGAGCGCGACCACGGCCGCAATCACGAGAGGTGCGCGGTGCGCGTTTCTCTTCCCCGTCCGCCTGATGTCCTGTTCCGCCATCCCAATATCCTCTCAAAAGTACACTCGAATATGACCCACCTATAATACACCCTCTGGTCGAATAGAGAGTCAAGCCCTGATTGACGCGCAGCGCTTGACTCTCTAGTGGTGTAGAGGGTTTATCATGGGGTCATGGGATTAAGGAATAGAAAAGCTGATTCCGACGGGCGGCGGATGCTCGCGGGTAAGGCGGCCAAGGAATTAGGGGTCGGGGTGCAGACGCTGCACTTCTATGAGCAGCAAGGTATCATCCCGCGCCCGCCGCGCTCCGAATCCGGCTACCGGCTCTACACGCCGGAAATCATCGAGCGCGTGCGCTTCGTCCGCAAAGCGCAGGCCCTCGGTTTTTCAC
>DASTQX010000544.1:0-2289 GCA_035761505.1 Pyrinomonadaceae bacterium
GTGGCGCGCGCGGTCAATGCAGAAGGCCGGGGCGCGCGTCACGGAATGGGCGCGGAGCCGCCAGACGAAGAGGCCGGTGTTGGCGACGTTGTGGCGGTCGCGCGCGCGCGGCGAGTTGAGGCGGCGCACGCCGACCGTGTGCGCGAACTCGTCGAAGGCTCCGCCCAAGCGTTCGAGCGCGTCGCCGCCGCGCACGTCAACCGTGCCGCCCTTGCCCGCGCGCGGGTGGTTCGTGTGCTGCGCGGCGGCGAGCACCTGATAGAACTCCGATGCGCGCGCGGGCCAACCGGCCACGTCGCGCGCCAGTTCTTCGAGAAGCGCGAGCGTGCCTTTGCGGCGGCGGTAGCGAATCGTGTTGGCGACTTCGTGGCGCGGGACGAGGATGCGGTTGCGCGCCGCGCCCTGCGCGGAAGTCAACGCGCCGGGCTCGCCCGCCTCATAGACGATGCGGTGGCCGATGAGGTCGGCGATGTAAGGCACGACCCAGTCTTCGCACGTCTCGATGAACCAGTTCTCGTAGAGCTGTGCGATGTTCTCTTCGACGACGTTGACCTGCTCGGCGACGACTTGCAGGAGCGCGCGCAAGGGCTGGCCCGCGTCCGCGTCGCGCTGGCGGTAGACGACCGGCAGGAGTTCGTAGAGGCGGTCGAGCTTCGCATCTTGTTCGTTCATACCTTCAACTCCGAGAGGTTCAGCGTTTCGGGGACGAGCGGGCTCAGGGTGACGACCTGCGCCGGGAGGATGCGCTTTCGCGGGTCGGTCGCTTCCCTGTCCGTGCGCGCGAGGTCGGCGCGGATGCGCGTCTTCAGCTTGAGCCCGGAGGAGAACGAGAGCAGTTCTCCGATTGAGATGTCCTCGGCCAACTCGTCGAGCGTCTCCACGTCCGCGTAGGCCACGCCCTCGACCGACTGGATGGCCGCCATCACTTCGCCGAGCACCACGTCCTGCCCGAAGCCGCGCCGGTTGAAGCCGAAGCGTTCGAGCATCCCGGCACGTATCTTCGGCTCGACCGACTCCCAGAGATAGTCGGGATGGACTTTGACCTTCGCGGCGACGATCAAGAGCTTGAGGTGGCGGACGGCGACCCGCACGGACTGATAAGGGTCGCCGAACTTACTGAGCGCCGCGCGGAGGTTTTTGTAGAGGTCGGAGTTGATATCAATGGGGATGTCGTCCTCGCCCGCGATGGTGACGTGGACGAGCTGCCGCCGCCCGTCGGTGAGGCGCGCGGCGCTCGCCTTGCCTATCCCGGCGAAGGTGCGCGCGAAGTCCTCGTAGTCGCGCGTCGAGACCAGACGGTCGAGCGCCATCACGGCGAGCGGCGCGTTGCGGCGCATCTGGTCGCGCCCCTCGCGCCCCGCGCCGCCCGTCGCCGCCGAAGGGTTGACGACGCCCTTCACGCCGAGCGGCTTCGTTAAGACCATGCTGATCTGCTCGGCGTCCACGTTCCCTTCCGGGCCGAGCCCGGTGCGATAGACGGCCCGCACGTTCTCCTGCCCCGTGGGGAGTCGCGCGCCCTCGCGCCCGTTGCCGAAGACGACGGTCGTGGCGTCCTCGTCGTCGGTCTTCGTCGCGTAGCTGCGGTCTTTGGGGCCGAGCCCGGCGAGGGTGTCGGCTTCGTGCCAGAGGATTTCGTTGGCGCGCACTTCGAGCGTGCTCGCCGCGCCGGAAGTGGTCGGCGCGGAGACGAACGTCAGGGGCTTCTGTTTGAGCATGAAGGTCTGCGAGGGCTGGCCCGCGTCGCCGCTCCCCAAGACTTCGGCGCGCGTCTCGCCGTGCGTGGCGTGCGCGACGTTGCCGTAGATGCGGAGCGTGTCGCGGCGGTAGCAGTAGGCCATCTCGCGCGCCAGCAGGAGCGTCGTGTGCGTCTTGTCGCCGGGCAGCAAGGGGTCGTAGCCCTGCTCGACGCCCGCGAGCATGACCAGCTCGGCGGCCTCCACTCCCGTCACCAAGTCCGCCGGGTCTTTCTCCCCGACGACTCCGCCCGACGCGCCGCCGCTTCCGGTCGTGAAGGTAACGTCGGTGCGCTCGCCCTTGACGATGATGAAGCGGCCCGGTTCGAGTCCTTCGACGAGGTTCGCCAGTTCGATGCGGTTGCCGCACACGTCCTCACGCACGGGGTCGAGCGGCACTTCGGCCAGCTCAAGCAACTCGCTCTGCGCAAGGACGTTGGTCTTGCGGATGACCTCGAAGGTGTCGCCGTCTTCGACGACCGGGTTGATCCAGTCGCCGTCGAGCCCGAGTTGCGTCCCCTTCGCCGAGACGCCGTAGTCGGCGCGCGCGCCCTCG
>DASTQX010000545.1:0-9667 GCA_035761505.1 Pyrinomonadaceae bacterium
GTCCGTCCCCTTCTGCTGGGCGAGTCGCGCCATCTCGACGCCCTGCTCGTGGTGCATGATCGTCATGTCGATGTAGTGCAGGTCGTAGGGCATGTCGGCCATCTGGCCGTGACCCGTGTGGCCCGTCTGCTGCTGGCCCGCCTGGCCCGCGTGTCCCGTGTGATCCTGAGCCGCCGCGGCGACGACGCCAAAGGCGACGAGAGCCGCGGCCGTGATCGCGCCCGCCAACTTCCTCTTGATTCCGTTCGTCTTCATACTTCCTCCCTGATTGTTAACCCCCGCCCGCGCCCCGGGCGGTTATCTGTGCGTTTATGAGCTGCCGGCGCGCCCCCCGCGCCGGCCCGTCGGTGACTACTCGTGCTTGTGCTGCTGGCCCGCGGGCTGCCCCTGCGGGGCCTCGACGATGCCTTCGCGCACGCGTCGCATGACCTCGTCGTACATCTCGGGCGGGAGCACCCTGACCATCGTCATCATGCCCATGAAGGAGCCCGTCCAGCCCGGCGGCAGCCCGTAGGTCTGCGGCTTCGCCACCTCCTTGTCCATGAACATGACCATGTCCTGCGGGTAGCCGGGCACGCGCTTGCGGCGCGCCGTGTCGTCGGGGTTCGAGACCTGGCCGACCCTCTCCGTCTGGCCGGGCTGCACCTCCGAGCCCTTCCCCTGGGCTGGTGACGGCTGCTGCCCTTGGCCTTGCTGCTGGTGGGTCGGCCCGACCGCGTTCGAGACGTTCCGCTCCTGCGTCGTCATGCCCATGCCGCGGCCCATGCCGGGGCCGAGGTCTTCGGAGAGGGCGTGCCCTCCGGTGACGACGCCCATGCCCTCTTCCATGCCCTTGCCGGTCTGCGAGCCCATCCCGGCGTGGCCCATCGGCCCGACCATCGAGACCATCTGGTTCATCATGTGGTGCGGCAGGTGGCAGTGGAGCATCCAGTCGCCGGGGAAGACGGCGTCGAACTCCACGTCGCGCGCCTGCGCCACGCCGACAAGGACGGTGTTGTGGGGGAACCACGTCGACTCGGGCGCGCGCCCGCCTTCCGTGCCCGTCACGTAAAACTGGTTACCGTGGATGTGCATCGGGTGATGATCCATCCCCATGTTGATCATGCGGATGCGGACGCGCTCGCCCTGCCGCACGATCATCGGCGTCGAGTGCGGGCCCGCCCTCCCGTTGATCGTCAGCCAGTTGAACTCCATCGCGAGCGTGTTCGGGATGGGGTTGTTCGGCAGCAGCGCCCACTCCTGGAGGACGAGGCCGAAGTCCTTGTCGACCTTCGGCGCGTGCGGCCTCTTCGGGTGGACGATGAAGAAGCCGATCATCCCCATCATCTCCTGCATCGCCATGTGCGAGTGGTAGAAGAAGGTGCCGTTCTGGTGGATCGAGAACTCGTAGGTGAAGGTCTGCCCCGGCTCGATCAGCGGCTGGTTGAGGAACGGCACGCCGTCCATCGCCGGCGGCACCTCCAGCCCGTGCCAGTGCATGCTGGTGCCCTCGGGCAATTTGTTGGTGACGTGGATGCGCACCCGGTCGCCCTCGTTGACCTCGATGGTCGGGCCCGGCACGCTCCCGTTGAAGCCCCAGCCGAAAATCTCCTTGCCGGGGATGAGCTGCCACTTGACCACCTCGGGGACGAGGTGGAAGACCTTCACGCCGCCCTCCATCGTCCAGGGGAGCCGCGGCACGTCGGGCACCTCGACGGGGACGACGCCGCCTGCGGAAGTGGCGGGCCGGTTGTCTGTCCTGGGCGGGGCCTGCGGCTGGGGCATTGTGTGCCCCTCGTGCTGCGCGCTGGCGACCTTCGACCCGGCGGCCACCGCTCCCGCGGCCCCGAGGATGGAAGCGCGCCTCAGAAAGTTGCGTCTGCCTTTGTCCATGTCAATACTCCTGTCCTTGTAAAAACTTATCGCTATACCGTGTGGCGTCAGCGGTCGTCCGAGTCGCCCGAAGCGTCGCTCGCCGACCTCAGCCTGAATCCTTCGGTGCGCTCGCCGCCCTCGCCCGGGCGGCCGACGGCGTCGAGGCCGCCTTCCAGCAGGAAGCCGCGCAATGACGCCGCGCCCCGCCTCAGATCGACCAAGGCACGCGCGTACTCGACCTCGACCTGAAAAAGCGTGCGCTGCGCGATCAGGACCTGCGGGTAGGCGGCGGCCATCTGGCGGAAGTTCGAGAGGTACATCTCGTAGGCCTGACGCGCCCGCGGGATGACCTGCGTGCGGTACTTCTCGACCATCGTCCGCGCGCTGCGGTACTCGCGGAAGGAGGAGGCCATCCGCGTGCGCAACGAGAGCTGGAGGCGGTCCAGCTCCCGCTCGGCGATGGCGAGCTCGGCCTCGGCCGCGGCGATGCCGCCCCGGTTCCGGTTGAAGATGGGGACGTTGACGCCCACCTCGATCCGCCCCTCGGCGCCAGTCTTCCTGCCGTCGCGGTCGAGTATCTCGTTGTTGTAGCCGACGCCGGCGTTGACGAAGAGGTCCGGGATGCGCTCGGCCTTCTGGCGCGAGACCACCGCCCTGGCGCGCTCGACGCCGGCGCGCGCCACCCTGATCTCGGGGCTGTCCCGAAGTAGTGTCGCGAGCAACTGCTCTTGGTCTAATGCCGCTTCTCCGGCGTCGAGGCTCCCGGCGAGTCGCGCGGGTCTAAGATCGGGGTTGTTCACCATCGCCCCGAGCGCGCGCCACGCCTGCTCCCAGTCGCCCTGCGCACGTAACATCTCGATCTCCGCCCGCTCGGCCTCGATCTCGATCTCCAACTGATCCGGGCGGTCGGCCTGCCCGACGTTGTAAAGCTCCTTCGTAATCTCGACGGCCTCGCGCGCTAGGTCCGCGAGGTCGGCACGGAGCTCGACGAGCTGTTGCGCGCCGAGCGTCTCGAAGTAGAGCATGCGGATCGAGTTGAGGACGCGCGTACGCTGCGCCTCCGCGATGGCCTCGGCCTGCTCGCGCTCGCGCTCGAAGACGCGCTTGGCCTTACCCAGTTTCCCTCCCAGCGGGATCGTCTGCTCGACGAAGACGCCGTGCTCACTCGTCTCGCCGGCCGCGCGGAAAGCCAGCTCCTCGCCGAAGTAGCCGATGACGGGGTTCGGAAAGGCGCCGGCCTGTCGCCTCATGCCTTCGGCGGCACGGACCGAGGCCGCCGCCTGCGCGAGCGTCGGGTTCCTCTCCGCCGCCATCCTCTCCAACTCTTCGAGCGTCACCACCGGCCCCGCCGGGATGAGCCCCTCGCGCGCGCGCCTCCTCACCGGCCCCTGCGGCGTGGCGGCTTGGTGCGTGCTGTGGTCCATCACCGGCGCGGGCTGCCGGCCGGGCGTCTGCGCGGGCGACGGCTGCGGCGTCGGCGGCGTCGGCATCACGTGGCCCGCGTGCGGGTCGGGAGTCGCCGCCGGAGTCGGGGTGGGCGTGGCCTGTTGCATGTTGTGACCGGCGTGCGGATCCGCCGGCTGTGATACGACGGCCGGGGTCGCGGCCGGGCGTGCCGCCGCGCCCGCGGGCCGGGCGGTCCTGCGCGGCGCGCGCCGGGGCGTAGTTCTGCGCGCGGGCGCCCTTTTTTGTGTCTGCCGCCTGGCCGGCTTCTTAGCTTTCGGCGTGGCCGGCGCGGGCATGGTGTGCCCCTCGTGCTGCGCGAGCGCCGCCGGCCACGCCGGAGCGAGCAGGGACACGACGACGAGCGCGCCGAAGACTTTGCGCGCGAGCGCCCCGAGGCGCCGAGACTGGTTCATGACTTTCCTCCCCTGTGGTAACAAAAGCGGGCCCGCGCGTGCGCATCACGTTCGGGCGCGTCGCGTCGCGGCTACTGAAGAGCAGTTGTGTTTGAGAGTTGGAGGCGCGCGTGGCGCGCCGGGACGGCACACTTCGGCCGGAGCCCGCGGGCGGGTCTAGATGCGGAAGACGTTGAGGAGGAGGTGTCTGTCGGTCCGTCCGGGGGGCGCGTGCTGCGCGGGCGTGATCTCCCGGACCAAGATGACGGCCGGCGCCGAGACCTGTTGGGCGGCGCGCGGCGCGATTAACTTCGCGCCGTTCTTGAAGGGGTTAGACTGCCACTCGAAGGAGCGGGACGGCGGCACCTCGGCGCTGCCCACGCAGTGGGCGCAGTTCGCGTCGTGACTGTCGGAGGCACTGCCCCGGAATTGAGCCGTGTCGAGATGTGGCGGTTCCTGGGCGGGCGACCCGGCGGGGTGCCCCTCGCCGTGGGCCCCGGCGTGATCCGAATGGTCTTCGGGATTCGCCGAATGGAGGCCGGGCTCATCGACGTGTTCGCCGTGAGCGGCGGCACCGCCCGACGCGGCGGCCGCAGTCTTACACCCCATGTGCGGGCAAGCCACGGCGGCGAGTACGCCGCCCCAGCAGCCCGTCATCAGGGCAAAGACAACACAGATATTTAAAATCTTTCGCGCCACGATTTTTACTTTAACTGGTTAATTAACACACATTAACACGTCTTGTCTATTCGCCAGCGTACCCATACGCCCGCGGGGTATACGTGAACTTTCGAGAAAATGGCACCGCGCGGCCGTGCCGCCGACTTGACACGCGGTGCCGAACACGTGCCTCCATACCCTGTCGCCATCACCCACAGTTCATTCCTACCACCGCGGTCCCGCGCGACACACGATAGTCACCTCGGCCCTTACTCGCATGATGATAACCCCTGTAGTCGTGTACAGAGTCAAGGGGGACTCGGCCGTGACCGTCATTCGAGTCAAAATTCCCGCCGGACGAAGGTAAGGGGGCCGCCGTCGCCTCGGATTCCCGTCGCGCCGTCAACCGCGTGCCGGGACGGCGAAGGTGTCGGCCTCGACTTCGTGCGCCGGGGCGGCGAGCCAGCCCTCGCCGAACGGGCGCCCGTCCCTGATGTTAAGCGTCCTGTGGGCGAGCGCGGCGTTCTCCGGGTTGTGCGTGACCATGAAGATGGTCTGCCCGTGCGCGTTGAGGTCGAGGAAGACTTCCATGATCTCGCCGCCGGTCTTCGTGTCGAGCGTGCCCGTCGGCTCGTCCGCGAGGATGAAGGGTGGCTCGTTGACGACGGCGCGGGCTATCGCCAGCCGCCCCTGCTCGCCGCCCGAGAGCTGGCCGGGGAGCCGGTGGGACTTGTCCGCCAAACCCACCCTCTCCAGGACCGACATCGCCCGCTCGCGCTTCTCCACGGCGGTCATGTTCTTGACGGCGAGGGGCAGCATCGCGTTCTCGGCGGCGCTCAGGTACGGCATCAGGTGGTGGTGCTGGAAGACGAAGCCGATGTATTCGCGGCGGAAGTCGGCCCGCCTCTCCTCCGAGAGGCCGTACACGTCGATGCCGTCCACGACGACCTTCCCCGTCGTCGGCTGCCTCATCGCGCCGATGACCGTCAGGAGCGTGCTCTTGCCCGAACCCGAAGGCCCCATCAGCGAGACGAACTCGCCCTCGCGCACTTCGAGGTCGACGCCGGCGAGCACGGGCGCGGCCGCGCCGCCGCCGTCCGTCCCGTAGACCTTACTGACGTTGCTGACGACTATGAAAGACACTTGGACGCCCTCCCTCTACACGTATCGCACGGCCTCGGACGGGTCGAGCCGCGAGGCCCGCAGCGCCGGGTAGATGCTGCTCGCCGCGCCGATCACGAGCGCGGCCAGGACGGAGAATCCCGCGAGCTTCGGGTCAACCGCGAGTTCCATGCCGGTCTGGCTGAAGTAAGGCAGGAGCGCCCGGCCCGCGAGCAGCCCGGCCGCCCAGCCGAGCAGGCCGCCGGCGGTGCTCAAAAGCAGTACCTCCAGCATCAGCCCCTTGATGATGTGTGAGCGGCGGAAGCCGATGGCCCGCAAGACCCCGATCTCCTTGGTGCGCTCGACGACCGCCCCCATCATCGTCGTGAAGATCATCAGCGCCCCGATCAGGAGCACCACGCCCGAGACCGCCACGGCGAAGCGCGTCAGGCGCTCGACCGTCTCGGTGCGCGCGCGCACGGCCTGCTGGATCGCGGAGACCTTCGCGTTCGGGAGCTGCTCGGCGATCTGCGCGACGATGTCCTCGACGGGGCAGTCCTGGCAGAGCGCGCTCACCTCGACGAGGCTCAACTGACCCGGCCTGCCGAGCAGCGCCTGTACGCTCTGGAGTTGGCCGAAGATCATCGAGTCGTCGCGCCCGCCCGACGGCGTCAGCACCCCGGCCACGCGGTACTCACGCCCGGCTAAAGTCAGGCGGTCACGCACCACGCGGAAGTGTCCGCTCATGTCGCGGTGCGCGGCGTGCCTGCCCGCCATCGTCACGTCTACGGTCACGGGCGAGGTCGGCACCACGGGGACTGAACGATCTTCCATTACGTGCTCGACGAGCGAGAGCGCCTGCGCGACTTCGTAGCCGACGAGCAGGTCTCCTTCGCCCTGCGGTTTTTCGCCGACCAGACGCCACCAGCGCTTGAGCTTCAGTTCCTGCTCGAAATCGACGCCGGCCAGGAGCACCTGACGGCCTTCGGCCTCGACCGCGCCCAGAATCTTCGGCGCGACGACCGCCAGCCGGTTGCGGTACGGTATCTCGTGAATCCGGCGCGCGTCCTCGTCCTTGAGCTGATTAACGTCGAATGCGACCCCAGAGACGGTGACGCCGCCGTAGTCGAGCGCGAGGCTATTCGACTTCGGCACGACGACTATGTTCGCGCCGTACTGGTCGAGCTGGAGGCCGATCTCTTCGCGGATCATCCCGCTCAGCGTGAGCAGGGCGACCGCCGTCGCGATGCCGATACTGATGCCGGCGACGAGGAATGCCGCCTTCCCTTTGCGCCGCCTGAGATTGGCGAGGGCTATCGTGCTGATACGCATCACTTCACTCCCTACCGCCCGAGCGGTTTAGAAATACGAGCTTCCTTTTTCGAGTTCGCTCGTCTTGATGACGAGCTGGTCGCCCTCAACCTTTTGCGTCAGCGCGATGGGGTGGCAGCCGTCTTCGTTGTGCGGGCCGATGTCGCCGATGGCGAAATCGCGCCCGCAGTTGCGGCAGATCATGTCCGAGCCCTTCTGCTCGTAACCCTTCTTGGCGTGGAAGCAGACCTCGCAGGCGTCGAGCGCGGCGCGGTACGTGTTGTCCGCGGCCTTGACGACAAAGAAGCGCACCGATTTGCCGCTCGCAAGCCGTGGCTCGAAGAAGACCGCCTTTCCGCCTTCCAACTCCTTGAGCGGCACCCTCACCTCATCAGCCCTTGAGTCAGCAGCAGGCTTCACGTCCGCGGCCTTCGTAGGTCGCGCGGTGTCGTCCCCGCCCTTAACGCCCGCGAAGACCAGGTAGCCCGCGAGGCCCGCGAGCGCGAGGACGACGACGGCCAGCTTCAGCCGGCTGCCCCCTTTCGCCGCTTGCGTGAACTGTGCCTTCTTCTCCTCGCGCGAGCTCGTCCGCCCCTCCCGTTGCTTTCTTTCGTTGCTCATAAGTCCTCCGTTGTTTTCGGTGTTTCAGATGCTTTCGCCGGCCCTCAGTGTTGGTGCTGCGGCGGCGCCTGCGGTTGCGACTGAGACCCTCCGGGGTTGAGCTTGAGCCACTCGGCCCGCAGCATGAAGCTCCCTTCGGTCACGACGCGGTCTCCGACGAACAGCCCTTCGAGCACCGGGTATCTGCCGTTCGACTCAGGCCCGAGCCGGACGGGCCGCACGATAAAGACGTTCGGGTCGGCGGTCGCCAAGAAGACGACCTGCCGGTTGTTGACGCTTTGCACCGCCGACGCGGGCACGATCGGCGCAGTCGCTTCCGCCCCGCCCAAAGCGCCGAAGGCCACATTGACGTACATGCCAATCTTGAGCGACTGGCTGGGGTTAGCGAGTTCGATGCGCACCTGCGCCGTGCGGGTCGCCGGGTCGAGCTGCGGGTCAACGTAAGTGACCCGGCCGCGGAAGACGCGCCCCGGATAAGCGTCGCTCGTGACGGACGCGCCGCTCCCCGTGCGCACGCGGGCGAGGTCTTTCTCGTAAACCTGCCCGATGACCCACACGGAGGAGAGGTCTGCGACGCGCAAGATGGTCTTGTTCATCTCGACGACCTCGCCGGGGTTCGCCGACCTTTCGATGACCGTGCCCGAGACCGGCGCGGGCAGGGAGACCTCCGAGCTGATCTGCGACGGCGAGTTCAGCCCGTTGATTCGCTGCGGCGTGAGGCCGAGGAGCTGGAGGCGCTGGCGCTGCGCCGCGACCTCGGACTCGGCGGTCTTCAGCTTAGTCGTCGCCTCCTCCAACTCCTCGCGGCTCTCGGCCCCGATCTCCACCAGTTGGATGGTGCGACGGTGATGCTTGTGGTGCTCGTCGAGTTCGGCGAGCGCCGTCAGGTACTTCGACTGCGCCATCGCGAGGTCGTCGCTGAAGACGACGGCGACCGCCTGCCCGCGCCGCACCTGCTGCCCCAGCTCCGCGTCCACCCGCAGGAGACGGCCGCCGACGAGCGTGACGACCGGCGTTGTCTTGTAAGCGTTCGCCTGCACGACGCCCGTCGCCGCCTGCCCTGCGGCCCCCTCGCCTGCGGCAAGCGCCTCGCCCACCTGCTCGACCTTGATGCCGGAACGCGCCGCCACCTCCGGCGAGAGCGTGACGGTCGGCTCGGAGGTCGTGAGAGGCACGCCCTCGGTCGCGGTCCCCGGCGCGGAGACGGAGCGAGGGGCGGGCACGGCACGACCTGCCCCGTCCCCGCCCGCGCGCGAAAGCCACCAGACGACGAGCGCGAGGGCGGCGACGGCCACGACGGCGACGACGGCGACCACCGCGACTTTATTCCTGCGCGGGGGCGCTCCGCGTCTGCGAACCTTCTCGACACGGGTCTCCGTCTCGACCGCGGGCCGTGCGGCCGGCCGCTCCCCGCCGGGGCTGGGGCCGGGCGCTACTTCACGGGATGTCTCGACGACCGTCTCTTCGCGCTCATCTTCCATGACTTCACTCATCTCTTGACCAACTCCGGCGCGCCCGAAGCGCGGCTGACTTCCACGCGCGCCTGGTACGTGCTGAGGATAGCGTCAACGAACTCCGACTCGACCTCGTAGAAGCGCCGCTGCTCGGCGATGTAGTCCAGGAGCGTCTTCGACCCCAGCTCGTAGGTCTTGCGGATCACTTCGAGGTTGGCGTCCGCCTGCCCGCGCACGCCGACCCGGAAAATCTCCATCGCCCGCGCCGACCTATCGTAGCGCGCGTAGGCCGAGGCGACCTCGCGCCTGATCGTCAGCTCGAGGAATTCGCGCCGCCGCCGGGCCGCCTCGGCCTGAGCAACCGCCGCCTCGATTGTTCCCTGGTTCTTGTTCCTCACGGGGAGGTCGATCATGACGCCGAACGTGACCGAGTGGGAGGTCATCTCGATGGGGGCGAGGCGGCCACGCTCGTCAATGCCGTCGAGCATGAATCCCTGCTTCATGCGCTGGTAGCCTGCCCGCAGTGAAGCGTCGGGTCGCCCCCCGGCGCGCGCCTGCTCGATCTGCGCCTCGGCCAGCGCTTCGGCCGCCCTCGCGGCCCTGAGGTCGGGGCGTAGCCCGAGCGCCTGCTCGGTGGCCTCGGCCAGAGGCTGCAGCGTCCCGATCAGTTCTATGAAGTCGCCGCGAACGCGCAGGGGCTCTTCCGGCCGTATGCCGACGACGTTCTTGAGTTCCAGCACGGCGACCTGCACCCGGCCCTCGGCGGCCTCGCGCATCGAGAGCAGGCGGTTCACCTCGACGAGCACCATGTTCCTTTCGAGCGGGGCG
>DASTQX010000546.1:0-3041 GCA_035761505.1 Pyrinomonadaceae bacterium
AACTTGCAGAGCAACGACGAAGTGGGGCTGCTCGCCGCCTCGTTCAACGAGATGAGCCGCAAGATGGCCGAGGACATCGAGCGCTTGCGCGCCATCGGCGAACAACTCGTCCGCACCGAAAAGCTCGCCGCCGCCGGGACACTCGCGGCGGGCGTCGCGCACGAAGTCAACAACCCTCTGGCCTCGATTTCGTCTCTGATTCAAATCATCCAGTCGCGCGCGCACGACGCCGACGCCGACGCCGAGACGCGCGAGATGCTGCGGCTCATCCAGACGCAGATCGCGCGCATCACGCAAGTCCTGCGCGACATGATGGACTTTGCGCGGCAGCGACCGCCCGCGCGCGCGCCGCTCGACGTGGCCCGCGTCGTCGAGGCCAGCATCCGCCTCGCCAGCTTCGACAAGGCGTTCAAGCAACTGAGACTCAAGACCGAGTGGGACGAGTCAGCGCCGCGCGTCTCGGCTGACGCCGACCAACTCCAACAGGTCTTCCTCAACCTCCTGCTCAACGCGCGCGACGCGATGCAGGAGGGCGGCGACCTCCACGTCCGCACCGTTTACGACGAGGCCGCCGGGGAAGTCTCCGTCGAGGTGGCCGACGCCGGACACGGCATTGCGCCCGAAGCCTTGACGCACATCTTCGACCCGTTCTTCACGACGAAACCGGCGGGCGCGGGCACGGGGCTCGGCCTCGCCGTCTGCTACGGCATCGTCACCGCGCACGGCGGGCGCATTGAGGTCGAGCCCAACAACGGTCGCGGCACGCGCGTCCGCGTCGCTCTGCCCGTCGGCGACGAGCGCGAGGTGAAACCCGACTTTCAGACGGCGGAAGAGATTCAAGGGAGATGAGACTTCATGTTCACTTACCGCATTGACGAAGAGATAGAATTTCGGCTCCCCGAAGAGCGCTTCGCGGAGGAGGCCACGGCGCTCGTCCGCCGCAACCTCAAGCACCTCTCGGAGTGGCTCCCGTGGGTGCACGAGAACTTCTCGGTCGAGGACGCGCTCGAATTCGTCCGCCGCAACCGCCGCAACTTCGCCGAGAACCGGGGCTACGGCGTCCACATCATCTATCGCGGCCAGCACGCCGGGAACATCGGCTACAACAACATAGACTGGAAGAATCGCTCGACCGAAATCGGCTACTGGCTCGCCGCCTCGTTTCAGGGCAAAGGCATCATGACGCGCGCCTGCCGCGCCTTCGTCTCCTACGCCTTCGACGAGTTGAAGTTGAACCGCATAGACATTCGCTGCGGCGTCGGCAACACGAAAAGCCGGGCCATCCCCGAACGCCTCGGATTCAAGCAGGAAGGCGTCCTGCGTCAGGCCGAACTGCTCCGCGACAAATACATTGACCTCGTCGCCTACGCGATGCTCGCGGAAGAGTGGCGGGAGTTGAGAGAAAAGTAAGGCGGCGTGAATTTGCCGCGCGACGAAGCCGACGGAAGACGTTCAATGCGTCACGACTTGAACATTATGGACACCAAGCCTCTCATCCTCATCGCCGAAGACGAAGACCTGATGCGCGCCATCATCTCGCGCCTGCTCGAAGAGGCGGGCTACCGCGTCGCGGCGGCGGCGAGCGCCGAAGAAGCGCTGGAGATTTTCGCCGCCGAGGATGTCGCCGTCACGCTCACCGACATTCGCATGGCCGGGATGGACGGCCTCGCGCTGCTCGACCGCGTTAAGGACGTGGACGCCGAAGCGCTCGTCGTCGTGATGACGGCCTACTCGTCCGTGGATTCGGCGGTCGCGGCGCTGCGCAAAGGAGCTTTCGATTACGTCACCAAGCCCTTCGTCAACGAAGACCTCCTTCAGTCCGTCAAGAACGCCATCCGCCAGCGCGAACTCTTCCGCGAGAACCGGCACCTCCGCCGCGAACTCGACCGCCGCTACAGCTTCTCCGAAATCATCGGCACTTCCGAAGCCTTGCAGCAGGTCTTCCGCCTCGTCGAAAAAGTCGCGGCGACGGGCACCAACATCCTCATTCAAGGCGAGTCGGGCACGGGCAAGGAACTCATCGCCCGCGCCATCCACCACAACAGCCCGCGCTCCGACCGCCCCTTCGTCGCCATCAACTGCGGCGCGCTTCCCGAAACGCTTCTCGAATCCGAACTCTTCGGCCACACCAAAGGCGCTTTCACCGGCGCGGTCGCCACGCGCTCCGGCCTCTTCCGCTCAGCCGAAGGCGGCACCGTCCTCCTCGACGAGATCGGCGAGATCACGCCCGCCATGCAGGTTCGCATCCTGCGCGCCGTGCAGGAGCACGAAGTCACGCCCGTCGGGTCGAGCGCGCCCGTCCCGTTCGACGCGCGCATCATCTGCGCCACCAACCGCGACCTCGAACGCGAAGTCGCCGAAGGCCGCTTCCGCGAAGACCTCTTCTACCGCCTCAACGTCATCGAGATTCACCTGCCGCCTTTGCGCGAGCGCCGCGAAGACATCCCGCTCCTCGCGCGCCACTTCGTCACCCGCACCGCGCGCGGGCAGGGGCAAGTGGAGAAGTCCTTCGAGCCCGCCGCCATGAGCGCCCTCATCAACTACTCCTGGCCCGGCAACGTCCGCGAGTTGCAGAACGCCATCGAGCGGGCCTTCACCTTGAGCGCCGAGGCGATTGACCTCGACAGCCTCCCGCCCCGCGTCCGCGACTCGGCCTCCCGCGAAGCCGTCCGCGACCCCGACGGCCTCCGCCCAACCCTCGCCGAAGTCGAGCGCCGCTACATCCTCGAAACCCTCGCCGCCGTCAATCAGGACAAGGCCCGCGCCGCCAACATCCTCGGCATAGACCTCTCGACGCTGTACAGAAAACTGAAGCGCTACGACGCCGTATGAACGACGCCCGCCGAGAGTCGGTCAACAGACCGCTCCTCGACGGGCGTCAGTTTTGTGGTTCGAGAGGACGATTAGTCCCGGCTCGTCTCTTCGTCGTCCGAGGGCTTTAGCTCCTCCGTCTCGGCGCGCGGTCTCTGATGAGGGCCGATGCCGAGCGTCCACGAGGGCGGGTCGCTGGCCGGGAAAGTGTCCCGCAGGTTGCCGTCAAT
>DASTQX010000547.1:0-14376 GCA_035761505.1 Pyrinomonadaceae bacterium
GCCCTTATGCAACGTTCGTCTGCGTCGCCGCCGCCAACCTCCCGGACGCCGACATCGTCGCACTGCTCGGCGGGCAGTATTACTACCTCGAACACCACCGGGGCATCACGCACTCAATCGCCGGCACGCTCGCGCTCGCGCTCCTGCTGCCCGTCCTCTTCTACTTCGGAGAGCGCCTCTATTCGCGCCTGCGGGGCAGGGAGCCGAGGGCGAAGTTGAAGGGGCTGCTGATTTGCGCGCTCATCCTCGGCGCGTCGCACCCGCTGCTCGACTGGACGAACAACTACGGCGTGCGGCCTCTGCTTCCGTGGGACGGTCTGAGGATTTACGGCGACCTCGTCTTCATCCTCGACCCGTGGCTGTGGTTGATGCTCGGCGGCTCGGTCTTCCTCCTTGCGGGCCCGGCGAAGTGGCGCGTCGCGCTCTGGGCGCTGCTCGGAGTCGTGCTCTCGACGGCCATCCTCTTTCTGCCGTTGCGCGCAGGGATGGAGATACCGACCGGCGCGCGCGTCTTGTGGGTGGCCGGAGTGGTCTGCTTAATCGTGCTGCGGCAACTGGACGCGGGCGGGCGCTGGGGCTCGGCCATCCCGGCGACGGCGCTGGCGCTGGTCGTCGTTTACTGGGGCACGCTCGCCGTGCTCCACGCGCGGGCCTTCTCGCACGCGCAGGTCGCGGCGCGGCGGCTGGCGTCCGAGCGCGGCGAGGGCGTCGGGCAACTGGCCGCGACGCCGATGCTGGCCGACCCTCTGACGTGGCGCTGCCTCGCTGAGACCGAGCGCGGGACGATGATGTTCGACCTCTCTTTAAAGTCGGACGGCGGGGCCGAAGTCACGAACCTCTTCCGCGTCGAGAAGCCGGAAGGCGAAGCCGCCGCCCTCGTCGCGCGCGCGGCGGAAGACCCACGCGCCCGCGTCCTCCTCGACTTCGCGCGCTTCCCCGCGTCGCGCGTCGCGCGCGACTGTGCCGGGGCGACCATCGTCCACTTCGCCGACCTCCGCTTCACCACGCCCGGCAACCGCTCGCGCGGCGGCAGCTTCGCCCTCGAAGTCCGACTGAGCGAGTAGGCCGCAAGGGAAGCGACTTTCGGCTTCCGGTCTTGGGCCTTCGGCTTTGAAAACAAAAGTTGAAAGCGGCTTCACGGCGAGCCGCCGCCTTTTCTTTTTGAACCATGAGGTTCAATGTTTCGTACTAAATTCGGCGTCGCGGATTTAGCTTGAACTTTAAACTCCGACACATTAAATTGTGATTGCTGCATTGAAAGACTTCTCGATGCTCTCCCGTCTTGAACGGAAAGGAACCCCAATGAAAAAAGTGACCCCGCCGCGGACACTGCTGTCCTTCGTCTTAATCTTGGCGTTCGCCGTCGCGGCCACCGCGCAAGGGCCGGTTGATTCGCGTCACGCGCTCTCCACATTCCCCGACTCGCAGGCCGTCCTCTTCGTCAACGTCAAGCGCGTCGTCGGCGAAGCCCTGCCGCGCATCCTGCCCGCCGCCGAGTATCAGAAGATCATCGCCGAGCCGCAGAAGCTCGGCTTCGACGTGCGTACCGTGGACTACGCCGTCGCGGGCGTCCGCTTCTCGAACCCGCCGTCGCCGAGCGGCCTGCCGGAGTTCGTCGTCCTCCTCAAAGGAACCTTCAACGCCGACTCACTCCTAACGCTCGCGCGCCTCGGCCTCAACGCGCAGAAGGAGCTACCGTGGCGGCAGGAGACGCACGGCGGCCACACCGTCGAGATCATTGACATCGAGAAGGCGATGGGCGGCGAGCCCAAAGAGGGCGAGCAGAAGAAGCCTTCGCCTTATCCGGAGATCGCCATCGCGGCGCTCGACGCCAACACGCTCGTCGCCGGAGTCCCGGCCTACGTGCGCGCGACGATTGACTCGGTGACGGGCGGGCAGGGGCAACTCCGCTCCGGCCTCGTCGACCTCGGCGCGCGCGACCCGCAGGCGCTCTGGAGCCTCTCGGCAGAACTCCCGCCGGGGCTCGTCGAGTACGCCAAGAAGTTCGGCATGCCCGCCAACGCCGAGGCCGAGCAGATGATCGGCTGGTTCAAGCAGATCAGCCTCTCGAACGGGATGGACGCCCTCAACTTCACCATGCGCGCCGCCGTCGGCACCGACAGCGCCGAGCACGCGAGCGCCTTGAGCGGCATCGTCCAGATGGGCCTCAGGGCCGCACAGTCAGCCGCCGAGGCCGACATCGCAAAGAAGAAGGCGAAGCCCGCCGAGTCGCGGCAGGCGCAGATCGCCCTCAACGCGCTCCGCACCTTCTCGAACCAGACCGAAGGCAACACGCTCCTGCTCGGCGTCTCCGTCCCGCAGAGCGCCGTCTCGGAAATCGTCCGCAAGGAGTTCGTCAAGAAGCCCGCGACGACGACCAAGCGCAAGGCGACTCCGCGCAGGCCCGCGCGCCGGAAGCGCTAAGGCGCGGAAGTCGAAACCCCGGACGCGCGCGCGGCGTCCGGCACGAAAGAAGCGAGCGGCGGGGGCCGAACGTCCCCGCCGCTCGTTCCATCAAACGCCCGACTTCATCACTAACGCGAGGTTAAGATTTGGAACCCGGCTCCGAGCAGAAGCGCGCGCGACGCATCGTCGGCCTCCTCAAGCGCGAGTACCCGGACGCGACTTGCAGCCTCAACCACGCGTCGCCGCTCGAACTCCTCGTCGCCACGATTCTCTCGGCGCAGTGCACGGACGAGCGCGTCAACCTCGTCACCGCAGACCTCTTCCGAAAGTACCGCACCTGCGAAGACTACGCCGCCGCGCCCGCCGCCGAGCTTGAGCAGGACATCCGCTCGACCGGCTTCTTCCGCAACAAGGCCAAAGCCATTCAGGGCGCGTGCCGCCTTCTCCTCGAAGAGTTCGGCGGGCGCGTCCCCGACACGATGGACGAACTGCTCCGCCTCCCCGGCGTCGCGCGCAAGACGGCGAACGTCGTCCTCGGCAACGCCTTCGGCATCGCCTCCGGCGTCGTCGTGGACACCCACGTCCAGCGCCTCACCGCGCGGCTCGCGCTCTCCGCGCAGAAGACGCCCGAAAAGATCGAGCAGGACTTAACGACCCTCGTCCCGCAAGCGGACTGGATCGTCTTCCCGCACCTCCTCATCGCCCACGGGCGCAAAATCTGCAAGGCCCGCACACCCCTCTGCGCCGCATGTGTCCTCGAACCCTTGTGCCCCTCGTCCCTGCTCAAGAACCCCGGCGCGACTATCTAAAGACTGAAAACCGTTTTACTCCTTCGCCTCGAACCAATGGCGCGTCAGGTCGCACCAGAGGGCGAGGCCGCGCCACGATTTGAAGCGGGTGTAGAAGCGGGCGATCTTCTGGTCATCGCACTTGCGCCCGCCGTTGCGCGTGCGGGCGAAGGTCGAGCGCACCCACGAGTCGAGCGCGAGCACGTCGTAGCGACCGACGAGCTTGAGCAGGTTCTCGGCGGCGTAGTCGCCCACGCCCTTGACCCGCTTCATCTCGCGCTTGAGTTCGGCGGTCGAGAGTTCGCTCCCGAACCACGTCTCCGGTTCTATCTCGCCGCGCGCGACGCGGTCGGCCAACTCCTTCAGATACGCGGCGCGGTATCCGGCGCGCACGACCTCCGTGTAGAACTCGACGGGCTGCGCGGCCATCGCCTCCGCCGTGGGGAAGTCGCGCCGCCCGTCCCGCGCCTCCCGACCGAGGGCCGAGACGAGCGCGGCCACCATCTTCTTCGTCACCGCCCAAGTGCAGTTCGTCGTGCAGATGGATTTAACGAGGTCTTCGTACACGGTCGGCGAGCGTAGGAGCCGCCCCGCGCCGTCGCGCGCGATCCACTCGAACTCCGGCTCGGCTGAAACGGCGGCGTAGAACTCCTCCATCTCGTCGTCGAGACGGAACATGTGCCGCACGTCCCGCTCAACGCGCGCTCTTTGGAGTTTACTCAGACGAGCCTTCGTCGAGACCTCAAGCGACGCGCCCTCGCCCGTCACGACGATTGTGATGGGTGAGTCGCCGCCCGCGTCGAGCACGCGGACGAGCGTCAAATCATCTATGTACTCGAAGGGCCGCAGCTCGCACCAGCCGTGGCTCGAAAGAGTGCGCCGGAAGTCGAATCCGCGCGGGACGGGGACGGCGAACTTCATCTTCAAGGGCTCCATGACCGGACGGTCTTCATCTTAACTTGAGCATCGAAGCGCGAGTTGCGATATGATGCGGGCGAGGTTCACGCGCACGTCATTTTCGCCGGAGGAGATTCCCAACTTGAACGAGACGCGCCCGCTCACGGTCGTCTGTTTCAGCACCTACGAGAAGGGGCAGGAGCTTATACGCGAGTGCAAGCGGCAAGGTTGCCACGTCATCCTGCTGACGCTCGAAAGCCTGAGAGAAGCCGACTGGCCGCGCGAAGCGATTGACGAGACTTTCTACATGCCCGGCGACTTCGGCGTGGAAGAGATCGTCAAGAGCCTCGGCTTCCTCGCGCGCACGCGCCCGCTCGACCGCATCGTCCCGCTCGACGACTTCGACGTGGAGACGGCGGCGGCCTTGCGCGAACACTTCCGCCTCCCCGGCATGGGCGACACGACCGCGCGCTACTTCCGCGACAAGCTGGCGATGCGGATGAAGGCGCGCGACCACAACATCCTCGTCCCCGAATTCGTCCACGTCCTCAACTACGAAACGCTCCGCGACTACATGCGCCGCGTCGAGCCGCCGTGGATGCTCAAGCCGCGCGACGGGGCTTCGGCGGTCGGCATCAGCAAGGTGCGCTTCGAGGACGAACTCTGGCCGCTTCTGGAAGAGCTGGGCGACCGCCAGTCTTACTATCTGCTCGAACAATTCATCCCCGGCGAAATCTTCCACGTGGACTCCATCGTCTGGGGGCGCGAAGTCGTCTTCGCCGCCGCGCACCAGTACGGCGCGCCGCCGATGGACGTGGCGCACGAGGGCGGCGTCTTTTTGACGCGCACCATCCCGCGCGTTTCGGCGGACGCGCAGGCGCTCGACACGCTCAACCGAGACCTTTTGAAGTCGCTCGGCCTCGCGCGCGGCGTCACGCACGCCGAGTTTATCAAAGCGCACGCCGACGGTCGCTTCTACTTCCTCGAAACGGCGGCGCGCGTCGGCGGGGCCAACATCGCCGAAGTCATCGAGGCCGCGACCGGCGTCAACCTCTGGGCCGAGTGGGCGAAGATCGAGGTGGCGGGCGAGCACGGCCACTACGAAGTCCCGCCCGCCCGCGAAGACTACGCCGGGATAGTCACCACGCTCGCCCGTCAGGAGTGGCCCGACACCTCGGCTTACGACGACCCCGAAGTCGTCTGGCGACTGAACAAGCGTCATCACGTCGGTCTGATCGTCGCCTCGCACGACGCGCCGCGCGTCGAGTGGCTCCTGCAACAGTACTCGCGCCGCTTCCTCGAAGACTTCTTCGCGCGGCTCCCCGCGCCCGACAAGCCGACGAGTTGAAGAGTGAGGCCCATGACACGCGACCTGATTCGTGAATACCTGCTGTACCTGCAAGTGGAGAAGGGCTTGGCGGCCAGTTCGGTCGAGAGCTACCGGGGCGAGTTGGAGAAGCTGCGCGCGTGGGCCACTGCGCACGAGCGCGCGCCGCAGGAGTTGGGGCAGGAAGAGTTGAAGCAGTTCATCATGTCGCTCACGCGCGCGGGGCTTGCGCCGCGCTCGGTCAGCCGCGCGCTGAGCACCGTCCGGGGCTTCTACCGCTTCCTTTTAATTGACGGCCACTCGACGACCGACCCGACCGCCAACCTGATGAGCCCGCAGGCCGGGCAGAAGCTCCCGCGCTTCCTCACCGAAGAGGAGATGGGGCGACTCCTGAACGCGCCCGACATCTCGAACGCCGAGGGCGTCCGCGACCGGACTCTGATTGAGTTGCTCTACGCGACGGGCCTCCGCGTCTCGGAGTTGGTCTCTCTGACGCGCCGGAGCATAGACCTCGACCGGGGACTCCTCAGTTGCACGGGCAAAGGGAGCAAGCAGCGCCACGTGCCGGTCGGTCGCGGCGCGCTCGATTGGTTGCAGAAGTATCAGTCGGCGCGGCGCGCGCTCCTCAAAGGCAAAGAGTCCGAACGACTCTTCGTCGCGGCGGGCGGTCGCGCGCTCACGCGGCAGGTCGTCTGGACGACTCTCCGGCGCTACGCCGAGGGCGCGGGCCTGCGCGGCGTCTCGCCGCACGTGCTGCGCCACAGCTTCGCCACGCATCTGCTCGAACACGGCGCGGACACGCGCTCCGTCCAAGCCATGCTCGGCCACAGCGACCTCGCCACCACACAGATTTACACCCACGTCACGGGCGAGCGCCTCCGCAACGTTTACGAACGGCACCACCCGCGCGCCCGCCGAACGGGAGAAGAAATCTCAGACGCCACGCCTCACACGGACTGACCGGCGGCGTAGCCGGAGGCCCAAGCCCATTGGAAGTTGAAGCCGCCGAGGTGGCCCGTCACGTCCAAGACTTCGCCGACGAAGTAGAGACCGGGGACGCGCCGCGCTTCCAGAGTCTTTGACGAAAGCTCGTCGGTGTCCACGCCGCCCTTCGTCACCTCCGCCTTCTGAAAGCCTTCCGTCCCGGCGGGCGCAACCCGCCAGCCGTGCAAGGCCCGCGCGACGGCGCGGAGTTCGCCTTCGCTGTAACTCCGCAGCGGCCTCGAAGGCGCGTACAACTCGCACCAGCGTTGCGCGAAACGCTTCGGCAGGTGAAAGCCGAGCAGCGTCGCCAACTCCGCGCCGCCCTCCCGCTTACTTTCGAGAAGCTCAAAAGCATCGAGCCCCGGCAAAAGGTCTATGTCGAGCGCTTCGCCGCGCGACCAGTAGGAAGAGATTTGGAGGATGGCCGGGCCGCTCAAGCCGCGATGCGTGACGAGGATGTTCTCGACGAACTCCGCCCCGCCGCAACCGACGCGCGAGGGCACGGAGACGCCGCTCAGAGGTCGGAAGCTCTCCAACTCGCGCGGGGCCAGAGTGAGCGGGACGAGCGCGGGCGTCGGTGGCACGACCTTCAAGCCGAACTGCCGCGCGAGGCGATAGCCGAAATCGGTCGCGCCCAGTTTCGGGATCGAGAGCCCGCCCGTTGCCACGACGAGCGCGTCCGCCGTCAACGTCCCGCGACTCGTCTCGACCGTAAAAGACGCGTCGCGCCGCACGCCCGACACCTTGCAGCCGGTGTGAATCTCGACCCGCGCGGCGTCGCACTCGCGGAGCAGCATCTCGATGATGAGCCGCGAGCTTTCGTCGCAGAACAACTGGCCGAGCTTCTTCTCGTGATAACGGATGCGGTGGCGCTCGACGAGCGCGATGAAATCCGAGGGCGTGTAACGTGCGAGCGCGGACTTGGCGAAGTGCGGATTGGACGAGAGAAAATTCTGCGGCGTCGTGTACAGGTTCGTGAAGTTGCAGCGGCCCCCGCCCGAAATCTCGATCTTCTTCCCGACCCTCTCGGCATGTTCGAGGACGAGGACGGAACGCCCCCGCCGCCCCGCCTCAATCGCGCACATCAACCCCGCCGCGCCGCCGCCGATGATGATGACATCACGTTTCATAAGAAGGGGGAAAAGGGTAAAAGGGGAAAAGGTAAATACAAAACCGGGCGGTTTGCTCTTCCCCTTTACCCTCTTCCCCTTTTACCCTTTTCCCCCTCCTTCCGCGTCGAGCAGCGGCTTCAGATACTTATAGACCGTGTCGGCGACGATCTTCGTGCCTTCGGCGTTGGGGTGGACGCCGTCGTCGAGGTTGAGTTCGCGTTTCCCGGCGACGTTTTCGAGGAAGAAGGGGATGAGCGGAACGTCGTGCTCGGAGGCGAGCGACTTGAAAGTCTCGTCAATCTCGCCGAGGTAAACGTCGCCGGAATTGGTCGTCGTGTACATCCCCGCGAGCAGCACGCGGACGCCCCGCGACTTGGCGCGCTCGATGATTTGCGAGAGGTTCCGGCGCGTCTCTTTGACGGGCTGGCCGCGCAGGAAATCGTTCGCGCCGAGTTCGAGGATGAGAAAGCGCACGTCGCCGCCTTCGAGCGACCAGTCAAGGCGACGCAGCCCGCCCGCCGACGTGTCGCCTGAAACCCCCGCGTTAACGACTTCGTACTTGTACCCGTCCGCGTCGAGCTTCTGTTGCAGGAGCGCCGGGTAACTCTGCTTCGGGTTGAGGCCGTACCCGGCGGTCAGGCTGTCGCCGAAGGCGACGATTTTAGGTAAAGTCTGTGCGGGCGTGGCGGCGGGCGCGGGCGCGGCCTCCGGCGTGCTACTCGCGCGGTCGCCGCCGCATCCAAGCAGAGACACGGCGGAGAGGAAGAGGAGTCCGGTTAGCAATAATCTCATGATCGAATTATACAACGTCTCGAAAACTGTCCAGTCCGGCGCGGAGGCGCTGACCATCCTGCACGAGCTTGACATGCGGATTCCCGACGGGCAGTTCGCGGCCATCGTCGGCCCTTCGGGGAGCGGCAAGTCAACCCTGCTCGGCCTCGTCGCGGGGCTCGACGCGCCGACCGGCGGGCGCATCCTCATTGACGGCGAAGAGGTCACGCGCATGAGCGAGGACGCGCTCGCGCATCTCCGGAGCCGCAAGATCGGCTTCGTCTTCCAGTCGTTTCATCTCATCCCTTCGATGACGGCGCTCGAAAACATCCTCGCGCCTTTGGAGATCGCGGGCCGCCCCGGCGCTCTCGCCCGCGCGCGGCAACTGCTCGAAGACACGGGGCTCACGGCGCGCGCGCATCACTACCCTTCGCAGCTTTCGGGCGGCGAGCAGCAGCGCGTCGCCGTCGCGCGCGCCTTCGCCAACGACCCCTCCATCCTGCTCGCCGACGAGCCGACCGGCAACCTCGACACGCGCAACGGCGCGCACGTCTTCGACCTCATGTTGGAGATGAACCGCCGGCGCGGCGCGACGCTCATCCTCGTCACGCACGACCACGAACTCGCGGCGAGGGCCGACCGGCGCATCTCTCTGCGCGACGGTCGAGTCGTCACCGACACGCTCAGAGAAGCCGACGGCCCGGCGAGCGACTTCGACGCCGAAGAGTTGGAGGCCGCCAGACCGTGACCTTCATCTTCAACCTCGCGCGGCGCGAGCTGCGCGCGTCTTGGAAACGGCTGCTCTTCTTCTTCCTCTGCATCGGCATCGGCGTGGGGAGCATCGTCGCGCTGCGCTCGCTGATTCAGAACGTCAACCGCGTGGTCGTCGGCGAGGCGCGGCAGCTTCTGACCGCCGACGTGCAAGTCGACACGGCGCGCGAGTGGTCGCCCGGAGCGCTGGCGCACATCGAGGCGGTCGCGCGCCCGCCGCTCGTCGAGGCGAGGACGGAGACTATCGAGGCGGCGACGATGCTCCGGCCCGCCGACGAGTCGCAAGCGGGCGCGTTGATGGTCGAACTCAAAGGCATCGAGCCGCCCTTCCCTTTCTACGGCGACTTTCTGCTCGCCGACGGCCAGCGCTTCGACCACTCGCTGCTGGCGAACGACGGCGCGGTGGTCGCGCCGCTGCTGCTCGAACGGCTTTCGATGAAAGTCGGCGACCGCGTGAAGCTCGGCGAGAAGACTTTCGAGATTCGCGGCGTGACGCGACAGGAGCCGGGGAGCGGAAGCGGCGGCGGGTTCCGCATGGGGCCGCGCGTCTTCGTCGCGCGCGCGAGTCTTGAAGACGCGGGCCTGACCGGATTCGGCAGCCGCGCGCGCCGGAAGATTCTCTTCAAAGTCCCCGAAGGCAGATTGGAAGAGTTGGTTAAAAGTCTGCGCGCGGAGATGGGCCGCAACCTCTACAACGTGCGCTCTTACAGGGAGTCGGAAGAGAACCTCGGCGAGCAGTTCCGGCGCGCGGAGAACTATCTTTCGTTGACGGGCTTGGTCGTCCTCGTCCTCGGCGGCATCGGCGTCTCGTCCGTGACGCGCGTCTTCATCGAGCAGAAGAAGAAGACCATCGCCATCCTCAAGTGTGTGGGCGGGACGGGACGAAAGTTGACCGCCGCGTATCTCGCGCAGGTCGTCGCGCTCGGCGTGGCGGGGAGTTTGTTCGGCGTCGCGCTCGCCAAGCTCGGCCTCGTGTTCGCGGGCGCGCGTTTCGCCGAGAGCCTGCCGCCGGGCGTGAGCTACGATTTGAGCGCGGGCGCGGTCGCGCAGGGCGCGGGGCTCGGCCTCCTCGTCTCGATCCTCTTCTCGGCGCTGCCGCTTCTGCGAATCCGCCACATCAAACCGAACACGCTCTTGCGCGATGCGGAAGAGGCCGCGCCGCGCCGACGCTTCGACCCTCTGCGCTGGGGCGTGGCGGCGTGCGTCGTGGTCGGGCTCGCGGCGCTCACGTCTTGGCAGGCGGGCTCGCCGCGCGTCGGCATCCTCTTCCTCGCGGGGCTCGGTTTGACGGCGGCTCTGCTCTACGCGGCGGCGTGGGCTCTGGTTTCGCTCGTGCGCCGCGCGCGGCACCTCAACTCGTTCGCCGTCCGGCAGGCGGTCAACAGCCTGCACCGGCCCGGCAATCAGACGCGGGTCATCGTCATGGCCGTGGGCCTCGGCGCGTTCCTCGTGATGGCGATTCTCTCGCTGCAATCGAACCTGCTCGAAGAGTTCGACCTGACGAAGCGGGGCAACATCCCGAACATGTTTTTGATTGACGTGCAGAAGGATCAGGTCGAGGGCGTGCGCGAAATCGTCGGGCGCTCGACGGGCTCGACCGCCGAGTTGATTCCGACGGTGCGCGCGCGCATCACAGCCGTCAACGGGCGCGAAGTTGACCTCGAAGCCGCCGAGATGCGGCGCGAGCGCGGGCGGCTGGGGCGCGAGTACGTCGTGACGTATCGCCCGCGGCTCGAATACAACGAAGAGGTCGTGGCCGGGAAATTCTGGGACGAGACGCCCTCGCCGGAGCCGGAGATTTCGGTCGAAGAAGGGATGCGCGGCGTGGCCGGGCTCGACGTGGGCGGGACTCTGACGTTCGACATTCAGGGGCGGAAGATGACGGCGCGCGTGACGAGCGTGAGGCGCGTGGACTGGCGCAACTCTCGCACCGGCTTCCTCGTCCTCTTCCGACCGGGCTCTCTGGAGAACGCGCCGCAGACCTTCATCGGCGCGATTGACGGCCCGCCGAACGAGCCGGAGCGTTCGAGGTTCCAGCGCGAGCTGGTTGACCGTTACCCGAACGTGAGCGTGATTGACGTGGCCGACATCGTGCGGGGCGTCAACCGCATCCTCTCTAACATCACGCTCGCCGTGAGCTTTATCGGCGGGTTCGTCTTCCTGAGCGGCGCGCTCATCCTCATCGGCTCGATTGCGATGACGAAGTTTCAGCGCGTTTACGAGGCGGCGGTCTTAAAGACGCTCGGCGCGAAGCGCAAGATCTTGCTCGCCATCATGCTCGTCGAGTACGGGCTGTTGGGCTTGGTCGCGGGGCTCATCGGCGCGGCGGCCTCGAACGCGCTCTCCTACACGGTCGCGCGCTTCGTCTTCGAGATTCCGTGGAAGTTCGCCGCCGGAGTCAACCTCTGGGGCGTTGCCGCGACGGTCTTGCTCGTCGGCACGGTCGGCGCGCTGTCGAGCTTCGACGTGCTCACGCGCAAGCCGCTCGGCATCCTCCGCGCGCAGTAGCCGCAGGTCTTTAGCGGCGGCGCTCGTCGGTCACGACGAAGCCGGGGTTGTTGCCGAAGACCGTGCCGCGCGTCTCGCCACGGATGACCATCCGCCCGTCCGAAGGGCCGTGGCCCGTCCAGTGGTTCGAGTTGCCTTCGATGCGGCTGTTGCCATAGACGTTGACGATGATGAAGCCGGGAGTGCCGCCGCCGCCCACGTCCGTCATCTGATTGTTTAAGACCTGAAGGTTCGCCCCCTCCATATTGAGCCCCGCCTGTCCCATCCGCGTGATGCGGTTGTTGACGACCCGCACGTCCTTCATCGTCCCGCCGAAGACATAGACGCCGTTACTCATCTTGTTCGTCACCTTTGTCGGCGTGTTGTAGCCGCCGATGATGGTGTTGCCTTCGACGAGGATGTTGCCGACGTGCGGCGTCCCCGTCGTCGCCTGCACGACGATGCCGTTCCCGGCGGTCTCCATCTCGGAGTCTTTGCCGTCTATGAAGTTGTTGCGGATGATGACGTTTTCGAGCCGGTCGGCGACCTCGTTGGGTTCGAGGTCAATGGTCGTCGAGCCGGGGCCGCCCGCCTGACCGGGCGCGATGAAGCGGTTGTTTTCAAACAGGATATTTCTGCCGTTGACGAGCGCGAGGTTCTGCGAGGCGACGCGCGTGAAGAGGCAGTTTACGACCTTCGAGTCCTCGGCCCAGTGGCCCATCGAGGATGAGCCGCCGTACTGGATGCCGATGGAGCGCGTGCCGTTGATCCAGACGCGCTCGACCGTGCAGCGCGAGCAGTTGCCGAGCGAGACGGCCTGATGCGCGGAGTTGAAACCGGGGTTCGCGCCCCGCACCTGAAAGTCTCGGAGGTTGAGGTCGGAGTCGGCGCTCCCGTTGCGCTGCGCGTTGTGATAAGCGCTGATGACGGTGAACTGATCTTTGGCCGTGGATTCGAGAATGATGGTCTTGTCCCAACCCGCGCCGACGAGCGACGAGCGCGGCTTGAGCAGAATCGGGTGGACGTTGGTGACGGGCGCGTAAGTCCCCGCTTCGAGCCGCAAGGTGTGGCCCGAAGAGATAACGATCTGCGTCGAGATGCGCCCGCCGCCCCGCGCCACGATCTCGCCCGCCGCCGCGCCGAGCGAAGCATCGGCGGCGTTGATGCGCGCGCCGAGGTCTGCGCCGGGGAACTGGTCGGCATAGACCACGCGCCCGCCGCCCGAAGAGCGCGGGCGTACCTGCGCCGAGACGTTGAAGGCGAAAGAGAGGGAGAGAAGAACGGAGAAGGATAAAAGAGAAAATTTGAATCTACGCATCGGCTGTCAATCCCCCTGTTTCGGCGTACTTACTCGATAAAGCACGACGCCCGCGAAAGGCGTCTCTCTTTTGTTGCGGGGCAGGGGATTCGCGTTGGAATTTAACAGACTTCGCGCAAAAAGTCAGAACTCGGAAGCGGGCGTGACGCGCCGAGGTGAAGGCGGAAGGAAGGAAGATGAAGGGGCTGCTGTCTGGAATCTCTCATCCGAGATTTGAAATCGCAAATCTCAAATTCGACATTCCAGACAGCGGCCCCTTCATCGTCGCCTTGAACTTCAGGCCGCGCACTGGCGAGCCTCCGCGACCGGCGCGAGGGATTTGAGGTCGGGCTCGACCCACGCGGCGCGCGCCTCGGCGGAGAAGAGGAGTTGGCGCGTGTAGAAAGTCAGCGGCAGGCCGACGCCCGCCCAGCGCACGAGGTCGTTGGCGAGGGCGACGAGCGAGCGGCCTTCGTTGAGGTCGCTTTCCAGAAACGAGCGCACGACGCGCATCCAGAAGAGCGTCAGCGTCTCGTGGTAGCCGCCCGTCGGCGTCGTCAAAATCCCGTTTGCTTCGTTGTAGCGCTTGATTCCGGCGCGGACGCGCTCGACCGCTTCCGGCCAGTCGAATTGCAAGACGTACCAGAGCGCCACGGTCAGGTGCGCCGCGTGCGTCCACTCCGCGCGCGCGAGCGTGCGCGCCTCGAACCCGCGCACGACGGCGAGGATTTCGCCCGTCGTGCGGTATGTCTCCGTCTCCGTGAAGCTCGTCTTCATGGCCGTCCACCTTTTCCCTCGACTGACGATCAAACGACAAAAGCGGCGACAAGGTTTGCGGGAACATTTACCCGGCGCTCTGCTGCTGAGCCAACGCGCGTCGCCGCGCGTCCGGGGGATTGCACCCCGGCCCCTCCGAGTCCCATGTAGTTCCCACGGCATTCGCCGCAAGTCTCATCTCAAAAATTCAGGGCGACGACAAAGTTTGACGAAACGCGCGCTCTCCCGTTGAGCTATGTCCACCACAGAAGCAAGAAGGTGGACACCGGGACTCGAACCCGGAACCTCGTGATTATCAATCAAGTAGTTCCGCCCGCATTCGTCGCCCGTCCCGCGAAGCCGAAGGGGTGACAAGTTTTGGAAAGACAGTTGAGCACGGCCCGAAGGCCGCAGGGGACATCGCTCCCCACAAGGCTCGACGCGCCACATCGGGCACGTTGGGTGATGTAGTCCTCCCGGCATTCACTCCGAAGAACGTCGCGAGTCTGGAGTCAGGAGTCGAGAGTCAAATTCGAGAACTCGTCTTTGACTCTCGACTCCTGAACGTCTGTTTGATGGCGACAAGATTCGGCGAGAGTTTACATCCGCCCGTCGGACGGATGTTCAGGAGTCGAACCTGATTATCCAATGTACTCCCGCCCGCATTCGCCACCTTCAAAGAACAGTTGAACGTCGGAAGAGGCCGACGAGTTTTGCCGAGATACAAGTTTTGAGTGATGTAATCCCGACGGCATTCGGCCCCGGAAGAGTGAGCAGTGA
>DASTQX010000548.1:0-1379 GCA_035761505.1 Pyrinomonadaceae bacterium
GCCCCGTTTACTCGTTGTACTCCACCTTCCCTCTAAAGGCAAGGACGGAGACGACGGAAAGTCTCCGGACGCGATTTTCAATTTCCGAGACTCCGGGCCGGGTCGCCCGCGCGCGGAGGATAAAAGCGGGCGCGGTTGGACTTAACCGCGAAAGGCGGCGGTTCGGCCCAAGTTCGGCCTGAGCCTCCGGCATGACAACCGTTTTCAGGAACGGGCCGGACAGGTGGCGTTTGCGCTGGCGGTCTCGAAAGGGGCGCAAACTTTCCTTGAAACAATGATGGCTCGTCTCTAAATCTGTGGTAAAAGGAGTCTGCCGGGCATGTTTCGGGCGGCCCGCCCGGCGTTGGATGCTGAGAAAATGCTGATCATCCTGCTCGTCATCATCTTCTGGGCGATTATCCCCGGCCTCATCACCGGTTGGATGCTGTGGGAGCGCGGGTGGAGTTTTCCGCTCGCGTTTCTGCTGGGCGCGGTCTGCGGCCCCGTCGGGATTCTGCTGACGCTCGCGCTGATTTCGGCGGGGAGTTTCAAGTCGAGGCACAGGCGCGCGCAAGGGACAAAGGCGGCGCACGGGCGCGCTTTTCGCGTCTATTACGACGTTCCGGTGGTCGGGCCGCTGCACGTCTCGACGGTCTGGGCGCTGGCGGGCGTCGCCACTTTTACCTGCGTGTGGATGCTGGCCGGGCTCGGCTATGAATTTTACGTCGCGCGGCGGGGCCGGGAGGCGCGCGAGGCCGCGACGCAGTTGACGTTGAAGACGGAGGCGGCGAAGCCGGGCGGGGTTTCGGCGCAGGGCGCGCAGCCGAACGCGCAGAAATCTTCCAACGGCTCGCAGCCGAGCGCTTCTTCTTCGCCGTCCGCGCCTCTGCTGAACAGTTTCGGCGGGCAGCCGCGCGAGACCGCGCAGGTCGTGGCCGGTTCGGTCAACGCCCCGCCGCAGAGCGCGCAGGCTCCGTCGTTCGAGCCGAACGTCTTGACGGCGGCGAATGTGTCCACGCCGCCCTCTTCGGCGGAAGCCGCGCCGCCGAAAACTTCTTCGGAGTCGAGCGCCGCGCCGCCCTCCCCGCCGAGAGCTTCCGCGCAAGGGCGCGAGGCGGCCATCTCCGAACTGACGCGCAGCCTCGGCGCGGCAGGCCACAGGGTTCACGCGGCCATTAGCGGCGACGCGCAGACGGCGACGCTCTCGCTCTCCGGCGCGACGCTCACGCGCTCGGCGGGCAACCAACTGCTCGGCGGTCGCGCGCGCGCCTCCCTCAAAGCGGCGGGCATTCGCATCGTCGTCATGGTCAACGGCCAAGAGAGCTGGACTTA
Source organism: Pyrinomonadaceae bacterium (assembly GCA_035761505.1). Lineage (GTDB taxonomy): Bacteria > Acidobacteriota > Blastocatellia > Pyrinomonadales > Pyrinomonadaceae > JAIVJM01. The sequence continues at coordinate 1,312 of DASTQX010000548.1, forward strand.
CATCCTCTAAATCAAAAGCAGAGACTTGGGGCGAGAGGCTTGAGGCCGGTTAAAGAGAATGTCTTTAA
>DASTQX010000549.1:0-1985 GCA_035761505.1 Pyrinomonadaceae bacterium
CAGCGAGAGAGCCTTTCCGAGATTATCAAGCACGGCGGGCAGGTCGCGCTCGCGTATCACGAACAGGCGCACGGCAGCGACTTCCTCTCGACCGATTTGCGGGCCACCAAAGTTGACGGCGGCTATCTCCTCTCCGGCGAAAAGTGGCTGATTAATAACGCCACGCGAGGCGCAGCCCTGACCGTTTTCGCCAGAACGTCGGAGAGCGGCGGCCCGCGCGGCTTCTCGCTCTTCCTCGTCGAGAAGAGCGCACTCGACCCCGGCTCCTTCCGCCATCTCGACCGCATCAAGACCCTCGGCGTCAGAGGCGCAGACTTCAGCGGCATCAAGTTCGACGAGTGCTTCATCCCCGACACGGCTTTGATCGGCGGCGAAGGCACGGCCCTCGAACAAACCCTCAAAGCCTTCCAGATGACCCGCGCACTCATCCCCGCTCTCTCGCTCGGCGCTGCCGACACGGCCCTCCGCTGCGCCTTCGACTTCGCCCGCGACCGCCGCCTCTCCGGCTCTCACGTCTGGGAGATGCCACGCCCTCGCCGCACGCTCGTCGAGTGCTTCGTTGACCTCCTGATTGCCGACTGTCTGACGGTGGCCTGCGCGCGTGCGCTGCATCAGACGCCGGAGCAGATGCGGTTGTACTCGGCGGCGGTGAAGTACTTCGTGACGAGCGAGGTGGAGGGGCTGGTGGAGCGTGCGGCGGAAGTGCTGGGAGCGCGGCACTACCTGCGCGAAGGCCACTGGCACGGCCTCTTCCAGAAAGTCCTCCGCGATACAAGAGTGCTGAGCATCTTCCACGCCGGGACGTTTCTGAATCTGACCACGGTCGGTATTCACCTGCGCGACCTCGCGTTGTATCGCGCACGCACGGCGCAGGGGAGAGAGGCGACCGAAGAGTCTGAGATGGAGGCGAGGCTGGAAGCGATCTTCGACCTTCGAGCCCCGTTGCGCCCCCTCGACCCCACGGCCTTCTCGCTCTACGAGCGCGGGCGCGACGACCTCCTTCACGGCCTCGACTCCGCGCTCGCATCCCTCCGTCGTCGAGCCGCCTCCGCCACGCCGGAACGTCGCCCCCTCTTCGACCTCCTCGCCCGTCAGGTCGAGCGACTCGTCGCCCGCCGCGATGAGGCCGACGCCGCCGTGCTCCGCGCCGCGCGCGAGGCGGGAAGCGACTACGGACGCTCGCCCGTGATGTTCCGTCAGGCCGAGGACTATTGCCGACTACTGGCCGCCGCTTCGTGCCTCCACCTGTGGCTGCACAGCGGCGAGACGTTGGACGGGTTCGTGGCCGAAGGCGAGTGGTTAGTGCTGGCGCTGGCGCGTCTCGGCGGCGAGGGATGGGCGGGGCTGCCGGTGGAGATTGAGCGGCGGGCGGGTGAGGAGTTGGAGCGGCTCTTCGTCGAGGGGCGTCTCTTCTCCCTCGTCCCCTTGAAACTCTTTACGCACAACCGGGGCTGACCGATGCCGCGATTCGGCGTCGGAGGCTCACGAGAGACTTCACTTGTTACGATCATTCAAACATTGGATTCGGAGAACACGATGAGCTTTGAAGGACTTCAACCCAACGACGCGGTTCAGAACGCAGGCGGCAACGCTCACGGACAGCCGGAGGCAAGCAGCCAGCAGGCCGCACAGGTTATCGAGATACAAAACTGGCTGGTCAAGAGGCTCGCGGAGCTGATTAAAGTCAGTCCCGAAGAGGTGGACATACAGGAGCCTTTCGCCAACTTCGGTCTCAACTCAATTGACGCGGTGAGCCTTTCGGGCGACTTGGAAGACTTACTCCGCTGCCGTCTCTCCGCCACTCTGCTGTGGGACTTCCCCACGATTGAGACGCTTTCACATCACCTCGCGGGCGAGTCGGCGGTCGTTCAGCTACCAGAGTAAATCCGGTCGAAAGAGATGCACATTCCGGAGCAGTACCACATCGCGGAGGAGTTGGAGCAGTATCTCGGCGACCCGCACGACGCGAGCGCCGCCTTCTCCTT
>DASTQX010000550.1:0-34567 GCA_035761505.1 Pyrinomonadaceae bacterium
CGATGCCGTTGATGAGCAGCCAGACGATCGTGCCCTGCAACATCCCCGCGACCATGAAGGAGAGCGCGAAGCCGATCCACCAGCCGAGCGGCGTGCGCTTGCGCTGGACGATGGCGCTGATCTTGTCCGTGACCGTGCCGAAGGTGTGCCCCGGCTCGATGACGGCGGGCGTCGTGTGGATTCGCACGTCGTCGTGCGGGTTGTCGGTGTGGGACATGGCTTCCTCAGAAGGTGATAAGAGATGAGTGATGAGTGATGAGATAAAACCCCTTCAGCTCACCATCACCACTCTCCCTCTTGTCATTCGTCGCCGCTCTTCCTCTTATCACTCATCACCTATCTCTTATCACTTATCTCTCATCACCCTAGCGCCGGGTTCGGGTTGCGCACCGCCGCGAGATAGACCGTGCGGGGTCGCGTGTTCAGGTCGGCCAGAAGGTCGTAGCGATGGTGCTGCGCGTGCAGCCGGTTCACCGCGCTCGCCGGGTCGTTGTAGTCGCCGAAGACGATGGCCTCGGTCGGGCACGCGGCCTGACACGCCGTCTTGATCTCGCCGTCGCGCACCTTGCGGTTCTCCTTCTCGGCCTCGATGCGCGCGCCGCTGATGCGCTGGACGCAGTAGGTGCACTTCTCCATCACGCCGCGCGAGCGGATGGATACTTCGGGGTTGCGCACCATCTTCAGCGAAGGCGTCTCCCAGTCCTGATAGAGCAGGAAGTTGAAGCGACGCACCTTGTACGGGCAGTTGTTGGAACAGTACCGCGTCCCGACGCAACGGTTGTAAACCATGTCGTTCAACCCCTCGGCGCTGTGGACGGTGGCGTGGACGGGGCAGACCGGCTCGCACGGCGCGTTCTCGCAGTGCATGCAGGGGACGGGCATGAAATAGACGCCCGAAGGGTTCGAGGCCGCGCCCCGGAAGTACGCGTCCACGCGCAGCCAGTGCATCTCGCGCGAGCGCAAGACCTGCTCCTTGCCGACGACCGGGATGTTGTTCTCGGCCTGACAGGCGACGATGCAGGAGTTGCAGCCGACGCACGTCGAGAGGTCAATGACCATCCCCCACTTGTAGCCGCGCGAGTTGCGTTCGCCCGCTTCGTACTCGTATTCGGGGTAGAGCGATTCGTCGTGCTTCGGCTCGCGGTTCTGCCCGGCGGGCGGCTCAGGCTCGGACTTGACTTGGCGCGGCGGCGCAAGCGTCGGGTCTTTGAGCCACTGCGCGTAATCGCCGTGGCGGACGACCTCGCGCGCTTCGAGGCGGAAGTGAATCTGCGTGGAGGCGAGCGAGTAGGTGTCGCCCGTCGCCGCCAGTTCAAGGCCCGCGCCGCCCCAGAGCGCGTCCGAGGTGCGCAGCTTGTAGGCGTCGAAGCCGACACTGCTGTCGTAGCTCCCGCCGACGCGGCCCGCGCGCCAGCGACCGTAGCCGAGGTGCAGCGTCACCACGTCGTCGGGCTGGCCGGGCAGGATGAAGACGGGGAAATTCTCTTCCCGGCCTTTGAACTTGAGGCGCACCACCTCGGCCAGAATCTCGCCGCCCTTGAAGGAAAGATTGTTGACGCGCGGCGGCGCTTCATCCACGAGCGCGCCGTCGGGCTCCGCGCCGAGGTTGAGGCGCTCGGCGGTCGCCGGGCTGATGATGGCCGCGTTGTCCCAAGTCAGTTTCGTCAGAGGCTTGGGCAACTCCTGAAGCCAGCCGTTGTTGGCGAAGCGCCCGTCGTAGATGGAGGGGTCGGTGCGGAAGACGACTTCCAGAGGTCGCTGGCCGCCGCCCGCCGGCGCGGGCGTCGCGGCAGAGGCGTTGCCGAGCGCGGCGGCGAGGTTGCCGCCGACGGCGACCGTGCGCGCGGGGCGCGCGGTGTTCGAGATCACGCCGTCGTGGACGGCCTTGCGCCAGAACGCTTCAAAGTCCGCCGAAGGCGTCGGCGCAGTCGTCGGCGGGGTCGTCGGCGTGTTCGTCGGCGTCGCTGCCGCCGTCGCGGGTGTTGATGAAGGAGTTGCTGACTGGCCTCCGGTCGGTGTTGCGGCGGTCGCCGTTCCGGTCGCCGCTCCCGTCGTGGTTGCGGTTGTCGCTCGTGCCGTCGAAGGAGACGCGGCGGCGCGGCGGCCTTCGGTCATCCAGTATTCGCGGACGAGGTCGTAGCTGGAACGTTCGGGGCGGTCGGTGAAGGCCGCCAAGAGTTCGTGCGCGCTCTTGCCGTTGTAGAGCGGCGCGATGAGCGGCTGCATGATGGAGACCGTGCCGTCGAAGGCGCGCGCGTCCGACCACGTTTCGAGGAAGTGAGTTTCGGGGATGTGCCAGTGGCAGAGTTCCGAAGTCTCGTCCTCGTAGAGGCTCAGATGGACGGCGTGCGGAACCTTCTTCATCCGCTCCTTGTCGAGCTTGAGGTCTGCGGGCGTGTTATAGACGGGGTTGCCGCCGACGATGACGAGCAACTCGACCGCGCCCGCGTCAATCTCCCCGATGAGCGTGCGGAGGTCTTGGAGTTGGTCAACCGCGTTCTCTTCGACGGGTTCGAGGTAAGTGACGGTCTGCCCGACGTTGCCGAGCGCCTGATTCATCGCGTGCGCGAGCGCGTGCAGGGCGGGCGGCTGCTCGTCGCCCGCGATGACGATGCTGCGCCCCGAAGTGCCTTTGAGGTCTGCCGAGACGGCCTCAACCCACTTCGTCTGCTCAGGCGTTAGTCCGATGCCGACGCCGCCCGCGAGCGCCGTCACACCGACGCCGACGGCGATGGCCCGCGCCAAGTGCTCAAGCTCGCTCGGTCGCACGGCGAGGCGGTGGTCGGCGAAGACGCCCGTGTTCGTCGGCGTCGTCTCTAGGGCGTAGAGACGGCAAATCTCCTGCGTCTGCCCGTCGCGGACGCGGCGGCGGCTGGCGAAGTCGCGCGCGTAGCGCAGAGAGGCCGGGCCACATTCGAGGAAGTTCGAGTCGAGCGAAAGCACCCGGTCGGCGTTGGCGAAGTTATAGACGGGCGTCGCGAAGTCGCCGAAGGCGAGCCGCGCGCCGACCGAGGCGCTGTTCCCTCCGGCGGGCTCGTACTGATACCAACGCGCCGCCGGATAGCGCCGCAACACGTCGCGCAACTGCGCGCCGAGCGTCGGCGAGATGACCGTCTCGGTCAGGAAGCGGAGCCCCGCGCCGTTCTTCGCGCGCTGGCCTTCCAGAAGAGTCGCCATCTCGCCGAGGAAGGCCGTGTAGGTGCGGCCCTCGCCACGGTTGTTGATGGTCTGCGAGCGGTCTGGGTCGTAGAGCGTCAGGACGGATGCCTGCGCGAAGAGGTCGGTCGCGCCGAGGCTCGCCGGGTGGTCGGGGTTGCCTTCGACTTTGGTCGGGCGGCCTTCGTTGCTGCGCACCAGAAGGCCGGTCGCCGCGCCGCCCAGAGGCATCGCGGTGGCGAACATGAGCGGCCTGCCGGGGATGAGTCCTTCGGGCTGGGTGACGTAAGGGACGATGGATTCGGGCGGCTGGTACGAGCAGCCCGTCAGCCCCGCGAGCGCGAGCGAAGCGCCCATCAGCTTGAGGAAGGTGCGGCGATCCGTCCCGGCCTCGTCCCACTCGGACGCGCCGCGCGGGAACTCGCGGTGGAGCAGCTCTTCAAACTCTTCCGTCCCGGCCAGTTCTTCGAGGCTTTGCCAGAACTCGCGCCCGCGCTTCTCGGCGAGCTTCGCGCGCGCGCCCTCAATCGAAACGGGCCGCTTCCTGATCTGGTAGAGTTCGGGAAAACTGTCTTTGATGTGCATCTACTTAATCCCAACCCGTCATCTGTGGCATGTCGAACAGCTCGTCAAGACCGCCGCGCTGCGCACCTTGTACTCGTCCTTCTTCCGCCGCCCGACTTCGAGCTGCGCCTCGGTCAGATTCTCCGAAAGAAAGTTCGGCGCGTTGTAGTCCATTCGGAACACGTCGCCTTTATCGCGCAGGAAGCGTTCGGGCTCGCGGTGGCAGGCCAGACACCACTCCATCTGCAAGGAGGCGGCCTGATAGACGGCGGGCATCTCGTCCACGCGCCCGTGGCACGAAGAGCACCCGACGCCTTTGGCGACGTGGATGCTGTGGTTGAAATAGACGTAGTCGGGCAGGTCGTGGACGCGCGCCCACTCGATGGGCTTGTTCTCCTTCCAGCTCGCGCGCACGACTTCGAGGTACGGGCTGTCAGACCAGATTTGCGAATGGCAACTCATGCAGGTCTTGGTCGCGGGCATCCCGGCGCTCCCCGAACCGCTCCCCGAATACTCGACCGAGGTGTGGCAGTAGCGACAGTCAATCCCGTCGTCGCCGGAGTGGTGCTTGTGCGAGAACTGGACGGGCTGCTGGCGCTCGATGAACTGGCCCGTGTTGTAGGACGAGCGGTTGACCTCGGCCAAGACCCACGCGGCAGCCGCGACGATGAAGAGGCCGCCAAAGATGCTCAGCTTCGCGAGCGTGTTGGTGCTGTGGTGGAAAATCTGCATGACTTAGGCCCGGCTTCTCTTGTGACTCTTTGAACTTGCCCGGCGGCGCGAAGAGCCCGCCGCTTCTGCCTCTGCCGCCGCCCGGAACAGGAACGCGCCCCACCCGGCGAGCGGATGCTGCTTGAGGACGGTTCACGGTCTATGGCCCGACTGGGAAAAGCCCGTACTGCGTGGCTCTTCTGCTGTACGTCAATGTTAGAACTGCTTTGAGTGCACTAGAGATACTACTTTTTTTTCCGATGGGCAAGCACTATCCCTAATTTCTCTGATGAATAATCACCGCGCGCGTGGATTAACAAATCTAATAACGCGCCGCCGAGCCCGCGCGCCCGACGGGCGGAGTCTCCGGGTGAGCCTCGACGGCTCGCCGCGCGTCGCCGTATTATGTACAGGGCATGATGGCCCCGATGGGCGCGCTCTCGAACTACGAGCGGCGCGCGAACGCCATCCTGCTGCTCGACCGGAGCCTCTCCGAAGTGCGGCCCGGCATCTACGAAGTCTCGCAGACCTTCCCGCATCAAGGGATTTTCAACGTCATGTTTAAGGTCGCTTCGCGCGGCGTGGAGTATCGTAACCTGCCGTTCACGGAAGTGACAGTCGTCGAGGAGACGAAGACGAATGTTAAAACGAATGAGAAATGAGAGGGCCGCCCGCGCGGCGCGCGCGTTGACGAAGTTGCTGCTGGCGGCCCTCATCCTGCTCCCCACGCACGCCGCCCTCGACGCCTCGGCGCAGCGGCGCGCGAAGAAGACGGCGCGGCAGACGCCTTCCGCCAAGCCTTCCACCGGCGACCCGTCGCACCCTTACGCCTGCCCGATGCACCCGGAAGTGACCTCGAAGACGGCGGGCGCGAAGTGCCCCAAGTGCGGGATGAATTTGACGAAGCGCGACGGCGCGGCCTCGTCGAGCGCGAGCGACGAAGGGATGATGTCGAGCGCGCTAGGGGGAGGCACAAATGAGAGCGTGGCGTCGTTGACGATCCCCGACACGGTCGTCTATGACCAAGACGGGCGGCGGCTCAACTTTCACCGCGACCTCGTGAAGGGGAAGACGGTCGCCATCAACTTCATCTTCACCACCTGCACGACCATCTGCCCGCCTCTGGCCGCGACCTTCGCGCGCGTGCAGCAGGAGTTGGGCGAGCGCGCAGGCAAGGAGGTGAGCCTGATTTCAATCAGCGTTGACCCCGTGACCGACACGCCCGAAAGGCTCAAAGAGTTCGCCGGGAAGTTCAAGGCGGGGCCGGGCTGGACGTTCGTCACCGGCGGCGAGCCGGAGATTGACGCCCTGCTCACGGCTCTCGGTGCCGCCTCGCCCGACAAGAACGACCACACGCCCCTCGTCCTCGTCGGCAACGAAGCGGCGGGCAAGTGGACACGCACTTACGGCCTCGCGCCGCCCTCTGCGATCCTCAAGGTCATTGACGAGGCCGCCTCCGCCGCCGAAGCCGCGAGCGCCGCCGACTTACCTACCGCTCCGAGCCGAAGAAGAAGATGAGCGCGCCGACGAGGGCGACGAGGAAGAGGACGAAGAAGAATATCTTCCAGAAGCTGTAGGGCCGCTCGCCCTGCACTTCGCCGGTGCGCCCGTTGACGACGACTTGGAAGACGCGCTCGCGGAAGCGGTACGCGCCGACGTAGACGGGCAGCAGGAGGTGCTTGAAGGTGATGGCCGAGTAGTGCGTCAGGACGCTCGAAACGCTCTGCACGTCGCCGCCGATGTCCCGCCGCACGTCCGACTCGATGACGGGCGCGGCCAACTGCTTCGCCAGCTCGAAGCCTTCGGCCAGCTCGACCTGATAGCGCTGCGCCTTGTAGCCCGCGAGGTAAGCGGGCTCGTACCGCTTCAGCTCCGGCAAGTCCCACGGCTCAAGCGCGGCGAGCCGTGCGGGCGGCAGAGATTTCGTCGCCGGAACGAGCAGGTCGTCGAACCAGCGCGAGACCTTCCCGGACGCCGGATACCAGCGCGTCCTCTGCACCTGCCGCGTCTTCGTCACGCTCCTCCCCTGCGCGTCCGTCTCCGTGTAAGTCTCGGTGTCGTAGTAGTGCTCGCCGCGCTGCCCCTCGTACTCGCTGAAAGTGTGCGCGTCGTAAGTCCAGAAGGGGATATAGACGCCGCCGATTGACTCCTGCGCGGCGAGCCGCTTCAAAGCGTTGGGCGCGAACCAGAGCGACGAGAGCCACTGCCGCACCGAAAGGGTCGCCTCCCCTTGCGCGACGCGGAACGGCAGCACGCCTTCGGGTGCGAGCAGCGGGTCTGCCGAGGTCGGCTGCGCCACGATCTTCGCCCCGCAGAAGTCGCACTCGCCCGCCACCTCCGGCGGCGCGAACGTCGTCACCGCGCCGCACGACTGGCACTTCACCTCCAGAGCGTTCGCCGCCAGCGTCCCCATCCGCTCCGGTCTTGGGCGCAGATATTCTTCGTAACCCCGCTCCTCGACGCCCCCGCCGTCGCCCGAAATCTGCTCCCGCCGCCCGCAATAAGGGCACGTCAGGCAACCGTCCACCGGCTCGAACACCAAGTCCGCCCCGCACCCCGGACAACGGTAACGATGCACCTTCCCTTGAGTCGTGATTTGCTCTTCCTGCATTGCTGTCCGCTTCTCAGTTAAGGTTGACGTTTAAGACTTCGGAGTGGAGTTGAAGATTGAGAGCTGCGGGTTGCCCCTCCGCCGCCAGATGAAGCCGTCGAGCACGTAATGCGTCACCTGCGGGAGCGCGAGGAGGGGAACCAGCAAGACCTTCATCGAGGCCCACTCCCACGAAGTCCCGAAGAGCCACGCCCGCTCGTGCCACACGCCCCTGTCCCACAGCAATTCTTCGGCGTAAGCCAGAAGCCACAGCGTCGCCACGAAGACGAGCGGCCAGCGAGCGGCCCATCGGTAAGGCCGGTGCGCGCCCGTCGCGCGCGAGCGCGCGTACCACCACACGAGCGCCATGTACGGGACGCCGTGGATGACGACGTTCGTCACCGTGAAGGCATAGTCCGAATTGAAAGCCACGATGCCCAGATACCAGCACAGCGCCGTCGTCGACAGCACCACGTCTTTCCCCGGATTCCCCTTGCCCTTCACGACCCAGCCGTAACCCGAACGCGCGGCGTAAGCGCCGAGCGCCAACACGTAGAGCAGCCACGCCGCGCGCTCCGCCACGGCGGGCAACGCCGCGAAGTCGCCCGCCAGAAACCACCAGAACTTCCGCGGCAGGTGCGCGTGCCAGTAAACGAGCGGGTAGAGCGTCGCCATGTAGATGGCCGCCGTATCTACCCACCAACCCACGCGCCCGCGCTCGCCCAGACGCGCGCGGTAGAGCGCCACCCACCCGTACTGCTGCCGCACGAAATGGAAGACGGCGAGATAAGCCAGCGTCCGCCAGAACAGCGCCTCGCCCTCGGAGTAGAGCGCCGCGCCCAAGACGAGGCCGAGCACCGGCACGGGCACGTAGAGCCACGCGCGCCGCTTCAACTCTTCCGTGTCGAAATAGACGCGGAAGGCCGTCGCATAGACGTGCGCCACGTCCACCAGCAGCACCGCCGGAACCCAGGCCCAGTCCGGCGCATCGGCGTCGAGCACCCCGGCCCGCGCGCCCGCCCACAGCAACAGGAGCGAGACGAGCGCGCTCCCCGCGAAGACGCACACGTCCACGCGCGGCGAGAAGAGCCACCACTCTCTCGTCGTCGCCGCGTCGTCCGTCAGGACTTTGACTGTCGTCGCTTCGATGCGCTCGGTCGCCATGCGTTCAAAGGGAAGGCGGCGCGCATTATACTTCAACACGCGCGACTTTTGCGGACGACGAAAACCGCGCGCGCACCGCCCGCCCGCGCGCTGTGCTATGATGCCGCCACTTCAGACCCGCCGCCGCGCACGGAAAGTGAAGGAGGCTGCATTTATGGGTTCTCCGACGACGACACCGAGCATCTCCGAAAACAAAATCCTCGCCGCCCTCGGCGGTTCGGGGACGCCGCAACTCTGCTCCGGCCTCGCGCGGGTCGAACTCGCGCAGGGCGAAGTCGTCTGCGAGCCCGGCACGCGAGTCGAACACATCTACTTCCCGGAGACGGCTGTCTTCTCCATGCTCGCCACGATGGAGGACGGCTCGACCGTGGAGGTCGGCCCCGTCGGCGAGGAAGGGATGTTCGGGCTCCCCGTCTTCTTCGGCGGCGGCATTTCACCCGCCCGCGTCCTCGTCCACGTCGGCGGGACGGCCATCCGCCTCGGCGCGGACGCGCTGCGCGAAGAACTCCGCTCCGGTCAAAATCCGCTCGCGCGGCTGCTGCTCCGCTACACGGAGATGCTGCTCGACATGACCTCCCAGTCGAGCGCCTGCAACAAGCTCCACACGCTGGAGCAACAACTGGCCCGCTGGCTTCTGGCGATGCACGACTACGTGAGGGCGGACGAACTCCTCCTCACTCACGAGCTGATGGCGCTGACCTTAGGCGTGCGCCGCGCCGGAGTCACCGAAGCCGCCGGCGGCTTCAAGAAGGCGGGCGTCATCACCTACCATCGCGGGCACATCCAGATTCTCGACCGGCAAGGTCTGGAAGCCATGACCTGCGAGTGTTATCGCGTCGTCAGAGATTATTACGAACGCCTCTACGCTGACTTGCCCAAGCTCGCCACCTGAGACGCGCCGCCGCGCGCCTCGTCCGCCGTCACCTCACGCTCTTGAAATTCATCCCGCGCGCGGCGAGCACTTCTTCCGCCGCTCTCAATCCGTGATCGAAGGCTTCCTCGAAGAGCGCGAGGCCGGAGAGGTCTGTGTGCGCGAAGTGGACGGGGCCGAAGGGCTTCCGCGCCTCGGCGCGCGCCGGGCCGTGGATGAAGTTGGGGCGCGGGCGAATCATCGCGTGGCCCCAGCGCATCACGTCGAGCCGTTCGGTGAGCGCGCGGATGTCGCGGTGCGCGCGCGAGAGGTCGGCGAGCGCGACTTCGGCCCAGCCGTCGCGGTCGGTCGAGAGCAGGCGCGCGCGCGCCTCGCGCGGTCGCTCGTCGGTGAGCGGGTAATAATATGTGAAGACGGTCGGGCCGCGCTCCAAGCCGCGCTGGTGCGTGGCGGCGACGTAGCCGAGCGACCGGCTCTCGTAAAGCACGTTGTCCCACGCGAGCGGGAAGTTGCCGAAGCTCAACTGAGGCCGGTCGCGCAGGAAGAGGTTCGCCACCATCCACGAGCCGTACTCGAACTCGGCGACGTGCGCGGGCGTCGCGCCTTCGCGGTACGCGCGCAGCAGGTACTTCGTGAGGAACTGCGGCGCGGCGAAGATGACCTGACCGGCGCGGAAGCCCCGCGCGCTCCGCCCGTCGTGCCCGACGGCGACGACCTCGACCGGGCTCCCCTTCCGCTCGCCGTCCGGCGTGCGGATGTCGGCGACGGCGAGGCCGAGTCGGACGCGCGCGCGCGCCTTCGCGTAAAGGTGCGCGACGAGCCGCCCGTTGCCTTCGGGCCAGGTGATTAAAGACTGTGCCTCCGCGCCCGGCGCTTTCATCCTTGAGGCGAAGTAGAAGAGCCCGGCCCATGCGCTCGTCTGCTCGGCGTCGAGGCCGTAGTCGTCGCGGCACGAGTAGTCCACGAGCCAGCGCAGGCGCGCGGAACTCAGGCCGCGCTCGCGCATCCACTCGGCCATCGTCAGGCGGTCGAGCGCGGTCGCTTCGGCGTCGTCCGAGCAGTTGAAGACGGGAATCGTGAACGCGCGTCTCCCCCGCGCGTCGCGCCACGCGGCCCAGCGGTCAACCTCGGCGTTGAACTTCTGAAGTTGCGCGGCGTCCTCCGCGCTCTCGCCCGCGTGGAGGTAGAGCCCTTCGTACCAGCGGCCCCGGTAAAAGACTCTCTCCTCCGGGTCGCGGCAGAGGAACTGCTCGGCGACGACGGGCTCGCCCTCTTCGTTCGCGCCTTCGAGCACGCCCATCTCTCCGAGGAGCGAGACGAGCGCGCCGTTCTCCTTTAGCGGCGCGGGCAGGTAGTGCGCGCCCCACGGGTACGGGACGACCGCGCCCGCGCGCTCGCCGCTCTGCGAAGTCCCGCCCGGCGCGCGTTCGAGTTCGAGCAGCACGAAGTCCTCGAAGCCTTCCTTCAGCAGCCGCCACGCCGCCGCGAGCCCCGCCACGCCGCCGCCCACGATGACGACGCCCGCCCGCTCCCAAGCATCCGCCGAAGGCTCGACCCGCAACCCGTCGCGCAACAGATGGCCGATGCCGTCCGACGCGCCGACGATCTCGCCTTCCGGCAACGGCGGCGCAACCTCGCCCGAACCGCACGCCGCGAGCGCGAACGGAAGTCCGAGGAAGGCGGCGAGGATTTCGCGGCGCGTGGTCATAAAGAAGAAGTCAGGAGTCAGAAGTCAGAAGTCAGGAGTCAGGAGTCAGAAGAAAAGCTTTCTCTCTCGCTCAGGAGTCAGAAGAGAGTCTTTCTCTCTCGCTTCGTCAATATCTTAGCGTCAGCAGGCAGTGCGGATCATTCCGGCTTCCGACTACTGACTAGTGGCTACTGTTTTCTCGTTGATGTCGCGCCCGCAGTGCGGGCAGATGAGGGCTTCGCGCCTGCGCTTCTTTTGCAGTTCTTCGGAGAAGGCGGAGGCGAGGATGCCGGTCGGGAGCGCGAAGAGTCCGACGCCGAGAATGGCGATGGCTGCGCCGAGGAAGCGCCCGGCGGTCGTCACCGGGTACACGTCGCCGTAGCCCACGGTCGTGAGCGTCGCCACGCCCCACCACATCGCGGCGGGGATGCTTGAGAACTGGTTCGGCTGCGCCTCGCTCTCGACGTAGTACATCGCGCTCGACGCGAAGACCAGCAGCACCACGACGATGAAGAGCGTGACCAGCAGTTCCTCCCGGCGCGAGCGCAGCACCGTGCCGAGCGTGACCATCGAGTCGGAGTAGCGCGCGAGCTTGAAGATGCGGAAGAGCCGGAAGAGCCGCAACGTGCGGATGAAGCGCAAGTCCACGGCGAGAAATTCGAGGAAGAAGGGCGCGACGGCGAGCAAGTCCACGAGCGCCATCGGCGAGAGCGCGAAGCGCAGACGCCCGCGCACCGCCCCCGCGTAGCGCGGGTCGGAGGTACAAGACCAGAGCCGCAGGAGGTATTCGACGGTGAAGACCGTGACGGAGAAGACCTCGAAGGCGGCGAAGTAGGGCTCCATCGGCGACTTGACCCACTCGACCGTCTCCAACATCACGGCGAGGACGTTCGTCACGATGAGCACCGTGATGAAGAGGTCGAAGGCGCGGTCGAATCGCGTCTGGCCGACCTCGCGTTCGAGCAGTTCGTAGGTGCGCCGCTTAAACTTCTCGTACATCGGCGAGCCTCACTCGTACCTCCGCCACTCGGACTCGTAGTAGCGCACGAGCGACTGATTATCCAGGCGGTTGATTTCGACCGGCACGGGGCCGAGGTCAACCGGCAGCACGAACATCGCGGCCATCGAAGTCCGGTCGAGGAAGCGCAACCCTTCGGGCGCTTCGGCGGGCGGCTCGAACGGCGCGCGGCGCGCGAGCGCGAAGCCCCAGACGCCGAACGAAGGGACGGCGGCGTGGTAGGGGCGGACGTGGAAGCCCGCGGCCTCGACGGTGCGGACGATGCACCAGAACGAGGTGCGCGCGAACAGAGGCGACGTGCACTGGATGGAGATGGCCGCGTCGGGCGCGAGCCGCGATTTTAAGAGCCGGTAGAAGCGCGTCGTGTAGAGCTTGCCGAGCGCGAACGAGTTCGGGTCGGGGAAATCAATAATCGCGGCGTCGAAGGGCGGCTCCTCTCTTTCGAGCCAGATCATCGCGTCCTCGTTGACGACGCGGACGCGCGGGTCTTCAAAGGCGCGGCGGTTCAACTCCGCGAGCGGCGGGAAGCGGCGCGAAAGCTCCGTCATCTCGTGGTCGAGGTCAACGAGCGTGACCGATTCGACCGAAGAATGGCGCAGGACTTCGCGCACGGCCAGCCCGTCGCCGCCGCCGAGCACGAGCACGCGGCGCGGCGCGCGGCCCGCTTCCCCGGCCAGAGCCATCGCCGGGTGGACGAGCGCTTCGTGGTAGCGGTACTCGTCGGTCGAGCTGAATTGAAGATTGCCGTTCAGGAAGAGTTGGAAGCCCGCGCGCCCGCGCGTGACGACGATGCGCTGGTAGTGCGTCGTCTTCGTATAGACGATGTCGTCGGCGAACATCGCGTCCTCGGCGAGCGAGGTCAACGCGTCGGCCTTGATGAAGGCGACCAGAAGCAGCGCCATCACGACGCACGCCTGCGCGCGGAGGCGAGTCACGCTCGCCTTCCTGATGAGTGGCTGCATCAGCCACGTCGCCCACAAGCCGACCGCCGCGTTGAGGACGCCGAAGAGGAGCGACGTGCGGACGAGCCCCAGCCTCGGCACGAGGAAGAGCGGGAAGAGCAGCGACGCGATGAGCGCGCCCACGTAGTCGAAGGCGAGCACGCGCGCCACCAGCTCTTTAAAGTCGAGGTGGTCTTTGAGAATCCGCATCAGCAACGGAATCTCCAAGCCGACGAGCGTGCCGATGAGGAAGACCGTCAGGTAGAGGACGAGTTGGAAGTAGTCAAGGTGCGCGAACGTCAGAAACAGCAGCGGCGCGGAGAAGCCGCCGAGCACGGCGACGGCAATCTCGACATCCACGAACCTCTGCGCCAGTTCCCTGTCAATGAACCGCGAGAGCCACGCGCCGACGCCCATCGAAAACAGGTAGATGCCGATGATGAGCGAGAACTGCGTCACCGAGTCGCCCAACACGTAAGAGGCGAGCGTCCCCGCCAGCAGCTCGTACACGAGCCCGCAGGTGGCGATAATCAGGACGTTGAGGAAGAGGACGGGCGTGCGATTCATAAAGCAGGAGTCAGGAGTCGGGAATCAGGAGCCGATAGGCTTCGCGCCGCGCGTCGGCGCTTACCCCCCGGCGCTTCG
Source organism: Pyrinomonadaceae bacterium (assembly GCA_035761505.1). GTDB lineage: Bacteria > Acidobacteriota > Blastocatellia > Pyrinomonadales > Pyrinomonadaceae > JAIVJM01. Next base: position 13,348 of record DASTQX010000550.1, read on the forward strand.
CCGGGAGAGTTTTCCTACGGGCTCCTGACTCCTGACTCCTGACCACTTCATCCTTGTATTGCCGCCGCGATGATGAGCGCGATGCCGAGGATGATCGAGCCGATGACAATAGCGATGGCCGTGTTGTGGTCTTCTTCGAGTTCCTTGCGGACGGAGAAGGGGGTCGCCTTGACGATGATCTTGTAGGCGATGGCGAAGACGATCAGGCCGAAGAGGGTGAAGACCACCGTGCTGAGTAAGACGGAGCCGAGTTCGGACACGGACATCCCGCGGACGACGTGGGTCGCGTTCGCGTTAGCCTGAGCGATGAACAGTCTGGTGAACATCTATTTTCCTCCACGATAGCCGGAATGCCAGAAATGGAACGAGCGGTAGCCGCCCGGCGAGTTGCGCACGTCCGGCGGCAAAACCTGCCGTTGCGCCGTCGTCATCTCCCAACCGCCCCACGCCGCCACGGCGTAGAGCAGCAGGACGCCTGTCCCGACGACGAGATAGAATTTACTAAGCATCTCTTCTCCTCTAAAAGCCGCGAATCATCAATCGTGAACCGTGAATACTTAAAGACAGCCTCTTACCTAATTCACGCTCCACGTTCATTCGTCGTTCCCGCCGGTGTTTTCCCCGCCCGAAGGGTTGAAGGCGCTGTCTTTCCAGCGCCGGCTCTCGAAGCTCGCGTGGCGGATGGCGACGAAGAGGGGGACGAGCGCGAGCGCGACGAGCGCGAGCACGAGATTGAGGATGCGCGGCACGCCCTGCTCGACGCGGACGGAGAGCTTGGGCGGGACGGCCTGATTCCACTTCTCCCACTGCGCTTCGAGCCGCATCGTGTAGCGCCCGGCGGGCAGCGCCGAGATGTAGGCCGTCTCGTCGTGCGAGCCCTCCGTCCAACTCTCGCCGCCGTCGGTGCCGAAGTAGTACTCGATGGGCAGGTCGAAGGACTGAACGAGCCCCGTCTCCTCGTTAATCAGGTCGCCCGCGACGTAGAGCCAGTTGTTGCTCACGTTCGCCGTCCCCGTGATTTTGAGGTTCTGCCTCCCTTTCAGCTCAAAGGCTTCGCTGAAGATGACCTGCGTCCCGTCCTGCGCGGAGGCGATGTTCTGAAGCGGCGAGATGGTGGAAGGCACGGTCATCGTCCGCCCGCCGGGCAGGTTGATGACGTTCGGCGTCGGCGTCGGCGAGGCCGCGGGCTGAAGCGTGTGGCTCTGCTCATAGACGACGGTGCGCGAGGAAGTGACGAGCGTCCACGCGCCGACCAGCAGCAGCGCGAAGGTGAGCAGAAGCCAGTAGCGATAGATGGACTTGTTCGGGAACGGCTGGTTGGGCGCGACCGTGTGCGGCTTCGGCAGGTCAACCCCGAACTTCTTCTCGATCTCCTTCAGAGGGACGTAGGTGCCGAGCGACCAGTTGATCTCCTCGGCCTCGATGGCTCCCTTCCTCTGCGCCGGGCCGTAGCCGCCCGAAACCTCCTTCGAGAGCATGAGCGGCGGGCGGACGTAATCCACGGCGTGCGCCGTCTCGCCGACCGACACCTTCCAGTAGAACTCGCCCTGCACGTACTCGACGCGCGCGGCGGCGTCCTGAAAAATCTTGAACGGCTGGCCGCCGTAAACGGCGGTCTTCCCCGTCTCCGTCACCTCGCCCGGCGGGACGGCGACGACGTAGCTCCAGTGGCCGTCCGACTCGACGAGCCAGCGGAAGCCGTTCATCGGGTTGTAGAGCAGGTATTCCTGCCAGAAGTAACGGACGCCCTCGAACTCGACGCTGCGCGACATGAAGCCGACGACCGTCCACTGCTGCCCCTCGAACTCGGCGACCGCGCCGAGCGGGATGGAAGGCGCGCTGCCTCTGGGTTCGAGCGTCTTGAGGTAGCGCAGCTCTCCTTTATTGATGTCGAGCAGCGCGCCGCAGTTCGGGCACGTCACGCGCTCGGCGGCGTCGGGCGCGCGCAGCTCAAGCGGCCCGGCGCACTGCGGGCAGTTGAGCCGCGAGGCCGTCACGGCGCGCGGCTCCTCTGCGCGCGTCCGTCCCGTCGGCGTGATGCCCAGCTCTTCGAGCGTCACTTCGCGCCCGACGTAAACGAGCGGCGGCTGCTCGCCGTAGTCGAGCGTGCCGAAGACGCCTTCGCGGCCTGAGAGGTCGGCGTAAGGGTAAATCTCGCCGGGCGTCAGGAGGTACGGAATCTCGCCTTCGGCGGCGAGCATCCGCGCCTCGCCCTTCTCCGAAGCGACGAGCGGTATCTGCGCGGGGATGGCTTCGACGGGCTGGCCGAGTTGGAGTTGGTCGAAGGTCGGAAGCGATTGCGGCGCGGGGACTTGAATCTGGAAGGTGAGATAGAAACGGCCTTGCGCCTCGGCGAGCCAGCCCCAGCGACCGTCGGCGAGCGCCGCGTACCACTCGTCCCACATCCCGCCCGCCGCGTGTTCGAGTTGCGCGCGCCCCGTCAACTCGAACGCCACGCCCCGGCACACGCCGCGCAGGCCGACTTCGAGCGGCGAGCCGGATTCAATCACGTCGGCGACTTTTCCCACGTCCTCGACGCCCCGGTCGGTGCGCGCCACGACCGAGTTGCAGAAGTCGCAGACGCGGACGACCGAGGAGCCGGACTTGAAGATCACCTCCGCGCCGCACGATGGACACCCGGCCCGAAACGCCATCAGGCTTCGCCCTCCAAAAGAGTGTTGAGGGCAGAGCTTTCGAGGACGGAAGGAATCGCGGGCGGCGTGACGGTGCGCGGCAGGCAGCGGACGCGCACCGTAGCTGCGCCGAGCATCTCGCCGAGCCGCTCTTCCCACGGCCACGTCGCGCGCTCGCGGCAGCAGTAGAGGTTGAAGGTGGCGACGCCGAACTCCGGGTAGGTGTGACAGGCGAGGTGCGATTCCGTGAGCAGTGCGAGTCCCGTGACGCCGCCCTCGCCGGGGAACTTGTGCCAGTGCGCCTCGCCGACGACGCGCAAGCCTATCTCACGGACGGCGCGCGCAAAGACCGCGCGCAGCGCCTCCACGTCGCGCAACGTCGCGGCGTCGCAGCCCGACGCTTCGATCAGCCACTCAGTCCCGACTGTCAGCATAGAGTTTTGGAATTAAAGCCCGCTTCCGCGAGATGGACTTAAAAAGACTTGCCCCGCCGGATAGCGGCGAGCATAGGACAAACATTTTTTATTTGCAATCCTTACTTCTCACCGCCGCCTTCGGCGCGCGCGCGGCACGCCCATTGCCCTAGCCCTTCCGCGTTTACGTTTCCGACGCGAAACAGTACAGGACAGAATCCGCGTCCCCCGGACACTCGCGCCGGGCCGCGCTCTGTCTCAAACAACTATTTTGAAAGTTTCGAGCGAAGGGGGATTTCAATAAGTGGCAATGTCAACGGCTGAAGCAAAGGGACGTTCGAGGGTCGTGACCGGGATGTTCAAGGATCGGGAGAGCGCCGAGCGCGCTTACAACTCTCTGGCCGCGCGCGGTTACAGCGACAAAGAGATTAACGTCATCATGTCGGACGAGACGCGCCAGAAGTATTACCCCGAAGGGCACGACTCGGCGGACTCCGATTTCGACAGCAAGGCGCTCGAAGGCGCGGGCAAGGGCGCGGGCATCGGCGGCACGGCGGGCGCGATTATCGGCGCGATTGCGGCCATCGGGACGAGCGTCGCTCTGCCGGGACTCGGCCTCATCGTCGCCGGGCCTCTGGCCGGTGCGCTGGTCGGCGCGGGCGCGGGCGGCGCGACCGGCGGGCTTATCGGCGCGCTCGTCGGCTCCGGCATCCCCGAAGACCGCGCGAAGGAGTACGAGCAGGGCGTCAAAGACGGCGGCATCGTGCTCGGCTTCAACCCGCGCGATGAAGAGGACGCCGCGCACTTCGAGAGCGACTGGAACTCGAACCGCGCCGAAGGCGTCTATCGCGGCGAGACGGCCATCCCCGTCGTCGAAGAAGAGTTGCAAGTCGGCAAGCGCGAAGTCGAGCGCGGCGGCGTCCGCGTCGAGAGCCGCGTCAGCGAAAGGCCCGTCGAGGAGCAGGTACACTTGCGCGAAGAGCACGTCCACGTCGAGCGCAGGCCCGTCGACCGCCCCGTGGGCGACGCCGAAAACCTCTTCCGCGAAGGCACGCTCGAAGTCTCCGAGCGGGCCGAAGAGGCGGTCGTCGCCAAAGAGGCGCGCGTCGTCGAAGAGGTCGTCGTCGGCAAAGAAGTCTCCGAGCGCACCGAGACCATACGCGACACGGTGCGACGGACGGACGTGAACGTCGAAGAGGTCGAGGGCGACGCCGACACGCGCCGCCGTTAGACTAGAAGAGACGCGGGGGCGAGTCGCACGCCCCCCGCGAAGAATGTCAGGGCACGGAAGCCCGCCGCGCTCACCACTTCACGGCGGGCGCGGCGGGCTCCGGCGAGACGGAGGGGACGCGATGAGTCAGCAGCGGGCGAGAACGATTTCGCTGGCGGTCATTGACCGGGACGGCGTGCGCGGCACGATTGACGCCACGGAGCAAGACATCGAACACGGCCAGAGGCAGGTGCTCGTCCGGCTCGAAGACGGGCGGCGCGTGCTCGTCCCGACCGACGAGATGCGCCTCGAAAGCGACGGCAGTTTTACTCTGCCCTTTAGCCTCTCGGAGTTGATTCGGGCGTCGGAGCGGCGCGGCGTGGTTGCCCCGCGCCGCGAAGAAGAGACGGAGGCGGTCGCGGAAGGCGACTCGGTCGTCGTCCCCGTCGTCGCCGAGCAGCTCGACGTGCGGAAGCGCGTCGTCGAGGGCGGCGGCGTGCGCATCCGCAAGACCGTCCGCGAGCGCGAAGAGATCGTGGACGAGCCGCTGATGCGCGAAGAAGTGCGGGTCGAGCGCGTGCCCGTGGGCCGCATCGTGGACGGCCCCGTCCCCGTGCGCCACGTCGGCAAGACGATGATCGTCTCGCTGCTCGAAGAGGTCTTGGTCGTCGAGAAGCGGCTCATGCTCAAAGAGGAGTTGCACATCACGAAGGAAGAGATCGAAACCTACAGGCCGCAACGCGTCCGCCTGCGCAGCGAAGAGGCGTTCGTCGAGCGCGTGGACGACCCTTCGGCGACGGCGCGAGCGGCGGGAGCGCCGGACGACGAAGACATCACACAAGCCCCTGCCAAAGAATCGGGTCACGAGCAAATCGGGTAACAGAGGGAGTAGAAGCGATGGCGAAGACAGTAGTCGGTTTATTCGACGACCGCGTCGCGGCGAAGACCGCCGTGCGCGAGTTGCTGGGCGAAGGCTTCACGCGCGACGACATCGGCCTGATGGCGAAGCGGCTCGACGAAGAGCCGCGCGACGTGGAGGTCGAGTACGTCGAAGAGGACGGCCACGAGCAGATCGAGGACATGGCGAAGGGCGCGGGCAAGGGCGCGGCCATCGGCGGCGCGGCGGGACTCCTGCTCAGCCTGAGCGCGCTCGCCATCCCCGGCATCGGCCCCGTGCTCGCCGGAGGGACGCTCGCCGCGCTCATCGCGGGCGCGGGCGTCGGCGCGACCGCGGGCGGACTCATCAGCGGCCTCACGCGCCTCGGACTCAACGACGACGACGCGGGCACCTACGCCGAGGGCTTGCGGCGCGGCGGGACGCTCGTCAGCGTCAACGCGCCCGACGGGCGGGCCGACCTCGCCGTCTCGATTCTCAAACGTCAGGGCGCGATTGAGATTGACAAGCGCGCCGCCGAGTGGCGCAACGAAGGCTGGTCGGGCTTCGACCGTCAGGCGGCGACGGCGGCGGCGACTCCGCGCCCCGTGGCCGACTTGCCCGCCGAGCGCGGCGAAGTGACCGCCGAGCACGAGCGCGTCGCGGCGAGGGCTGCGGGCGTCGCGCCGGAGGCGGGCGCGGCGCGCGACGAGTTCACCGTGCCTTCGGCGGAAGAGGTCATCCCGGTCGTCGAAGAAGAGTTGCAGGTCGGCAAGCGCGAGGTCGAGCGCGGCGGCGTGCGCGTCCAGAAGCGAGTCACCGAGACGCCCGTCGAGGAAGAGGTGCGCCTGCGCGAAGAGCACGTCAACGTCGAGCGCTTCGACACCGATTACACCTTCCACGGCCACGAGTCGGAAGCCTTCAAGGAGTCTCTCATCGAGATTAAGGAGGCTTACGAAGAGTTGGTCGTCAACAAGAAGGCGCGCGTCGTCGAAGAGGTCGTCATCAACAAGGAGACCGAGGAGCACACCGAGACGGTGCGCGAGACTTTGCGCCGGACGGACGTGGAGGTCGAGCCGCTGGAACCGGGCCGCGCGCGCGGCGCGAGCGCTTCCGGCGCGGACGCGACCGAGCCCCGCGACGAGCCGGGCCGCGACCCCGGCATCTTGTGAGCTTGAAGTCACGACACGCGGCCTCTCGAACGGCGGGCCTTCGTGTGCGTGAAAGAGCGGCGACGGCGACCGTCAGAGTTCGCCCGCCCAAACCGAGTCTATTTTTTTCCACGGGAGAAACGAGCATGAGGGTGAATTGTGATTTGCGGAAGACTTTCCGGGCCGCCGCGCTCGGCCTGATTTTATCGGCGTCGCTCGCGGCGTCCGCCTCCGCGCAGAACAACAACAATAACAACAACTCGAACACGAACGCGGGCGCGACGACGACGACGAACGTCAACCGTGACGACAACCGCCGGGACGACCGCCGGGAAGTGCGCGACGACCGCGAAGAAGAGAGCGACTGGGGCTGGATCGGCCTCCTCGGATTGGCCGGTCTGCTCGGCCTCATGCCGCGCAAGCGCGTGCCCGTCGTCCACGAGACGCGCGAAGTGCGCGACCACGACCCGCGTGACCGGCGTTAAGCTTCGCCACTCAAGTTTCAGGCAACATCGCGGGCGGGGGATGAAAACCCCGCCCGCTTTTTTTATTTACCGTCTTCGGGGTCGAAATTTTGCGCGCGGGGCTTCGAGTCTAATGTGTTCGCGCGCGGCGCGTTGTATTATCGTCGGCGCTCGAAGCCCTTGACCTCGCCTCGGAAGACGGGTCTCTGACATGCCGAAACCTCTGAGCGCCTCGCCGCGCGCGCGGGCGCTCCTCAGTGAACTCTTCATCTTTGCCGCCTTCGCCGCGCTGACGTGCGCGATGACGTGGCCGTGGGTGCTCAACCTGCGCGACGCCGCCGCCGACAACGCCGACTCCTACATGTTCGCGTGGATTCTCTGGTGGGATTATCACGCGACCTTCAACGACCCGCTCAACCTCTTCCACGCGAACATCTTTTACCCGTACCGCTACACGCTCGCCTTCTGCGAGCACATCTACGGCGTCGCGCTCCCGCTCTTCCCTCTCTTCGCTCTGGGCCTGAGGCCGCTCACGGTCGCCGGGATAGCGACGCTCCTCGGCTTCACTCTCTGCGGCTACGGGGCTTTCCGCCTGACGCGGACGCTGACCGGCTCGGTCGGCGCGGCGTGGGTCGCGGGCGTGGCCTTCGCCTTCGTCCCCTTGCGCTTCAACCTGCTGGCGCACCTCGATTATCTGAACGCCGGTTGGATACCGCTCCTGCTCGAAGCACTCGTCCTCTTCGCGCGGCGGACGACTTGGCGGCGCGCGGCGTGGCTCGGCGCGGCGTTTCTGATGAACGCTTTGAGCTGCGTGACGTGGTTCATCCTGACGCTGCTTCCTCTGGGGCTCTCTCTCTGGGTCGTGGCCGCGCGCGAAGGGAGTTGGCGCGACCGGCGATTGTGGCTGCGGGGCGCGGTCTGTGTGGGCGTCGCGTCTCTCTCGCTGTTGCCCTTCCTGCTGCCGTACTACTGGGCCTCGGAGTTGTACGGCTTCCGCCGGGGCGCGGCTGACGTGGCGGCGTACTCTTCAAACCTCACGGACTGGCTCGTCGCGGACGAACGCAACAAGCTCTGGCACGGCTTCGGCTCGCAACTCAAGCACGCGGTACTGCCTCTCTTCCCCGGCCTCCTGCTCCCTCTGCTGGCGCTCGCGGCGTTCCTTCTCGTCCCGCGCAGGCGCGACGCATCACGGCACGCCGACGACGACCGGGAGACGGCACACGAAGACGCTCCATCAACTAGCAATGCAATAACCGTCGAAGGCGCGACGACGAACAGAGACGTGCTTCCGCGCGACGACGCGACGACAAGCGAGAGAAGGCCGACGAGGAAGAGGAGACGAGTTCTCTTCCTGCTCGATGCCTTCTCCGTCCTCTGTCTCGCCGTGGCCGTCTTAGCGACGATCTACGACACTTTCTACTTTCACATTTTCGGCGTCGAACTGCTCCGCGCCTCGGACGCGACCGACGCGCTCTTCCTGCTTACGCTCTTCGTCATCATTCGCTTCGCCCTCGCCTACCCGCGCGTGCTCCGCTCGGTCGGCGTGCGGGGCGGAAACCTCTTCGAGACGTTGCGACACGGCGCGCGCGGCGAGGCGTTTCAACTCGGCGTCATCTGGCTCGTCTTAGGGTTCGCCGGTTCTCTGGGCGTCAACTTCTTCTTCCATCGCTTCCTCTTCGAGCGCGTCCCGCTTTTTCAGGCCGTGCGCTCGCCCGCGCGCTGGGCGATGCTGGCGTGCCTCGGACTCGCCGTGCTCGGAGGGCTCGGCGCGAAACGGCTGGCCGAAGTCTTCGCCCGTCGGAGCGACGGCAGGACGCGCGCCGCCGCCGTCCTCGCCTACGCGCTCGTCGCGGCGGCGCTCCTCTTCGAGTTCCGCGTCGCGCCGCTCTTCCTCATCCGCGGCGCGGTTGACCCGGACGAAGTGACCCTCCATTTGAAGCGGACGGAGATGCGCGGCGGCATCGTCGAACTCCCGGCGGGCGAGTTCGTCTCCAACTATCAATACCTCCTGCGCGCCGCCGACCACGGGCGACCGCTCGTCACCGCCGTCTCCGGCTTCATCACGCCCGTCGAACAGGAGATCGAAGCGCTCTCGCGCGCGCGGCCCGTCCCCGAACGCTTCCTCGAACTGCTGGAAAGGATTCCGGCCTCTTACGTCGTCGTCCACAACTCGACTTTGAACCCCGAAAGCCGGCTCGCGCTCGAAGCCTTCCTCGCGCGCAGTCGCGCCTCGAACCGGCTGCGCTTTATCCGCAGCTTCGGCGACCGCGACGACCTCTACGCCGTGACGAAGACCGAGCCCAACGCTCGCGCGCTCGCGCCCGCGCCGCCGCCCACGACGGCGCGCGACCTCGTCCCCTTCTACGCGAAGGCCGAGAAGTGTCTCCCGCCCGAATACAGCCGCGACGGCTTCCTTATCTACCGCCTCCACAAATCATCCTTCGCTCGCCTCCCGCGCCGCGCCGGATTCCTCGCCGCCGTTGAGGCCGCGCGCCGGACGGCGGAGGCTTCGGAGTCTGACGAGCAAGGCGGGCGCGGCGACTTCGTGCGCGCGTGGGCCGAGAGCGAAGAGTTCAAGGCGCGTTATGAAAGGATGAGCGACGAAGAGTTCGTGGACTCTCTCTTCAAGAACGCGGGGCTGAGCGTCGAGCCGCGCGAGCGCGAGTCGCTGGCCGACGGCCTCGCGGGCGGCACGCTCACGCGCGTCGAAGTCTTGCGGAGAGTCGCCTCGGACGACACGCTCTACCTGAGGGAGTTCAGCCGCGCCTTTATCCTCATGCACTATTTTTATTACCTCCGCCGCAACCCCGACGACCCGCCCGACACGGGGCCGGGCGGCCTCGAATACTGGGCCGCCTACCTCGACCGTACCGGCGACTTTTGCAGCATGGGCGGCATGTTCCGCGCCTCCCGCGAGTTCCAGACGCTCCCCGGCAACTGACGCCGCAAGTTGCACGGCGCGCGCCCGTTCAGATGCTTGAGACGACAGAGGTTTTGAGATTCGCCCGAAGGAGATTTCCGCCATGCACAGAACGTCCCGCGCCGCCGCCGCCGCCCTCGCCCTGCTCATCTTCACTTTCCCGACGCCCACGCTCGCGCAGGGCGGGGCCGCGCACCTGACGGTCTATGACGCCGGAATCGCCGAGTTCTTGGAAGAGCGCACCATCGAGTTGCAGCCCGGCATCAACGCCGTCGAGTGGCGGAGCCTGATGCCGAAGGCGTTCATCCGCACCGTCCGCGTGACGGCGGAGGATGCCGTCGTCGTCCGTCAGGACGTGACCTACGACGGCGCGGAGGTGCGCAACGAGCGCGCGCCCGTCCTCCACATCGTCGTCCGCAACACGGGGGCCGCAGGGCCGCGCAAGATTCAGGTTGACTACCTCGCGCCGGGGCTCGACTGGCACGACGACTACACGCTGTTGCTCGACGCGACGCCCGACGCGGCTCCGCCGACGGGCGCGACGCTCGACTCATGGGTTTCGGTGCAGAACCAGACGGGCGCGGACTTGCGCGCCGGGACGGTTGACCTCGTGGCAGGCGAAATCTCCCTTCTGCTCGGCGGGCAGCAGTACCGCTCTTATGACGAGCTGGCGCGGGCGAACACGGCGCAGATGGCCGACGGCATCTCGGAGAGCACCGAGATCGTCACCTCCGCCGAGTCTTCGGGCCTGAGCGCCTTCAGCCGCTTCCGGCTTGGGCGCAACCTCTCGATGAACTCGAACGCGCCCATCAACCGCTTCCCGCTCTTCCAGCGCGCGCGCCTGAAGATTACGCAGCGGCTCGTCTTCGAGAACGAGTACGGCACGCAGACGCTGGCGCGCGGCGGCTTCGTGCTGCTGCCGCGCGGCCTCGAAGTCCGGCTCATCTCGCAGAACCCGACCGACGCTTCGATGCCCGCCGGGCAAGTCACCATCTACGCGCGCGACGGCGCAATCTCGCAGGTCGTCGGGCAGGACACGATTCCGCTGACGCCGCCGGGCGGCGAGTTCACCGTCACGCAGGGAAGGTCGGCCACCGTCTTCGGCACGCGCCGCGTGCTGGAGCGCCGCTCGACTTCTTACAAGGACGAGCGCGATTACACGCGCGACAAGCTGACGACGAGAGTCGAAGTCGTCATCACCAACCGAGGCTCGCGCGCCGTCGAAGCCTTCGTCCGCGAGGGCATCGAGCCCGCCAACGAGAACCGTTGGACGATTCTCGAAAGCACGGTGCCGACCGAAAAGCTCTCCGCCAACACCTTCCAGATGAAGGTGCAAGTCCCCGCGGGCGGCAAGACGACCGTGAGCTACACGGTCGAGACGAGGTAAGGCCGAAGAGATGACAAGCTCCACCAGAGTTAAACTCGTCGCCGTCGCGCTCTCTCTGTTCGTGCTCGTCCCCTTTCAAAACGCGGCGGGGCAGAAGAACTCTTCGCGGCCAAAGGCGCGCAACACTTCGGAGTTGCGGCGCGCGTTCGTCGAGGCGTTCGGCGAGGACTTCGAGCTGGTGCGCGACGAGTTGGCGCGGCGCTCGACGTGGCACGGCGGCGGGCAGTTCTGGCTCGCCCACGCGAAGCCGAAGCGGAGCGGCCACTTCAAGCTCAAGTACAAGTACAGGTACGTTGACCGCGTGAGGCCGAAAGACCCGCTCTACGAATTCGTCGAGCACGAAATTCCCGTCCGGGTCAGCCCGCGAGGCTGTCGCCGCAGAGTGCAGGACAGGAACTACGCCGACGTGTGTCTCGGCGACACGATTATCGTGCCCGTCGTGCTCGACGACTTCACCGGCCACACCTTCACGCTCACGGGCCGCGAGCTTCAGCCGCCGTCCGAACCGCTCGCCGAGTCTTTGAAGATGGAGGTGGCCGCGAGGGCGGAAGGTGACAAGAAGCTTCACGCCGAGCCCGTCCCGAACCCGGCGGCGGAGTTTCTGAAGTACGTCGGGAGTTCGGCCTATTCGAGCCCGCACCGCGCCCCCGGCTTCACGATGAGTTTCTACGCCACCTTCGAGGCGTTGAAGCCGGGAGCCTTCAACCTCTCCGTGGGTGCGCGCGTCGCGGACGATCTGCCGCTCGGCTCCGGGCGCGGCGGCGGCGTCCCCGTCATCATCGTCGAACGCGGAGCGCCTTTGACGCTCCTTGCTTCGGGCGAGTACGTCAACAGCTACGGCGGCGGCTTCTCCTCCGGCACGGGCAACGGCTATCTCACGACGCCGCTCATCATGCAGCCGGGCGACCGCATCACGCTCCAATTCCACGGCTACAGCGTGCGCGGCTTCGGGCGGGAGCGCGGGGCCGAGGCCGACCCCTCGGCGGCGGTCAAGAAGGTCGCGCCCGTCATCTCGATGCGGCCCTTCTACGTCAACCCCGAAGAGGGCTTCAACCAGTTGATTGTCGAGCACCTGCCCGTGAAGAACCCGTCCACCGCTCCCCGTTGAAAAGGAATGGACGGAGAGACGCGCGGCTAGAGGTGACGCAGGACGAGTTCGGTGCGGAAGGTAAAGAGCACGGCCAGCAGGACGAACCCGGCGGCGATGAGGAGAAAGACCGCCTCGATGAGACGCGGCGAGTAGAGCAGGCCCGCCCAGCCGAGCACGGCCACCAGCAGGTACAGGATTCCGAGCACGAGCACGGCGTCGAAGTCCGCGCGGAGGAAGGTGAACGAGAGAAGGAAGATCGCGGCGAAGGACAGCGCCCACTTCCAGGAGCCCGCCCCGCTCGTTGCGTCGAGCAAGGGCTTGGTAATCTTCTCGGCGTCGTAGAGCCGCGCGAGCGCGGAGTTTTCCACGAGGTCGAAGATGGCCGCGCCGGTGGCGCAGAGCGCGGCGGCGGCGGCGAGCCAGACCGAAGGGTTGAGCCTCCACTGGCCGAGCGAGAACGTGAGGTCGCGCTGCGCGAGCAGGATGCTCGTCCCCATGAACATGAGCCAGTAGGCGGCGATAAAAACGTAGTCCGCGTTGAGTCCCTCGCGCATCCCCGCGCGCCTGTCCGAGCCCGCGCCGCGCTCGCCGAGCAACTCTTCCGCCTCGCCCGGCGTGGTGACGAACTCGATGGCGAGCCCCGGCATGCGGACGCCGTGCGGCGGCAGCGGCTTCGACCTCAAGAAGTTGACGACCACCAGCAGCGCGAAGGGCACCAGCAGAAACGCGAGCGCCCCGACGGCGCGAACGAGTGTCTCCATCTTTCAAACTCCTTCCGGCTTTAAACCTTCCATCACCGAACTATTTTTTCTCCCGCGCCTCAAGGCCCGGCGGCGGCGTTGCGCACGTCCTCTAAAAACCTGATGAGGTAGTCGAGGACGGGCAGCCACGCGTACCGGCGCAGAGAGAAGAGCAGCCACAGGCCGACGCCGACGACGGTGGCGAGCCCCAGCACGCGCAGGAAGACTCTCAGCCGCGCGCTTTTGATCCACGGCGGCTTGCCGGAGCGCACGTAGTCGCCGACGAGGAAGAGGACGATGTGCAGCACGGCGGTCAAGACCAGAGCGATGATGCCGAGTTGCTGAATCTCCTCCGCGGCGAACAGGAGCCCGCCCGCGACCAGCAGCAGCTCGAACAGGTAGAGCAGCTTCAGCCAGTAGCGCAGAAGCATGTTCGGGATCGTGCCCGGCAGCGCCACGATGACCAGCCCCCACGTCCACTGCGTCAGCCGCGCCGCCCAGAGGATGACCTTGTTCTCCTTCCGCCGGTGGGCGGCGGCGTAACCTTCCAGCATCCGCCCGAAGATGCGGCTCGCGCGCGCCGCCGATTCGAGCGTCTGCTGCGGGGTAAACTTGCGCTTCCGTTCGTAAGAGTCCTTGAAGTCCTGGACGAACTTCTCGCGCGGGTCAACGCGCCGCAGGAAGGAGCGGAGGAAGCCCTTGAGCGAGTCGTTGACGCCCGACCCTTCGAGCCGCGCGGCGAGAGCGTCGGCCATCGCGCCGCCGTCGTCCGGGGCTTCCAAACTCGCCAGCTCCTCCTTCAACAACTGGCGGAGCCGCGCGCTGTCGCCCGGCTTGAGGTCACGCTCCAACGTCTCTTCGACGATGATGGCGCGGTGCGCCTCGGCGGTCAGTTCGTCCCTGAGCGCCGCGTGCGCGTCGCCGGGCAGCAGCGCGTGGATGAGGCGCTCGGCCCCGTCGAGCCGCCCCCAGAGCATGTCGTTGCGCCGGAACTCTTCTTCAAAGAACGCGCCGAAGCTGCCGAGCGTCGTGCCCGCCAGATGGCGCAGGTTCGTCTCCTTCTCGTCAATGAGGCTCGTCGCGTCCGCCGGGCTGATACGGAAGACCTCGACCGTGTCCAACTCTTCGCCGACGTGCGTCGAGTAGAGTATCGGGTAGGAGATGAGGTCGTAGTCCTCGAAGTATTTGTAGTAGGGCCAGAGCACCTGCCGCGCGAGATGTCTGGGCGGCGTCAGCGCCGTGTCCTCGCGCGGCGGGGCCATCGCCTTCGAGCACTCGCCGCCGACCTTCGTATAAACATCTTCGATCTCGCGCGCCACCTCGACCGCCAGCTTCATCAGCACGTCACGCCTCGTCTTCAACTCCCCGGTCGGCGACGCGAGGCCGCCGTCGAGCAGTTCTTTGGCGAAGTTCTGACGATCCCCGGCGGTCGGCTGCTTGAGCAGGGTGACGAGGTCTTCGGAAGTGATTTCGAGTTTGCTGATGAGCCCGGCGAAGGGGTTGGCCGCGCCGCGCGCCCAGAGGCGTTCGCGCTCGGCGCGGAGGTTGTTGAAGGCCGCCGCGCCGCCGCGCTTGCCCCGCAGCAGTTCGTCGCGGAACTCTTCGCCGTCCTCGCCTCCGGGGAGCGGCTGCGGGCGTATCTCCTTCCGTTGCGCGAAGCGCACCAGCTCCGCCGCGCGCTTGTCGAGACAGGAGAACTCGCTCGCCTTCGTCAGCACGAATCGCACGCGCCGCATCAGCCACATGAGGTCGAAGCGCAGAAGGAACTCGATCTCCGACTTCCTCCGGCCCTGCATGTGCGGGTGGTAGTTCTCCGCGCGCCAGCGGCGCACGAGATGGCGGACGGCAAGGAATTCGTCCGACTCCTCGTCGAACCCGGCGGCGCGCGCGACGAGCAGCGCGAGGTCGTCTGTCACCTCGGCGACGCGGAGGCGCTGGTAGCTGCCCCAGGACGTGCCCTTCTGCCGCATCCAGACACGAAGCCGCTCTTTGTCGTAGGCGAGGAAGTCGGCGCGCGAGGGCGGCTCCTCCCGCACCTCGCGGTAGAACCGGAGGTCTTCCTCCATGCCGTGGATGATGTTGCCGACCCGCCCGATGAGGCGGTTGCGTTCGAGCACGCGGACGATGTCGTCCACGATGGTCTGGTAGCGCGGCAGCGAGACGAGCGACGAGAGGGCGTTATCTACGAAGTCCGGCTTGGCCGCCGACTCCCACTCGGACTCCGGATGCTCCGGCGTCGGCTCGATGTAGAGGAGCTTGCGATCCACGGGCACGTCGGCGTGGCGAAAGGGCAGCGTGTCAGAGGCGAAGCTGAAGGGGCTGTTGTCGAGCACGCCGCCGTCGTTGAAGACGCGCTCGCGGAAGGGGACGAACTGCCCGCGATCCTCCTCGTCCTTCGTCAGCAGGTAGTCCTCGTAAAACTTCTCCAACTCCTTGTCGCGCGTGCCGTACTCCTGTGGCAGAGGCGGCGCGGGCGGCTTCGCCTTGAGCACCGGCTCGACATCCGCGTAGCGCACCGGCTCGAAGGCCGCCGGGTGCGCCGAGGTGCAGCGGGCGGCGAAGGCGAGGAACGGGTTGTGCTCCGCCGTGAAGTCGTTGCGCTCTTTGCCGCCCGCCTCGTCGGTCGCGTAGCGGAAGCGGAAGACGTTGCGGTGGCGGCGCTCGGTAACTACGTCGTCGGCGAGGCGCAGCCGCAGCACGCGCCCGTTCATGTCCGTCGCGGTGACGAAGAGGTCGAGTTCTTCGACGTAAGGCGACGGCCTCTTCGCGTCCGAGGGCTTCTTCCTGTCCATCCCGCGCAGAGCGTCGAGCAGTTCCCAGTACATGCGGCGGCTGTTGAGCAGCGACCCCGGAGCCTCGGCCCTGCCGAGCTTCCCCGACTCGTCCCAGCGCTTGTCGTTGAGCAACTGTTTGATGTCGCCCTGCGTAATCCAGAGCCGCTTCAGCTCTTCGAGCGACTGGTCGTTGGCGAGCGCCTTCGCCAAATAGACGGCGTTGATGCCGCCCGCCGAAGTGCCCGTCAGGATGTCTATGACGAAGCGCGTGCGGATGTCGGAATTTTTCCCGGCCCGCGACCCGCGCGCCTCTTTGCCGCGGACGAGTATCTGGCCGAGCTTGCGATAGACGCGCTCCGTGCCGCTCAGCTCTTCGTCCGAGAGGTAGGCGCGGCGCGCGACGCCTCCCGCCTCCGGCAGGGGCGCGGTGGCGCGCACCAACCGGAGAAGTTCCTGAGCCACGCCGTTGATGTAGATGGCGAGCGAGGAGCCGCCGTACATGACGACGGCGAACCTGATCTCCTGCGTGTATCTGACGTTCGGCGCGGGCGCGGCGTCTGGCTGGGGCGTGGGGCTGCTCATCGCGTTTCGTGTTGTCGTCCCTGTCGGGGTGAGGCCCGGACGCGCGCGCCTCTCGGCGGCGGCGTATCAAGATGCGGACAGAAGAATGACGTTCGTCAGTCTGAGGTAGAGCGCGGACATATCTTACACACCGGGCGGCCCGCCGGGAAGCGTTTTCCGCGCCGCCGTCCGTCTCCTTCTTCACTTCAAACGGCGTCGTGCTATCATGCCCCGCTCTCGGAAATTCGGGGCGATAACTACACATGCTGTATCTCTCACAGGTGCTCGGTCGCCCGATCCGCGACAGGGAGGGCGAGCGCGCGGCCACACTTAAGGATGTCATCGTCCGCCTCGGCGAAGACCACCCGCCGGTGACGGGCGTCGTCGCGCGTCTCGGACGACGTGACTTCTTCCTCCCGCGCGCGCACATCACGAGCCTCGACGAGCAGGGCGTGAAGCTCAACACCGACATTTTCGACCGCACGCCCTTCTCGCGGCGCGAGGGCGAAGTGCTTCTGGCGCGCGACGTGCTCGACAAGCAGTTGATAGACGTGGACGGCAAGCGCGTCGTCCGCGTCAACGACGTGCAGCTCATCAGTGGCGGCGGCGAGTGGCGAGTGACGGGCGCGGACGTGAGCATCGCCGGGCTCTGGCGGCGGCTCGCCCCGGCGGGACTCGTCCGCACGCGGCGGCCCGTCGAGGTCATTGACTGGGCCGATGTGGGCTACCTCGCCACGGACGCCGCGACCGTCCAGCTCAAGTCCTCGCGCGATAAGCTCGCGCGCTTGCATCCGGTCGAGATCGCGCGGCTCGCCGAGGCGCTCTCTTATCATCAGGGCGCGGAAGTCATCGAGGCGCTCGACGACGAGACCGCCGCCGAGACTTTAGAAGAGATGCACGCCGACGATCAGGCGCGCATCATCGGCGACATGAACGAAGAGCGCGCCGCCGACATCCTCGAATGGATGTCGCCCGACGAGGCGGCGGACGTGCTCGGCGACTTGCCCGAAGAGAAGGCCGAAGACCTGCTCGAACTGATGGAGGGCGAGGAGAAGGCCGACGTGGCCGAACTGCTCCCCTACGAGGACGACGAGGCCGGGGGCTTGATGACGACCGAGTTCGTCGTCCTCCCCAAGCGGCTCACGGTCGGCGAAGCCATCGCGCGCCTGCGCGAGATGGCCGAGACGCCGAACATGATCTACTACCTCTACGTCGTCGAGGAAGAAAATTCGTGGAAGCTCGCGGGCGTCATCGCGCTGCGCAGCCTCATCCTCGCAGACCCTTCGGCCCCGCTCTCCGAGGTCATGCGCTCGGACTTCCAGTTCGCCCGGCCCCGCGACTCGGCCCGCGACGTGGCCGAACTCATCGCCGAGTACAACCTCTTGGCGCTCCCCGTCGTGGACGACGTGGGCGACCTCGCCGGCATCGTCACCGTGGACGACGCGATGGAACTCCTGCTCCCCAAAGACTGGCGGCAGCGTTTGCCGAGACTCTTCGGCTGAGAGCCGAGACGCGGGGCGGACAGCGAACCGCTCTGAAGTTAGTAAACCCGAACCGACTTTAAGCTATGACGGACGGAGAACCTCCGAGTGGCCGGAACGCGCAGCGCAGCAACGATGCGGGACGCCGGGCGACGCCTGTGGCGCGGCGGGGCGCGGCGCGTGCAGCGGGCGGTCGCGCGACGCCGGGGCTTGCTGGCTTACGTCGCGGTCATCGGCCCCGGCATGGTCGCCGCCAACGCGGGCAATGACGCGGGCGGCATCGCCACTTACGCCTCCGCCGGGGCCGACTACGGCTACAACCTCCTCTGGACTCTCATCCCGCTCATCTTCGCGCTCGGCATCGTGCAGGAGACCTGCGCGCGGATGGGCGCGATTACCGGCAAGGGACTTTCGGATTTAATCCGCGAGCAGTTCGGCGTCCGCTGGACGATGTTCGTGATGCTGGCCCTCTTGGTCGCCAACGGCGGCGTGACGGTTTCGGAGTTCGTCGGCATCGCAGCGGCCACCGAACTCTTCGGCGTGCCGCGCTTCGTCTCCGTCCCGCTCGCCGCCTTCGCCATCTGGTGGCTCGTCGTCAAAGGCACGTACCGTCGAGTCGAGCGCGTCTTCCTCCTGATGTCTCTGGTCTTCCTCAGCTACGTCGTCTCGGCCTTCCTCGCGCGGCCCGTCTGGGGCGACGTGGCGCGCGCGGTCGTGCGGCCCCGTTTCGACTTCGACGCCGGGTATCTCTTCACCGTCGTCGCGCTCATCGGCACGACCATCTCGCCCTACATGCAGGTCTTCGTCCAGTCGTCGGTCGTCGAAAAGGGCGTCACCGAGGAGGAATACCACCTGACGCGCGTGGACGTGTGGACGGGGACGGTCTTTGCCGTCGCCATCGCTTTCTTCATCACGGTTGCGACGGCCTCGACGCTCCACCTCGCGGGCGTCCGCGTCGAGACCGCAGGCGACGCGGCGCTCGCGCTCGAACCTCTGGCCGGGGAGTACGCGCGGCTCCTTTTCGGCGTCGGGCTCTTCGGCGCTTCGATGCTCGCGGCGGGCGTGCTCCCTCTCGCCACGGCCTACTCCATCAGCGAGGCGCTCGGCTTCGAGAAGGGCGTCTCGCGCAGCTTCCGCGAAGCGCCGATCTTCGTCGGCATCTTCACCTTCCTCATCGCCGTCGGCGGGCTCGTCGCCATCGTCCCCGGCCTCCCGCTCTTCGACGTGCTGCTCGCGACGCAGGTCATCAACGGGCTGCTGCTGCCCGTGCTGCTCGTCTCGGTGTTGCGCCTCGTCAACAAAAAGGAGTTAATGGGTGACCACAGGAACGGTCGGGTTTATAATGTCGCCTCGTGGCTGACCGTCGTCGTCGTCTCGGCCCTGTCGCTTCTCTTTATCGCGTCGAGACTGTTCCCGAACCTCTTCGACTAGAGTTCAAAGCTCAAGGTTCTAAGTTCAAAGTTAAGTCAGGAACCTTGCCTTCTCTTTTATCTTCGACCTTGAACTTTGAACCTTAGACTTTGAACTTAATCCCTTGAATCGTCCCGAACTCAAAAAACAGATCGCGCTCCCGCTCGCCGCCGCCGCCTTCTTCGGGCTGGTGCTCTACTTCCTCTCCGAGTTCAGCCCGCCTGAGCCGCCAGCCAGCGCGCCCGAACAGGTGCGGGTCTCCTTCATGGCCTACGAGTGGGCGTGGAACCTCGTCTGCGTCTTCTTCTTCGTGAGCCTCTCGCTCATCGCCGTCCGGGCCTTGAACGAGCTGGTCTTCTTCATCTTCCGCAAGCGCAAGGGCTACGAAGCGCCGAGCCTGATGCGCGACATCTTCTCGCTCGCCGCCTACGTCATCAGCATCGCGCTCATCCTCAAATACTTCTTCCCTAACCTCTCCTTCGGCGCGCTCCTTTCGGGCTCGGCCCTGCTCGGCATCATCCTCGGTTTGGCCTTGCAGGACACGCTCGGCAACCTCTTCGCGGGCATCTCGCTGCACGCCGACAAGCCGTTTCAGGTCGGAGACGTAATCACGGTCGGCAAGTGGACGGGCGTGGTCGAGAGCATCACCTGGCGCGCGGTCAAGATTAAGACCTTCCAGAACCACATCGTCTTAGTCAGCAATTCGAGCATCGCTAAAGAGTCCATCGAGGTCTGCCCGCGCGACAACGCCAACGCGCGCATCGTCTTCTTCGGCGCGCACTACTCGGACTCGCCTACCAAAGTCATCCACGCCGTCCGCGAGGCCATCCGCGAGTGCGACAACGTCCTGCGCTACATGACGCCCGTCGTCCGTATCCGCAACTTCGGCGACAGCAACGTCGAGTACGAGGTGAAGTACTGGCTCTCCGACTACGCGCGCTACAACGACACCGACGCCCTCATCCGGCAGCGCGTCTGGTACGCCTTCCGCCGCAACGGTCTGACCTTCGCCTTCCCCACGCGCACCGTCCAGATGGAGCAGCCCGCCGCCGCGCCCGACGCCCGTCAGGACGCCGAGACTCTGGCCGAGCGCCTCTCGGCGGTGGACATCTTCTCGCCGCTCACCTCGGACGAGTTGAGCATGCTCGCGCTGAACTCGGCGGGCCGCGTCTTCGCCCCCGGCGAGACGATTATCCGCGAGGGCGACCCCGGCTCCTCGATGTTCATCGTCCACCGTGGGAGCGTGGACGTGCGCGTGGACAACAACGGCCAGCGCATGACCATCAAGACGCTTCAGGAGGGCGACTTCTTCGGCGAGATGGCGCTCTTCACGGGCGAGCCGCGCACGGCCCACGTCATCGCCGCCGAAGAGACTGAAGTCCTTGAGATCGGCCACGCCGCGATGAAAGCCCTCTTCGAGACCAACCCCGACCTCGTCGAATCGCTCAGCCACACCATCAACGAGCGACGCCGACAGCTCGCCGCCAACTCGCCCGCCGCCGCCAGCGAGCAGGACACGCCCGCCGGTATCCTCGACAAGATCAAACGCTTCTTCCGCCTCGACTAAAAAACCTTGAAGGCGCGGAAGAGGACTTCACGTCCCGACTCCGCGCCTTCAAGCTCTCTTTCCGTCCGCCGCCCGAAAGTCACTGACAGGTTCGTTGGACGACGCCTTCGACCGTCTCGCCCCCTCGCTCGACGCCGCCATCGGCCTTCCGCCCCTTTAGCCTTTCGAGCACGCGCGCCAAAGACTTCGGCGAGGTCTTCACCAGAGCCACGCCCAACAGGATGACCGCCGCCGCCAGAAATTCGCGCCAGCCGAGCGCCTCCGAAAGAACGAGCCAGCCGAGCACCAGAGCGACGAGCGGATTGATGTACGAATAAGTCGAGACGAGCGAGAGCGGCAATTTCTGTATCGCGTAGGTGTAAGCGCTGTAAGCCACAATCGAGCCGAAGACGA
Source organism: Pyrinomonadaceae bacterium (assembly GCA_035761505.1). Classification (GTDB taxonomy): domain Bacteria; phylum Acidobacteriota; class Blastocatellia; order Pyrinomonadales; family Pyrinomonadaceae; genus JAIVJM01. The sequence goes on from DASTQX010000550.1 coordinate 34,416, forward strand.
CGAGGTACGCGAGCGCGATCAAACTCCGCGCGCTGAAACTGATTTCGCCCCACTCGCCCAACGCCGTCCCGGCCACCGTCAGCACGACGCCCGCCCAGAGCATCTGCACCGCCGCCGCCATCAGCGGCGAGACTCCCGTCGGGCGCTCCTTC